>JBHIXO010000013.1:0-29992 GCA_041984725.1 Acidimicrobiales bacterium | reverse complement strand
CTGCCCGTGTCGAGGACGCGGACGATCCGGGGTGCCGTCGGGTCGCTGACGTCGAGGACGCGCACGCCGTTGTCGCCGCCGAGCGCGCCCACCCCGGTGTACGCGCAGGTGCCGGCGACGGCCATGGCGCCGTTGGCGCCGGGGAGGAAGCCGACCGGTCGCAGACCGCAGTCCCAGTCCGGCGTCATCCCGGTCGGCACGTCGCCCTGGTTGCCGGGCTCGGGATTCGGATCGCCGGGCGCGCAGAGCGCGGACGACCGCTCGGGCTCACCGGTGAGCGACAGCACCACCGTGGTCGACGCCAGCGCGGTCCAGGCGAGCACGAGCGCGACGAGCGGCGGGATCCGGTGACGCGGGCCACGCAGCCCACCGGTCGGGACGTCCTCAACGGAATCGGCGGTCATCGTTCCCCCAGTCGCAACCCGCACCTTCACTTCGGTGTCGAAGGACTTCGCCGAGGAACGTCCGAACTCCTGCGTCACGCCACCGAGCCGGTCGGACCGGTCACAGGTCGAGGACGAGGGGTCGGTGGTCGGACACCTCGGGTTCGGCGGGTGTCGCGAACGAGACGACGGCCGACGGGTCGGAGACGAGCAGGTAGCTCGCGTGGCGCACCGGCTTGTCGTAGCGCGAGGTCCTCGTGTCGGCGCGGCCGACGAGGTCGGTCAGCCCGACCTCGGCGAGCACGGCGAAGGTCCGGCTGTCGGGCAGCAGGTTGAGGTCACCGGCGACCACGATCAGGTCGCCGTCCGATCGGAACCGCTCGACCAGCTCGGCGAGGCGCGCGGCTTGCCGGTCCCGGGCGGCCGTGTCGTGCTTGCCGTCGCGGTCGCGGAGCCCGTGGAGGTGGACGACGGCGACGGTCCGTCCACCGCGTGGGTCGGCGACCCGGATGCCGTGCGCGAGGCGGGGCCGTCCCGAGGTCGGCCACTCGTCGTGGACCGTGAAGTCGCCGTGCACGAACTCGGCGACGGTCCCGACCACCGGCAGGTCGCCGGTCACGAACGTCGCCAGCCCGAAGTCCTGGCGCCGACTCACCCCTGCGACGTCCACCGGACCCGAGTCGCAGACGAGGAACCACGCCTGGTGGCCCGCGAGGACCCCGGCGACGTCGGCGAAGAGGTCGGCGCGCTGGGGGAGCGTCCGCTCGCCATCGGCGAACGTCGTCCACCCGGTCTCGCCCGGGGTGCGGGTCACCTCCTGCAGGCACAGGACGTCCGGCGGCGACCGCCGGAGCCAGGCGACGAGCTCGTCGTGCATCGCGCCGCCCCAGGCGTTGAGCGAGACGATCCTCACGGTCGCTCGCCGGCGAGGGCGAACGCGACGGCCGCCTCGGCGTGCAGGCGGGTCGTCGGGAAGTACGGCACGGGGACGTCGTCGGGACCGACGAGCAGCTCGATCTCCGTGCAGCCGGCGATCACGCCCTCGGCGCCCCGCTCGACGAGTCGATCGATCGCATCCAGGTACCGGCGTCGGGAGGGTTCCGAGATCACGCCTCGCACCAGCTCCTCGTAGATCACGTCGTGGACCATCGTGCGGTCGGGTTCGTCGGGGACCACGACGGTGAGGCCGCGCCGCTCGAGACGCCGACGGTGGAAGTCGCGCTCCATCGTGAAGCGCGTGCCGAGCAGGGCGACGGTCGTGACCTCGGCGGCGAGGACTGCGTCGGCGGTCGCGTCGGCGAGGTGGAGGAACGGCACCGAGATCGCCGCCTCGATCGCCGGGGCGACGAGGTGCATGGTGTTGGTGCACAGCACGATGCACTCCGCGCCTGCGTGTTCGAGCAGGCGGGCGTCACCGGCGAGCAGCGCGCCGGCCGCCTCCCAGTCGTCCGCGGCCTGGAGGGCTTCGATCGCCGCGAAGTCGTAGCTGCGGATGACCAGGTCGGCCGATGCCGTACCGCCCCGCGCCGCACGCACACCCTGGTTGACGAGGCGCTCGTACTCGATGGAGCTCTCCCAGCTCATCCCGCCGAGCAGCCCGATCCGCCTCATGCGGGCGCCGCCGGGTCCGGCGGCCAGGGCGTGGCGCCCAGCCGGGCGACGACCTCGACGAGGGCCTGCGTGCCGAACCGCCCGCCACCGGCCGCCTGCAACGACACGTAGAGCTGGTGGGCGAGGGCGAGCCCGGGCACCGCGAGCCGGAGGCGGCGGGCCTCGTCGAGCGCGATGCCCAGGTCCTTGACGAAGTGGTCGACGAAGAAGCCCGGGTCGGTGTCGCCCGCGACCATCCGGGGCGCCAGGTTGGCGAGCGTCCAGCTCCCGGCCGCACCCCCGCCGATCGACGCCAGCACGGTGTCGACGTCGAGCCCGGCGCGTGCGGCGTAGACGAGTGCTTCGCACACCCCGACCATCGTCGAGGCGATGGCCATCTGGTTGACCAGCTTGGTGTGCTGCCCGGCGCCGGCGTCCCCCTGCCGGACGACGCTGCCGCCGAAGGTGTCGAGCACGGGCCGGGCGGTGGCGAGCGCCGCCGCCGATCCGCCCACCATGATCGACAGCGTGCCGTTCCGGGCGCCGACGTCGCCGCCCGAGACGGGCGCGTCGAGCGCATCGGCACCGCGCGCTCGGGCCGCGTCGGCGATCTCGGCCGCGAGCGCCGGCTCGGAGGTGGTGAGGTCGACCACGACCTGCCCGGGCGTGAGCACGCCGACCGTGCCGTCGGGGCCGAGGTGCGTGGCGCGCACGTCGGCGGGCATGCCGACGATGGAGCAGACGATCTCGGCGTCGCCGGCCGCCTCGGCGGGGGTGTCCGCCCAGCGGGCGCCGGCGGCCAGGAGCACGTCCGCCTTCGACTTCGTGCGGGTGTGGACGACGACGTCGTGCCCTGCGTCGAGCACGTGCCGGGCCATCGGCGCGCCCATCACCCCGGTCCCGATCCATCCCACGCGCACGAGCGCCGAACGTAGCGACCCGGCTGGCGCTGCGGAACTGCCGTTCCGTTGTCATATCCTCGTCCCGACACCCCTCGGACCAGGAGGCCCACCCATGGCGACCGGATCGGTCACCTACGCAGGACGCGTGCAACCCGGCGACGCCGTGCAGGACGACGACGGCGCGTTCCATGTGATCACGCAGGTGCGCCGTGCCCAGGGCCGCAAGCCGAAGTCCGGCGAGAACCTGCACCTCGTCACCGAGGACGACGTCCTCAAGCACAACAGCCTGGACCCGGTCCGCATCATCCCGGCCCGGTAGCCGTCAGCCGCTCCGGCGTACCTCGAACCTCGTCCAGTCCTGATCGGCGGGCGGCTCGCGATCCCTGTCGCGGTCGGTCGCGATCGAGTGGAATCCGTAGGTCCCGTCGGGGAGGTCGAGTTCGAGGAACCACGAGGCGGTCCCGTCGGCTGCCGGCACGAGTTCGGCCGCGAAGGGATGGGACGGTCCGGGGCCGAACGATCCGTCGGACTGCAGCCACTGCTTCGTCCGTCGGTCCTGCACGATCACGTCGACACGGGCGACGCCTGCCGAGGCGCCGGCCGATCCGGACAGCAGGAGCGGTACTTCCGTGAACACGTGGTCGTCGGCGACCATGGTGTGGCTCCACGGTGCGCGCCGCTCCGGGTTGCGGATCGTGAGGCGGTACGGCGTGGTTCCTCCGACGGCGACGACCGTCGCTGTCCACGACCCCGTGCGGGCGGCGTCGACGAGCAGGCGAGCCGGCCGAGCACCGTTCGAGGAGGCGACGACCGCGCCCGTGGGGTCGCGGACGACGAGGTCGAGCTCCGCGTCCTCGTCAGTCCAGTCGACGGCGAGCGGCACCGTCGCCGGTGACGTCACGTCGAACTCGTGGTGCGCCTCGTCGGTCCCGTGGCGGTCGACCGTGCCGACGAACGTCGACGACCCGCCGGGTGCGACCGACTCGTAGCTGCCGTCGGCGCCGGCGATCCGATACTCGTCGAGGTGGAGGAGTCGGTCCCGCACCGGGCCCGGGTCCGACGTCGACGCCCACGACGGCTTGTAGATGCCCGTCTTCAGGTAGAGGCCGTCGCGATCGTTGTAGCCGACCGGGCCCGAGACGTCGACGACGAGGACACCGTCGCGCCAGACCTGGAGGATGCCGTCGGGCCCGTAGGACCAGCGGACGTGGAAGACCCAGTCGGTCCACCGGCCGGTCGAGAAACGGCCGAGGTCGAACACCTCGGTGCCCTCGTACTGCTGCTCACCGTCGACCGTGGTGACGGGCTTCGAGTCCCATCGCCGCTTCACCTTCCAGCGGTCGCGTTCGATCCGCAACGACACGGGGGGCGCACGCCATGTCTCCCCGAGGTGGAAGTCCGGCCGTTCGTGGAGCTGCATCACGATGTCGTCGTCGCCGTGGGTGTCGAGTCGATCGCTCGGGTCGGGGACCCACGTCGTGGGGAGGTGGACGCTGAAGCCGTACCAGTACTCGCCACCGACGTCGAACTCGTTGGAGAACGAGGGCCAGAACGGCGACGGGGTCCCGCCGCCTCCGCCGCTCGGCCCCGGCGGCATCGGCGTCGGGGCCGGGAGCAGCTCGGTGCGAACAGGCCAGCCCTCGTCGAACGCGAGCGAGAGCTGCACGCTGTGGGAGCCGACGCGGGCGAGATCGTCGACCACCGACACGCGGTCGGGGTTCCGGGAATGCCCCCACCCGGCCAGCGAACCCGACTCCAGGTCACCGGCCCAGATCAGGGCGTCCTCGGGATCACTCGGGTTCACCGCGCGGACGTCGAACTTCGTCCATTCCCGCTCCTCGGCGAGCTCGTCCGTACCGAGTGCGTCGACGGCGATCGACCGGAAGCCGTAGCTCCCGGCAGGGAGGTCGACCGTCAGCGACCAGGTCGTCGTCGTCGACCCCGGTCGCCGAGGTCGGCGTCGAGGCGCGGTGCGGGTCCGTCGCCGAACGATCTGTCGGCGTGCAGCCACTGGCGCGTGGCCCGATCCTGGACGGTGAGTTGCACCGCGGCGATGCCCGTGTCGCTGGTCGCGGCGCCGGACAGCACTGCCGGAGCGGTGAGCACGCTGCCGGTCGTCACGTCGGTCCGGCTCGTCGGCGGTGCCGCCGCTGACGCCGGGGTGGTCAGGCTGCCGACGACCGTCGAGAGCACGAGCATGATGATCGAGTACCGCCGCACCCAACGCCTCCGCCGTTCCGGGGCCTGGCTTCGACCCGCCGGCCCGTCACCCAGGTTGCCGCTTCCGAATTTTCCGGATTCGACGACTTGGGAGTATTGCGCAGCACGGCAGGAAGCGCAACGGATCCGGCGGGCGGGGAGTGACGAGTCGCCGTCAGTCGAGCGGCGCGCCCGACGGGTCGACGCCGCAGAGTTGCTGCCAGCCCTTCGTCACGGCACCCCGCCCGAAGACGTCCGCCTCGACCAGCACGCGCAGCACCGGTCGGGTCGCCTCGTGGCGGAGGGCCACCCGGGCCGGCGACGCCTGCACGGCGTCCCAGGTCTCGCGACCGGGCAGCCCGATCGTCTCGTAGACGCCCGGCGGCACGAGGAAGCGGAAGATGTCGCCGACGACCCAGGGGGCGACGTGGCGGACGGCGACCCGCTCCGCGAGGTTCGCCGCGTCCCACGTCTCGGGGAAGACGGCGCGGGCGTAGGAGAGGTGCCGGGCCTCCTCGGCGCGGTGGTAGCGGTTGACCTCGGCGAGGAAGGGGTCGGTGTCGGGGTGCTCGCTGGCGCGCTTCTGCACCAGGTCGGGGATCTCCTCGCCGGCCAGGACCAGCGTCAGCAGCAGCGCGGGGAGAGCGATGATGAGGTGGGGGCCGACCGCTTCGAGGAACCGGTCGATCGGCGGGAGGTCGCGGCGCTGGGCTTTCGGGTCGAGCTGACGGATGACCCGCTGGAAGAGCCGTTGGTGCCGGGTCTCCTCGCCGATCTCGTGGAGGAGGAAGGTGTGCCGGGGGTCGAGCGGGTCGGTCGACTTCGCGATCTGCATGGAGAACCCGCTGTTGAGCACCGCCTCGAGGATGATCCCCGAGCGGAACATCGCCGCCGTCTCCTCGCGGCTGAGGGTCGCCTTCTGCTCGGCGGTCAGGTCGAGGTCGAGGCCGGCGACCGACAGGAGCTCGTCGGGGACGACCTGGCCCGGACCGATCTCGCCCGGCAGGTCGATGTCGGGTTCGATGATGCGATTCGCAGCGGCGGTGGAGAGGCGCTCGATGCGGCGGGAGAGGGTCGCGGTCATGGGCCCATGGAAACCGACCGGGAGTTGGTTTTCAAGGGGAACCGCTGTGGCAGTGGTCACGGGGCGTCGTGGCCACCGACCCGGAGTCGGTTCCCGGGTAGGTTCCCGGCATGGCCGAGCGCAAGCCCGGACGTCCGAAGGGCTCGAAGACCAAGGACCGCACCGAGCGGCGGGCCGAACTCGTCGACGCCGCGATCGAGGCGGTCCGCACCGTCGGACCCGACGTCTCGATGGTCGACATCGCGACGGCCGCCGGCGTCTCCAAGGCCGTCCTCTACGACCACTTCGAGAGCAAGGACGCGCTCCAGCAGGCCGTCGCCGAACGCTACGACTCGGCGTTGCTGAGCCTGCTCGACAGCGGGATCGAGGACGACCGGACGCCGGCCGACGTCCTGCGCGACGGCGTGAACGCCTTCGTGGCGTTCATCGAACGCGACCGCGCCGTCTTCCGCTTCATCTCGCGCGGCAACAACGAGATGCTCGTCAGCGCCGCGCCGGTGTTCTCGGCGCTGATCGGGCACAGCCTCCGGGCCGCGGGCAAGGACAGCGGGGGTGCGTCGATCTTCGCCCACGCCGCGCTCGGCGCGATCTTCGCGGCGACCGAGCACTGGGCCGAGCACCCGGCGATGACCCGCACCGACTTCGTGGACTACCTCACCACGATGCTGTGGGACGGCCTCGCCGGCGTCGGGCTCTCGACGACGGGCACGGTCGACATGTCGCCGGCGATCGACGCCGTCCGGCGGGCCATCGAGGCGTGACCGGACACCGGCCCTTAGCCTCGCCGTCGAGATGACGAGCGACACCCCGACCACGATCCACCTGCCCGGCGCCGACGGCCTGCGACTGGCGGCCGACGTCGGCGGACCCGAGGACGGCCCCACTGTCGTGCTGCTCCACGGCGGTGGTCAGACGCGTCACTCGTGGCACGGGACGTGGCGGGTGCTCGTCGACGCCGGGTGGCGGGCGTACTCGCTCGACCTGCGGGGTCACGGCGACAGCGACTGGTCCGATGACGGCGACTACGGCCTCGACGCCTTCTCGCGCGACCTGCTCGCCGCACTCGAGACGCTCGCCACCCCGCCCGTGCTCGTCGGCGCCTCGCTCGGGGGCATCACGTCGATGGTCTCGATCGCCGAGGCGGCCGACCAGGCCGCCGTCGGACGCGCGCTCGTGCTCGTCGACGTCGCCAACCGGATCGAGGACGAGGGCCGCCAACGCATCGGCGCCTTCATGACCGACCGGATGGAGGAGGGCTTCGGGTCGCTCGAGGAGGTGGCCGACGCCATCGCGGCGTACAACCCGCACCGCCCGCGTCCGTCGAACCTGGACGGGCTCGCCAAGAACCTGCGGCGTCGGGACGACGGTCGGTGGGTCTGGCACTGGGACCCGAAGTTCATCACCGGACGGATGGGTTCCGACGACGAGACCCGCGCCTCGCTGGTCGCGCCGGAACGGCTCGACCGGGCCGCAGCCGCCCTGACCGTGCCGACGCTCCTCGTGCGCGGTCGCAGCAGCGACCTGCTCAGCGAGGAGGGGGCCCGTGCGTTCCTCGAGGCCGCGCCCCACGCCGAGTTCGTCGACGTCGCCGGTGCCGGCCACATGGTCGCCGGCGACCGCAACGACGTCTTCAACAACGGCATCCTCGACTTCCTCGAACGCCAGCGGACAGGCTGAGATCGTGTCCCTCGTCCGAGTCCACAACTTCTCGATCTCCCTCGACGGCTTCGGCACGGGCGAGGGTCTCTCGCTCGACGCGCCGTTCGGGCACGCCGGCCACGCCATGCACGAGTGGATGTTCGCGACCCGGTTCGGTCGGGAGATGCTCGGCGAGACCGGCGGCAGCCGCGGGGTCGACGACCACTTCGCCCAACGGTTCGCGCCCGGCATCGGCGCCGAGATCATGGGAGCGGGCAAGTTCGGCCCGCCCGGCTGGCAGGACGACGCCGACTGGCGGGGCTGGTGGGGGCCGAACCCGCCGTTCCACACGCCGACCTTCGTCCTGACCCACCGACCGCGCCCGTCGATCGAGATGGAGGGCGGCACCACCTTCCATTTCCTCGACGCGTCGCCCGACGACGCACTCGCCGCCGCCCGGGACGCGGCCGGCGGCCTCGACGTCCGGATCGGCGGCGGGCCGACGACGGTGCGCGACTTCCTCGCCGCCGGGCTCGTCGACCACCTCCACGTCGTCGTGACCCCGATCCTGCTGGGCCGCGGGGTGCGACTCTGGGACGGGCTCGAGGGCCTGCAGGACGACTACGCCGTCGAGACGGTCTCCTCGCCGAGCGGTGTGGTCCACCTCACCATGACCAGGTCCTGACGGGACCCGCGGCTCAGGCGCCGTCGGCAGTCTGCGTCCGTCCAGGTCATGGCCGTCGGAAGACCACGGCGACGTGCCGCTCGTCGAGGTACTCGAAGATCCTCGTGATCCGGCCGTCCTCGACGTGGATGACGATGCAGACCTCGGCCCGCAGCGTCTCGCCGCCGGCGGTGCCGTGGACGACGTGGCGTTGCACGACCCCACCGGCGAAGGCTCGCCGCTCCAGCACCTCGTAGCGCAGGTTCTCGACCGCGCCCGACCAGAAGCCGAGCAGCGCGAGGTTGTCGGCCTTGCCCATGGTGCGACCGGTGACGTTGTGCCACACCTCGACGCCGTCGTCGTACAGGTCCTCGATGGTGGCGGCGTCGCCGCGTTCGATCGCCGCGAAGAGGCGCTCGATCGTGGGTTCCGGATCGATGGTCATGGTCGCAGTATCGCGGCCGGCAGCGTTCAGGATCGCCGAGCCTCGCCGCGGGTCTCGCTCAGGTCGTCGACCGCGGGACCGTGGAGCAGTTCCCCGGTCCGGCGGAACCGGGAACCGTGCAACGGGCAGTCCCAGGTCTGCTCCGCCGGGTTCCACGCGAGGATCGCGCCGAGATGCGGGCAGACCCCGCTCACCGAGCACGGTGCTCCGGTCTCGTCCGAGGAGACGGCGACCCGATCGAGGCCGGAGCCGACGACTCTCCCGCGACCGGGTCGGGGTGGACCCGCCGGCGCGAGCGTCGAGATCCACCCGCCTGCGAGGTGGAGTCCGACGTCGGCGTTCGCCTTCAGCAGCGAGGGGACGCTGCGGAGCGGGAGTCGTCGAGGTGAGAAGTCGTCGGCCCAAACGGGAGCGTCCGCGCCGGTGATGTGGGCGACGTTGACGGCCGCACACGCCACGGCATTGGTGAAGCCCCACTTGTTGTAACCGGTCGAGACGAGGAGCCGTTCGTCGGCGGGCCAGCCCGGGCCGGCGTACGGCCGATGGTCCGGGGTCGTGAAGTCCTCGGTCATGAAGCGGTGCCGGACGGATCGCACGCCGAAGTGCTCGGCGGCGAACGTCCGCAGCGCGCGGTAGCGGTCGAGCGTGTCGCCGCCCTGCCCGGTCTTGTGACCTTCCCCGCCCACGAGGAGGAGTCGGGAGCCGTCCGGTGCGACCGCGGTTCGCAACGAGCGCTTCGGTTCATCCGTCGAGAGGTACATGTCCTCGGGTGGGTCGAGTTCGGTCTCGACGGCCAGGACATAGGAGGACTGGGGCTCCGCCCGGGCGAACAACAGGGTGCGGTCGGCGAAGGGAAGGCCGGTGGCGCTGACCACGTGTCGGGCGCGGATGCGTCCGGTGTCGGTGACCACGTCGTCGCCGTCGAGTCCGTGGACACGCACGCCGAAGTGGAACGTGGCGCCTGCTTCCCTGGCGACCCGCACGAGGCCTCGGACGAGGGCGGCGGGGTCCAGTTGGCCCTGTCCCTCGACGCGCACGGCTGCCGCGGTGGTGAACGGGAGTGCGGGTGTTTCGACGACGACGTCGCTCCGCACGGAGGCGATCAGTTCCGCTTCTCGCTCGATGCGCGGGACGTGGCCCGCAGCCGCGGTGTAGGTGACGGCGGCGCGCCGCTCCCACGAGCACTCGATCTCGTGCTCGGCGATCCGCCGTGCGATCCAGTCGAGGCCGTACTGGTTCGCGAGGACGTGTCGCCGGGCGACCTCGGTGCCCGAGATCGAGGCGATGTCCGCCGCCGCCGTGCCCTGCAGGACCGACACCTTGGCCGAGGAGTGGCCGGTCGCGCCGAGCGCCGCCGTCGGTCGGTGGTCGACGATGCCGACGCGCACGCCCGCCTCGGCGAGCTCGAGAGCGTGTACGACGCCGGTGATGCCGGCGCCGACGATCAGGACGTCGACGGCGGCCGGGAGGTCGGCGGTTTCCGGGGACGGGGAGTGGTCGTCCCCGAGCCAGAGGGAGGACGACGTGGTCGGAAGTGCGGTCGACATGTGATCAGCCCGCCCGTGCCGGCGTCGGGGCGGCGGTGCGGAGCAACGATTCGAGGCGGGCCAGCGAACGCTGGTTCCGAAGGTGCGTGGTGGGATCGAGCAGCGGGCGGACGAGGTCGCCGATCGGTCGGATCGCCGGTTCTTCCAGCATCGTGATCACGCTTCCGTCGCGGTTCGAACCCACGGTGAAGTGGACGATCCCGCTCACGAGGGGACGCGCCCGCACGTCCAGCGTGAGGCTCGTGCCGGGCTCGATGTCGAGGACCTCGGTGCTGTCCGTGATCGCGAACGGACGTACGCCGACCGTGTGGTGGAACCGTGAGCCCGGGCTCGGCCAGTTGTCGTCGATGTCGCGGATGTTGGCGGCCCCGAGGAGCCAGTCGGGGTAGGTCGAGGGGTCGGCGATGGCGGCGAATGCCGTCTCGCTGGGAACGTCGAGGTTGCGTGCGTTGAAGGCCATGGCGTGTCGGGGGAGTCGGCCGGGGCAGCGCCCGGGGTTCGGATGGGGGGGCGTCCGCCTCTACCCGCAAGAGGCGTTGCGAAAACACGTCGCCCACGGATCTCGTCCGACCGATGAGACTCGTGGGGCCGGCACGTCCGTGCTGTGTCGGTCAGCTCACCAGGGAGGCCCGCCATGCGGCCGCTGCGCTATTCGATCAACGTCACGCTCGACGGCTGTTGCGATCACGAGGCGGTGACGCCCGACGAGGAGTCGCACCGGTACTGGGCCGACAGCCTCGCCCGGGCCGACGCGCTCCTCTTCGGGCGGATCACGTACCGGATGATGGAGGAGGCGTGGAAGCGTCCGGCCACGGGCGGCTGGCCGGACTGGATGGACGACGGCCTCGTCGCGTTCGCCGAGACGATCGACGCGATCCGCAAGCACGTCGTGTCGACCACGATCGACGAGGTCGACTGGAACGCCGAGCTCGTGCGTGGCGACCTGGCCGAGGCGGTCCGCGCCCTCAAGCAGCAGCCGGGCCGTGGGCTGTTCGTGGGCGGGTTGACGTTGCCCCTCGCGCTCGCCGACCTGGGCCTGATCGACGAGTACGAGTTCCTCGTGCATCCCGTCGTCGCCGGCCACGGTCCGACGCTGTTCGCCGGACTCCGGGTCCCCCTCGACCTGGAGCTCGTCGGACGCGAGGACTTCCGGTCCGGTGCCGTGGCGCTCCGCTACCGCCCGCGCCCGTCTGCCACGCTCGGGGCGTGACCGAGACCCCGGTCACGGGGAGAGCGAGTCCGACATCGCCGTCACCGCGGGCATGATCCGATCGACGGCCTGGCGGGCACCCCAGATGTTCCCCGCAGCCGGGCCGAGTTGGAGCGAGGCGAGGCGGCCGGTGATGTGGAGGGTGGTCCCGGGCCAGGTCAGGTCGTGCCCGAGGTCGGGCAGTCCACGATGCACGGCGCACGGATGCACGGCCGCCACGTCGTCGAGGAGCCGGCACGCGTCGACGGTGCACTCGGTCCCGGTCGCCAGCCACACGCGGTCGGCACACAGATGGGTCTCGTCGCCGAGGACGAGGAGGGGGAGATCGCCCGAGATGGCGCCGGCGACGACGCGGGCGTCCTCGTGGAGGGACACGGTCCCGTCCGCCTCGGCGCGGCGGAGCTCGGCCAGGGTGGACGTCGGCACCGACCCCCCGTCCCGAGCGTCGAAGACGGCGTCGGCCCGGTCGGCGGGGGCGAGTTGCCAGAAGTCGGCCAGGTGCTTGGGCCCGAGCCAGCCCGGATCGACGTCGAACGTCGACGACCGCAGCGGGCGCCGGGTCACGAGGTGCACGTGTTCGGCGCCGCAGTCGACGGCGCCGAGCGTGAGTTGGGCGGCGGTCAGCCCGCCACCCACGACGGTGATCGTCTCGCCGACGAGATCGAGGCCGCGGAGGTCGACGTCGCCGGAATGGGCGAGCACGGTCCGGGGGAGGGGCAGGAGGTCGTCGACCCAGTTCGGGATGCGGCGCCGCCCCGGGTTCGAGGCCAGGACGACGTGGTCGGCGGTGATCACGTCGTGATCCCGGCACAGGACGGTGACGGCACCGTCCTCGGCGGCCAGCAGGTGCGCGTGGACCGGGTTCACGATGTCGGTCAGACCGGCGTCGTCGGCCAGGTGGTCGCAGAACGCATTGAACGCCTCCGTGATCGGCTGGCCGTAGGTCCCTCCGCTGCGTTGATCGCGCTCGGCGGCGAAGCGATGGAGCGCCCCGGGGTCGAGCGCGGGATGGTGGACGCCGGGCGAGCGCAGGGTGGTGATCCGGTGCGCGGCGAATCGTTGCTTCCAGCCACGGAGCCACGAGCCTGCGGGGTCCACGACCTCGAGGTCGACGCCGGGTCGGAGCCCGGCCTCCACCGCACGCAGCGCGAACGTCAGCCCGTGGGGGCCCGCGCCGATGATCAGCAGTCGCCGGTGGCGGTGCTCAGACACGGAGCGCCGCGATCTCGGACCAGAGACCCTCCGGGATCGACATCCCCGGGGTCAGGCAGGTTCTCGCCTTCGGGTCGGCGACGGCGGTGCGGCCCCCGGCGAACGTCACCTGCACCGTGCCGTCGATACGGAGCATGAGCGTGTGGGTGACCCGACCGGTGCAGTCGAACACCTCGGACGTCGAGAGGTAGGCGTCGAGATCCATGACGAGGGACCGTACATGAAATCAGAACCGTTCTCACTACGGCGATGTCGCTACGACGTGGCGACGGGAGCGCCGGGAGGCGGCGGCAAGGGGTCGAAGAGTGCGCGCACGGTGGGATCGGCGAACGCGTTGTCGGGTGGTGCACAGCAGACGCAGTCGCAGGCGAGCGCGATGACGAGGTCGGCGCTCGTCGCGTCCACCAGGTGGTGGGTGGAGAAGACGACGGTGCGCCCCTTGTCCGCTTCGGCGCGGATCACGTCGAGGATCCGCTGCTGGGACGGTCGATCGAGCCCGGTGGCCGGTTCGTCCAGCAACAGGACCGGCGCGTCCTGCGCCAGGCCCTGGGCGAGCAGTGCCCGCTGACGCTGTCCTCCCGAGAGCTCGTCGAGCGTCCTCCGGGCGAAGTCGTCGAGATCGACGTCGGCGAGCGCGTTCCGCACCGCGTCACGGTCGGCCGACCGGAACCGGCGGAGGCGACCACAGGTGGGGTAACGCCCCATGCAGACGACGTCGTGCACCGTCAGGCGGACCTGGGGGTCGACCGATGTCGCCTGGAGGACCTCGGCGACCGGCCCCGCGACCCGCACCGTGCCCGAGGTCGGGCGCAGACGCCCCGAGACCAGTCCGAACAACGTGGACTTGCCCGCGCCGTTGGGGCCGACGACCGCCGTCACCGTTCCGGGCTCGATCCGCAGGCTGACGTCGCGGAGCGCGAGTTGCCTGCCCCGGTGGGCCGTCACCCCGTCCAGGTGGATCACGCCAGGCCGTCCTCGCTCGCTCGTCGCCGGTCGACCACGACGTTCCGCGGTCGCTACAGAATCGGAGCGATTCCTACTCTTGTCAAATTGGTCCCGTCAGTGACAGGACGAGCACAGGCCGACGAGATCGAGGCGGTGTCCCTCGACGGTGAAGTCGGCCTGGCGGGCGGCACGCCGGAGCGCGGTCTCGAGGCTGGACTCGGTCTTGTCGCCGAGCGCGAAGTCGGCGACGTCGCCGCAGCTGGTGCAGATCAGGTGATGGTGATGGTGATCGGTCAGGCGTTCGGCGAGCTCGTACCGTGAATAGTCGTCCCGCGTGACGATCCGGAGCACGGCCCCGACCTGCTCGAGGATCACGAGGTTCCGGTACACGCTCGACTGCGCCAGGCGTTCGTCGCTCGCCAGGATCTGCGCGGTCGTCATGGGCCCGCCGTCGAGCAACACGTCCACGAGCCGTCGCCGACCGGTCGTGTAGCGCTGGTCGGCGCGCCGGAGGAGGTCGGCGACCTCGTCGTGGATCGGGGAGTCGACAGCCATCCGCCCACGCTAGCCAGGAATGAGAACGACTGAGAGGACGTTCCGCCGGCGGTCAGTGGCCGCCGTGGTCGTGATCGTGATCGTGATCGTGATGGAGTCCCTCCGACAGCAGGAGTCCGCTCTCGACCCGGATCAGCTGGTTCCCGAAGGCGGCGAGCAGGTGCCGTTCGGCCAGCACCTCCTCCGGAGGGCCGAACGCGATCGGGGAGGTGGCCAGCAGCAGGACGAGATCGCAACGGCGGGCGTCGTCGAGGCTGTGCGTCGTGAGCAGGACGAGGCGGCCCTGCTCCCGCTCCTCCTCCACCACGTCGAGGATGAGCATGCGGGAGACCACGTCGAGCCCGGTGACCGGCTCGTCGAGGAGCAGGACCTCGCTGCCCTGGGCCAGACCCTGGGCGACGAGGACCCGCTGCCGTTGTCCCCCCGACAGCTCGTGCAGTTGGCGCTCGGCCAGGTCGGCGATCGACAGGCGGTCCATCGCGCGCTCGACCGCGTCGCGGTCCTCCGCCGAGCGGCGCCGGATCAGGCCGAGCCGCGGCAACCGGGCCAGGCCGACGGTGTCCCGCACGGTGATCGGCAGGCTCCGATCCACGTTGGTCGACTGGAGCACCAGCGCAGGAGCGGCGGGTGCCGCCACGGTCACCGACCCGGAGGTGGGGTCCGAGAGACCGGCGATCGCGCCGAGGAGCGTGGACTTGCCCGAGCCGTTCGGGCCGATCACGGCCACGGTGGCGGGGGCCGAGACCTCGAGGTCGAGACCCGTGAGCGCGACGCGGTCGCCGTAGCGGACCTCGAGGTCGCGGGTCGTCACCGACACGGTCATCCGGACGAGCGTAGGAGCCGCGACCGAACAGCTCCGGTTCTCGGTCTGAATTGCGCGGCATCGCCACGGTCTCTATCGTGACGAAAACGAGAGTGATTCTATCTCTCGTCTATGGCGCTTCTCGGAGGATCGCCCCATGCTTCGACGTCTTCGACTCCTGGTGCTCCTCATCGGAGTCGCCGGTCTGTTCCTCGCCGGCTGTGGCGACGACGATTCTGGCGCCGATGGCGATGCCGGCGACGACCGGCCGACCGTCGTGGTGACCACCAACATCCTCGGAGACGTGGTCGAGGCGTTCGCCGGTGACCAGGTCGACGTCGTCACGATCATGCCGGTGGGCGCCGACCCCCACGACTTCCAGGCGTCCGCCCAGCAGGCCAACCAGATGCGGGAGGCCGACGCGCTGATCGTGAACGGTGCGGGCTTCGAGGAGGGACTCGTCGACGTCATCGATGCGGCGACCGGCGACGGCACGCCCACCTACGAGGCGATCTCGGCGGTCGAGACGATCGAGTTCGGCACGGCGGGCCACGACCACGACCACGCGGACGAGGAGGAGGGTCACTCCGAGGAGGAGGACCACGACCACGACCACGACGAGCACGATCACGAGGGCGAGGACCCCCACTTCTTCACCGATCCGGCCCGCATGGCGCTGGCGGTCGACGGGATGGCCGACTTCCTGGTCGAGCGCGTCGAGGGCATCGACGGCGCCGCGCTGCGCACGGCCGCCGACGACTACATCGGCGAGCTCGAGGCGCTCGACGGCGACGTCGAGGAGATCCTCGCCGGTCTCGCCGACGAGCAGCGCGTCCTGGTCACGAACCACGAGGTGTTCGGCTACTTCGCCGACCGCTACGACTTCGAGGTGATCGGCACGGTCATCCCCGGTGGCTCGACCACCGACGGCGCCAGCGCGGGCGAGTTGGCCGAGCTCGCCGAGGTGGTCGAGGCCGAGGGCGTCCCGGCGATCTTCGCCGACACCTCCTCTGCCAACGAGCTGGCCGACACGCTCGCGGCCGAGGTCGGCGACATCGCCGTCGTCGAGTTGTTCACCGAGTCGCTCGGCGACGACGGGTCGGGTGGCGGGACCTACCTGGAGATGGTCCGGACCAACGCCGAGCGGATCGCCGACGCGCTCGCCGGCTGACGCAGACTGCGGGACGTGGAGTTGTTCCTGGAGGCCTTCGAGCCCGAGTTCATGCAGCGAGCGTTGCTCGGTGGTCTCGTCGCGGTGGTCGCCACGTCGTTGGTGGGCACGTGGGTCGTGTTGCGCGGCCTCGCGTTCCTGGGTGACGCCCTCGCGCACGGGGTCATCCCCGGGATCGCGCTCGCCGTGCTCTGGGGGTTCAGTCCGATCGTCGGGGCGTTCGTCGCCGCGCTCGTGATGAGCGGCCTCGTCACCGTGGTCTCGTCCCGAACCGCGGTGCGGGAAGACACCGGCATCGGCCTGCTCTTCGTCGGGATGCTCTCGCTCGGCATCGTCATCGTGTCGCGCGCCCAGTCGTTCGCCACCGAGGTGACGTCGCTGCTCTTCGGCGACGTCCTCGGCGTCACCGAGGCCGACATCCGAGGACAGGCGATCGCCACCGCGGTCGTCGTTCTCGTCACCGTCGTGCTCTACCGGCCGTTCCTCGCCCTCACCTTCAACCGCGACAAGGCCCAGACGCTCGGCATGCGGCCCGACCTCGCGCAGGCCGCGCTCCTCGCCATGCTCGCCCTCAGCATCGTCGCGAGCTTCCAGGCCATCGGCACCCTCCTCGTGTTCGGGTTGCTCGTCGGCCCCCCGGCCACGGCCTCGCTCCTCGCCCGACGGGTCCCGACGATCATGTTGGTGTCGATCGCCTTCGGTGCCGTGGCCGTCGTCGCAGGTCTGCAGGTCAGCTTCCACCACGGCACGGCCGGTGGGGCGACGATCGCGGGGTTCAGCGTCGCCCAGTTCTTTGTCGTCCTCATCGGGCGAGAGGTCGCGGCCGGGCTCGGGACCCTCGCGGCCCGATCCGACCGGACCGCGCCCGTCTCGTAGCATCACGACCCGTGGCGGTGGCGCACACCGAGACCCGGCGGCGATTCGGCGCCGTCGAACTGATCCCGGCTGCCGTGGTCGCCGCGGTGTTCCTCCGCGAGGTCTGGACCCCCCTCGTCGACGGACCGGCGATGGGCGCCTGGTTCACCATCTTCGTGTCCATCTCCATCCAGGCCATGCCGTTCCTCGTGCTCGGCGTCGTGCTGTCGGGTCTCATCGCCGCCTTCGTCCCCGCCGGAGCGATCGCCCGCCGCCTGCCGGCGCGCCCCGCGCTCGCGGTTCCCGTCGCCGGCGTCGCAGGGGTCGCCCTGCCCGGCTGCGAGTGC
The DNA here is from genome assembly GCA_041984725.1 of Acidimicrobiales bacterium. GTDB lineage: Bacteria > Actinomycetota > Acidimicrobiia > Acidimicrobiales > Salinilacustritrichaceae > Salinilacustrithrix. Next base: position 12,443 of record JBHIXO010000013.1, on the reverse strand, counting down.
GGGTCGGTGCCGATCGCCGGGCGACTGGTGGCCAACGACGTGCCGCCGGCCGCGGCGCTCACCTTCCTGCTCGCCGCCCCCGCCGTGAACCCGGTCGTGCTCGTCGCGACGTCGGTCGCCTTCCCGGGCCGGCCGGAGATGGTCGGCGCCCGATTCGGGGCGTCCCTCGTCGCCGCGATCGTCGTCGGTTGGATCTGGGTCCGGATCGGACGCGACGCCTGGGTCGAGCGTGCCCGCCGCCGGACGCCCGCCCAGGGGACGCGCGGCGCGATCTTCGCCGACGTGGCCGGGCACGACTTCCTCCACGCCGGCGCGTACCTCATCATCGGGGGCATCGCCGCGGCCACGCTTCAGGTCGTCGTGCCCCGCTCGATACTCGACAGTCTGGCCGGGTCGGGCCTCACCGCCGTCGCCACGATGGCGGTCCTCGCCGTGGTGCTCTCCATCTGCTCCGAGGCCGACGCGTTCGTCGCCGCCGGCCTGAGCCAGTTCTCGCTGACCTCGAGGCTCGTCTTCCTCGTGGTCGGTCCCATGGTCGACATCAAGCTGGTGGCGCTCCAGTCGGGCACGTTCGGACGGGACTTCGCCCTCCGCTTCGCGCCGCTGGCACTCGTCGCCGCGACGACGTCGGCCGTCGTCTTCGGGGTGGTCGTGCTGTGAACCGTGAAGCCCGGGGCGTCATCCTCGCCCTCGTCGCCGTGATGCTGCTGCGGCTGAGCCTCACCGACGACTACCTGCTGTACGTGAAGGCGTCGATGAGGCCGTGGCTCGTCATCTCCGGGGTGCTGCTCGCCGGGCTGGCGGCCGTCGACCTGCTCGGCTGGCTCGCACGCCCGGGCGATCCGCACCGCGAGCACGACCACCAGCACGATCACGAACACCATCCGGATCACGAGGCGGGCGGGGTCGAGGTCGATCCCGCCACCGACGACCACGCCGGGCACCGGCACGGCGTCCTGCCCTGGATCCTCGTCGCGCCCTTCGTCGTCGTCTTCGCGATCGGACCGTCGCCGCTCGGCGCGTTCATGGCCGAGCGGCAGGCCACCACGGAACGGGTGAACACCGAGGGCGGGGGAGCGGCATCGGCCGAACCCGCAACCGGCGCCGGGGGAACCGGGGGGACGAGCGTCGGCGCGGGGTACAGCTACCCGCCGCTGCCCGACCCCGTCGACGGTGCCGTCGAGATGCACATCGCCGACTTCGCGAGCCGGGCGGCCTACGACGACCTCCGCCAGATGGACGGCGTCCTCGTCCGCCTCGAGGGCTTCGTCACGCCGGACACGGACGGCCCGGGCGACACGTTCCTGCTCACCAAGTTCATGCTCTCGTGCTGCGCCGCCGACGGCTTCCCGGTGTCGGTGCGGGTGCACGGCCTCGACCCGATCCCGGCGGCCGACACGTGGCTCCGGGTCGAGGGACGTTGGATCCCGCACACCACCGAGACGCTGCCGCCGTTCGACGAGTTGGAACTCGTCTCGTCGGAGGAGATCCCCGTGCCCGACGATCCCTACCTGTAGGGCGGCGACCAGGTCCGGGCGAGCCCGGTCACGCTGACGTCGAGATGCGTTCCGCCGGCGATCGGTCTGATCGTCGCGGTCACGCCGAAGACCTGGGAGACGAGCTCGGGCGTGAGTACGTCGGCGGTGCGACCGACCCCGACCGGACGGCCCCCCTCGAGGACGACGAGTGAGGTGCAGGTCCGGGCCGCCTGCCCGATGTCGTGCAGTGCCGCGACGACCGTCGTCCCCGACTCGCCGAGGAGCTCGAGGAGTTCGAGCTGGGCGCGGATGTCGAGATGGTTCGTCGGTTCGTCGAGCAGGAGGACGCCGCTGCGCTGGGCGAGGGCCCGGGCGATGAGCGCCCGCTGGCGCTCCCCGCCCGAGAGGGTCGCGAGGTCGCGAGACTCGAGGCCCGCGAGCCCGACGCGGGCGATTGCGGCCGCGACGACGTCCCGATCCTCGTCCCCGAGTCTCTGCCACGAGCGCAGGTGTGGCGTCCGACCCATGGCGACGATCTCGTCGACCCGCATGTCGAAGTCCGCCGGGTGTTCCTGCGCGACGACGGCGACCTGCTGGGCACGCGTCCGCGGCGGCATGCGGGCGATCTCGACCCGGTCGATCAGCACGGCGCCCGCGGTCGGGCGCAGGGCGCGGTACAGCGAGCGGAGGAGCGTCGTCTTGCCGCTGCCGTTCGGGCCGATGAGGCCGACGACCTCACCGGGGTCGATCGTGAGCTCGACGTCGGAGAGGATTGGCGCACCGTCCGCGACCACCGAGAGGTTGCGGATGCGGACTTCGAGCGGGGTCATGCGACCCGGAACCCGCCCCGTCGCCGGAGCTGCAGGATGAAGTACGGGCCGCCCACCAGCGCGGTCATGACCCCCACCGGTACCTCGTTCGGCGCGATGACGACCCGGCCGACGAGGTCGACGCCGACGACGAGGATCGCTCCGTAGAGCGCAGCGATCGGCAGCATCCGGGTGTGGTCGGCGCCCGTCATCCACCGGGCCAGGTGGGGCACCAGCAGACCGACGAATCCGATGGCGCCCGACTGGGCGACGAGCGTGCCCACGAGGAGCGAGGTCACGAGGAACGTCAGCAGCCGGAAACGACCGACGTCGACCCCGAGCGAGATCGCGGCCTCGTCGCCCGACATCAGGGCGTTCAGCGCCCGGGCGCGCAGGACGAGCAGCGCGGTGACGGCGAGCACCACGACGGTGGGCGCCCCGAGCGAGCTCCACGTCGTGCCGGCCAGACTGCCGGCGAGCCAGGCCAGGACGGCGGAGATCCCGCCCGCCGGACCCGTGACGCTCAGCAGGATCATGGTGACCAATGCGCTCGCGACCTGCCCGACGGCGATCCCGGCGAGCACGAGCCGGAGGGGGTCCACCCGACCCCGCTGTTGAGCGACGGCGTAGACGACGAGCGTCGTCACGCCCGCACCGGCGAACGCTGCGCCCGACAGCGACAGGGCTCCGAGCGCGACGGGGGCGAGGACGATCGAGGCGACGGCCGCGAGCGACGCACCGGACGCGATGCCGAACAGGTACGGATCGGCGAGCGGGTTCCTGACCAGCGCCTGCAGCGCCGCCCCCGCGACGGCGAGACCCGCGCCGACCAACGCGGCGAGCAGCACGCGGGGAACGCGGAGGTTCCACACGATGTGCTCCTGGGCCGCGGTCCAGGTCGGCTCGGTCGACCACGGGGTGGCCCGATCGACCACGACCCGCACCACCGTCGCGGGCTCGATGGTGACGGAACCGACGGCGACGGCCGCCATCGCGACGACGGCGAGCGCGCCGACGCCTGCAGCGAGCGGGAACCAGGCGCGCCGCCCCTGCTCACTCCGCGAGCTCACAACCCCGTGATCGGGGCCTCCAGGACCGACAGGTCGTGGTCGGGGAGGAGCTCGGGATGGAGGAGCGAGATCAGGTCGGCGAGCAGGAGGTCGGGCCGGGTCGACCAGACGCCGTAGTACAGGTCTCGTGCCGGGTCGGTCAGGCCGATGTTCCAGACCTGGCCGTCGGCGACGGCGGGGAAGGTCGCGAACGGCATCCCCTCGATCTCCGTCGCCGTCTCGGCGAGATCGAACGCGGAGAACTCGGTCAGCCAGACCTCGGCGACCGCTGCGGCTTCGATGGCGGCCTCGACCGACACGGCCTGCGGAGACGTCGGACCGCCCGCCGCGAGCAGGTTGGCCCCGCCGGCGTCCTCGATGAGGCGCGCTCCCCAGCTGTTCTGGTGGGCTTCGATGTACTCCGCCGAGTACGGCGACATGAAGACCACGCCCGGCTCCTCGGTCGCCGTCGCTGCGGTGTCGACCAGCGCCCGGTAGTTCGACGCGACCTCGTCGAAGACGCGGGCGGCGCCGGCTTCGTCGTTGAAGAACAGCCCGAGGAACTTGATCCACTCGGCGTCGCCCAGCGGTGTGGGCTCGGCGGCGTTGAGCACACCGACGACGGGGACGCCGGCGGTCGACAGCGTGTCGTGGTCGTCGTAGCCGTACACGGAGTACGCGAACACCACGTCCGGGTCGAGCGCGACGAAGAACTCCGCCGACACCGTGTCACCGAAGTTGTCGACGTCGCCGGCAGCGACGGCGTCGACGACGACGGTCGGGAGCTGCTTGTCGACGTCGTCCAGGAACGCAGCGTCGGGGATCGCCGCGATCTGCTCGCTCCGACCGAGCTCGTGGAGTGCGGTCACGTCCTCGTAGTAGGTGGGGACCACCGTCGAGACCGGGATCTCGACGACCGTCGCCCCGGCGAGGTCGTCTTCGAGCGGCGGTGCCGGCGTGCCGCACTGGACGAGGACGTAGACGTCGGAGCGGGCGTCGCCGCCGCCGGTCGGTGTCTCGACACCCACACGGACCACCTTGTAGTGACCTTCGTACTCCACGGTCCACAGCTCGGACTCGACGACCTCGGCCTTCGTGGGGAAGTAGTCCTGTTCCTCGTCGAAGTCGTCGACGCAGCCCTCGGCGCCGGCGCCGTCGGACGTGCCGGGGGCGACGGTGGACTGGTCGACGACCGAGGTGTCGGCGGTCGCCGAATCGGCGTCGTCGTCATCCGCTCCGCAGGCGGCGACGGCGAGGCCCACCGCGACGATGATCGGCACGAGCCGGGGTCGGGAGGATGCGCGCACGAGTTCTCCTTGTATAGAACGAGAACCGGAACTATTACAGTGGACTGGCGGCGGGACCAAGCCCGTCGCCGGCCCGTTCGACGGGGTCGACCATTCCCCGGACGAGAGGCGGAGTCGCAGATGACCGGACAGCAGCGAGGTGCCGCCTGGTCCACCGATGCGTGGCGCGACGGTGCGAGTGCGTCGTGGCTCGCACAGGCGGACCGCCTCGAATCGATGCTGGCGCCGGTCCTCGAGCCCCTGTTCGACCGGGCACGGTTGATCCCGGGTGAGCGGGTCCTGGACGTCGGGTGCGGCCGTGGTGCGACCACGAGGCGGGCCGCGCGCCTGGTCGGCGGCGCCGGCGCCGTGACTGCCGTCGACGTCTCCGGAGACCTGCTCGACGAGGCGCGATCGCTGGCTACGTCAGACGCCGGTGCACTCGGCGCCGTGGAGTGGTTGGTCGCCGATGCGCAACGAGCCGCATTCGAACCGGAGTCGTTCGACGCCGTCATCTCGCGGTTCGGGGTCATGTTCTTCGACGATCCGGTCGACGCGTTCGTCAACCTGCGCCGGGCGACGCGCCCGGGCGGGCGTCTCGCCATCGCGACATGGCGACCCCGGGATGCGTGCGCGTTCCAGCGTGTGGGATGGGAAGCGATCACCCACGGGTTGCGGGCCAACGGCTACGCGGTGGAGGACACCGACCCGACGGCCGGCCCGTACGCGTTCGGTGTCGACGACGTCGTGCACTCGGTCCTCGACGCAGCCGGATGGCGCGACGCCGGCATCGACGACGTCACGCTCCCGCTGTATTACGGCGGACCAGGCTCGGCGCACGACGCCGTCGACGTCGCGCTCGGCATGGCCGGGATGCAGCGATTCCTCGAACGGTACGACGAGCGCGCCGCGGGTGTCGCACGCGCTGCGCTGCTCGACGCGTTCGATGCCCACCACGACGGGACCGGCGTCCGGCTCGATGCCGGGGTCATGATCACGACCGCCGTGGCCTGACCGGGCGGGGTCGGCCCACCCGCACGTCGACGCCGGGTGACCACAGCAGCCGCGGAGGCTCCGATGGTCGAGGGAGGCCGGCCGCTGTCACCAGCGTCTCGTCGAGTTCCAGCAGCTCGGCTCCGTGGAGGGGCCAGGGAGGGTGGTCGACCGGCGCCCACCGCCGAGCTCTCCGGCCGCCTCCGGCCACGAGCCCCCAGCGGTCGGTCAGGAAGCGGTCGGTGTCGTCGGGCTCGATCGGTCCTCCGACGCCGACGCGGACCAGGGCCCGGGCCGCCGGATGGCGTGGCCACCGGCGTTCGACTCGGCTGACGAGCTGGTCGCCGACGCGGTCGTGTGTCGTCGCGCCGGTGCAGTACGGCAGCCGGTACGTGGCGCGGGCCACGAGCGTCGGGAGCCACCGGTCGACGTCCAGCGAGAAGAACCGGACACCGCGCCGACCCCCCGAACGGACGTAGGTCCGCACGTTCACCTCCGGGAAGCTGCCGACGAAGGGCAGCGGGGCGAGGCCCGGGAACCCGAGCCGTTCCATGCGGAACGGCACCAGACCGACCCAGGCCGCGCCGTCGTGCGTGTCGACCTCGACGCCCGTGGGCAGGAGGCGCTGCACCACATCCGGGTCGAAGCGCCAGTGGAGGAAGACGACGTCGGCCCAGCGCTGGGTCATGACGGGCCGCCGGACCGGCGGCCCGGTGCGGTCAGAACTTGGCGTCGACGGGCAGTCCGGCAACGTCGGTACGGCGGTCGACCGTGGCGCCATCGGGATCCTCCTCGTCGAGTGTGCGCTTCGTGAGCACGAGCCCGCCCGCCATGACGACGCCGTACACGGTGAGGGTGAAGACGGCGATGCCGAAGATGAAGAGCGCGAGCGTGCTCATGACCTCACCTCGACCCGCGACGGGGCGAGGTCGGCCACCGGGGTGACGACGAGGGTGCCCAGCGAGTGGATGCTCGGGACCCAGAGCCCGACGAAGATGCCCGCGGTCGTCTCGTCGGCGACGAAGTAGAGCCACACCGAGAGCAGGAAGGATGCGAAGCCCGCGACGAGGAACGGGAGTTTCGGCTTGAGCGCCTGGGGGAGGGAGGACATGACCGACCTTTCCGTAGGGAGTGTCGATCATGTGCAACGCGTTTTAGTGCTAAATCTATTCCGAGGTCGCGTCGTCGACCTCGGCGGTGCCCAGGGTCAGCCGGTGGCGGCGGGCGCCCGGCTGACGAGCGTCACCGGCAGCTGCAGGTTCCGTTCGATGCGCGTGACCAGGTCGGCCCGGAGCCAGCGCGACGGGCCGTCGCCCAGCGTGCCGACGACGACTCCCGCGATCGGGGTGCCGGCGCGGGCGAGCCGGGCGACCCGTTCGGCGATCGCCAGATAGGGGTCGAGATCGCCGAGGGCGCCGGCGGCGGCCACGCCCCGGGCGCGCAGGTCCTCCAGCGCGTGCGTGAGGCGAGCCCGCGCGAGCTGTTCGTCCGTCGCTTCGGCGGGCGCGCCGCTGTCGCCGTGGTGCAGCACCGGCACGACGATCTCGACCCGGTGGCCGGCGTGGCCCCGGGAGGCGAGCTGCGCGAGCAGCGCCTCGTCGGCCAGGGTCTGGTTGGCGAGCGCCACCACGACGGGCGTCTCCGGTCGGGCCTGCTTTCGCCGGTAGGCGTAGCGGTCGAAGACCCCCTGGTCGGCACCGTGGTCCCGGGCGAAGTGGTCGGCCACCTCGGATGCCGTCGGGAACTGGAGCTCGCAGCGCGGGCAGTGGTGGACGTCGATCATGAGTGCACCCCCTCCCTCGGTGATACACCCGATCGACGCCCGTGTCGACCCGGACCTCGTGGGTGGTGGCCCGGCGTCGGCGTCAGTGCGCGGGTGGCCGCCCGACGATCGCCTCGAATCGGACGGGGTCGGTGACGCCCTCGGTGCAGATGCACACGACGGTGACGTCGTCGCCGCGGGGGGTCACGGCCGGGTCCGACGTCTCGAAGCCGACGAGGCCCGCGGCGCCGCACTCGCCGACGTCGATGCCGGCGGCGGCGAGTCGGCGGATGCCGTCGGCGCAGGCATCGTCGGTGATCGTGACGAACGCGTCGTAGCCGGCCGCGACGGCGGGGAACGCCACCGGCGACGCCAGGCCGCAGTTCAGTCCGGCCATGATCGAGTCGTGGGGGCCGGGGACCTCGACGATGTGGCCGGCCTCGGCCGCGGCGAGGACACAGGCGGCGACGGTCGGTTCGACACCGAGCAGGAACGGCGGAGCGCCCATGGCCCGGGGGTACGCCTCGGCGATGGCCGCGCCGAGTGCGCCGACGCCCAACGGCACGGCGACGACGTCGGGCGGTCCGTCGAGCAGTTCGTCGAGCTCGAACCCGATGGTGGCGTACCCGTCGATGACCCAACGGGGGACCGTGTCGTACCCGGGCCACGACGTGTCGGACACGACCTGCCACGACCCGGGGTCGAGCTGGGCCGAGCGTCGCACCGCGTCGTCGTAGGTCCCGTCGACCACGACCACCTGCGCGCCCTCGGACTCGATCGCCGCGATCCGGGCGGCGACCATGTTCGCCGGCACGAAGATGGTGCAGGGCATGGCCAGCTCTTTCGCCATGCGGGCGACGGCGCGGCCGTGGTTGCCGTCGGTCGCGGCGGCGAGGCCGAGACCGTCGAGCGGCGCGAAGCCGCGACGCAGGTCGCCGAAGTCGCCCCAGTCGGGCTCGTGCCCGAGCCGATCGATCAGCGCCCGATAGGTCGCCCACGACGCGCCCAGCATCTTGAACGCCGGAAGCCCGAACCGGCGACGCTCGTCCTTGAGCAGCAGCCGCCCGACACCCGCGGACGCCGCGGCGTCGGGTCCCAGGTCGAGCAGCGGCGTCGGCTCGTAGCCCGGCAACCGTCGGTGGAAGGCGAGCGTGTCGCCGGCGTCGGCGTGCGGCCGGTCCGAGGTGTCGGCCCGGCGGGGGTTGCGGACGGTCCGGGGCTGGGGGTCGGTCACGGTCGACTCCTGTCGTGTCCGTCCGGTGACGGGTTCGTGAGACGTGTGTGAAGCGGGCCACGGTTGTCCGGCCCGGGCCTAGTGTCCGCGACGTGGAGGACGCAGCGGCAGATCTGGTGGTCAGCGGCGGGCACGTCGTCACCGAGGACGACGACGGCACGGAGTTGCCCGGCGGCTGGGTGGCGATCCGTGACGGCGTGGTCGTCGCGGTCGGCGCGTCGGGGACGACGCCCCCGGCGGCGACACGGGTCGTCGATGCGGACGGTTGCGTGGTGACGCCGGGGCTGATCAACACCCACCACCACATCTTCCAGAACCTGACCCGGGCGTACGCGCCGGCGACCGACGAGACCCTCTTCGGTTGGCTCACCACGCTCTACCCGCGCTGGGCGCTGCTCGACGAGGAGGCGTCCTACCTGGCGGCCTGGGTCGGCATGGCCGAGCTCGCGCTCGGCGGGTGCACGACGTCGATGGACCACCACTACGTGCACCCCGCCGGTGGCGGCGACCTGATCACCGCACAGATCACGGCGGCCCGCGAGCTCGGGTTCCGGTTCCACGCCACGCGCGGCTCGATGAGCCTGTCGGCCAAGGACGGGGGCTTGCCCCCCGACGCCGTGGTCGAGGACGACGACACGATCCTGGCCGAGAGCGAGCGCCTCGTCGGCGTCCACCACGACCCGTCTCCAACGGCGATGGTGCAGGTGGCGCTGGCGCCGTGCGCACCGTTCGCGGTCACGCCCGATCTGATGCGGGCGACGGCCGAGCTCGCCGAACGCCTCGACGTCCGGCTGCACACGCACCTGGCCGAGGACCCGGACGAGGACACGTACTGCCTGGAGACCTACGGCTGCCGCCCGTTCGAGTACTTCGCCGACGTCGGGTGGGCGTCGGAGCGGTCGTGGGTCGCGCACTGCATCCACCCGAACGCCGAGGAGATCGAGCGCATGGGGCGCTGGGGGACCGGGGTGGCGCACTGCCCGTCGTCCAATGCGCTCATCGGTGGCGGCATGGCTCCGGTCGCCGAGTTCCTCGCCGCCGGCGTACCGGTGGGCATCGGCTGCGACGGGTCGGCCTCCACCGACTGCGCGTCGCTGTGGCTCGAGACACGTGGAGCGATGCTGCTCGGTCGCATCCGCAACGGCCCGACCTCGTTCACCGCCCGGGACGCGCTGCGGATCGCGACGCGGGGCTCGGCGCGCTGCCTCGGCCGTGACGGCGAGATCGGCCAGCTCACCCCGGGGGCATGCGGCGACCTGGTGGTCTGGCGGTTGTCCGGGATTCCGTTCGCCGGCGCGTTGACCGATCCCGTCGACGCGCTCTTCCGCTGTGGGCCTGTGGCGGCTCATCACACGGTCGTCGCCGGCCGGTTCCTCGTGGAGGACGGCCACCTCACGGCGACCGGTGTCGACGAGATCCTCGCCCGGCATCGCCGCCGGGCCGCCCAGATCCAGGGCGTCGACGACGTTCCGAACGGGAGCAGCCCCGGTCCCTGGACCGGGGCTGCAGGAACTCGTGCTGGTGGATGATCGCTCTCCGGCAGGAGCGGTCAGGCGACGGCCGCGGCGCCCCTCTTCCCGAAGGAGAGGCCGAGGGAGGTGACGACCAACCAGATCGGCATGGTCAGGCCGACGAAGCCGGGCAGCGAGATCGCCAGGGCCATGCCGACGGGCGGAAGCAGCAGCAGGACGCTGGCGACGCCGACCCAGCGGGGCAGGAGCGTGGTCGTGAACGCGAGGACGGCCGAGCAGACCGCGGCGAGGGCCACGCCCCACCAGCCGAGGAGCATGCCGAAGTCGAGCAGCGTGAAGTTGACGAAGAGGCCGTCGCGGGACATGCCGGTCCCGGCCTCGGCGCCGCCGGGGAGGTAGAGGCCGAGGGCGCCGGCGATGCAGGCGAACACGACCTGGATGGTGGCCGTCACGGTGAGGCCCTGGCCGATGAGGCGGGCGGGGAGGCTGCGCGGGGCGTGGTCCTCGGCCCACCGCTTCCAGCCGGAGGCCGTGGCGAGGAGGGCGCCGAAGCCGACGAGTCCGCACACGAAGGCGATGCGGTAGCCGCCGGCCTCGAGCTTGTCGACCACGGGGACGCCGGTCACGTAGTCGGCCTCGTCGAGGGCGGGCATGGCCGTCATCGAGGCGACCAGGCTGGCGACGCCGGCGACGGCACCGGCCAGCGGCCAACGGGAACGGGGCCGGGCGCCGTCGGTCTCGTCGGCGGGCGTCTCCCCGTCGGGCGTCCCGACCGGTGCCGGCGGAACGGCGAGTCGGGCGTCGACCCGAGCCTCGAGGGCGGTGGGGGAGAAGGAGGTGGGGTTCTGCGTGGTGGTCATGGCGTCACCATCGCCCCGAGGCCTTGCAGCCGACTTGTAGCCCGCTGCAACCGGCGACCGGGGTCAAGCCGACCCGAGGAGCTCGTCCCGTTCCCGCTCGGCGCGTGCCCGCCACGGCTCGAACCCGGCGGCGGCACTGGCCGCCGCGGCGGCGGCGAGGTCGTCGGCCGCCCCGACCGGGTCGCCGGCGGTCGCCCGGGCCAGTCCGAGCGCTCGCCGGACGGGACCGAGCGTGACCGCACCCATTCCGGCGACGGCGAACCGGACGGCGTACGGGGTGAGGGCGTCGACCAGTTGAGCGGCGACCGCCGTGTCGCCCAGGACGTGGACGACTTCGGCGAGCTGGGCGGCCGTGGTGTACCAGAACGGTGACTCGCCGCCGAGGTCGAGGCGACCGGCAGCGTCGAGGAGCGGGGCGTAGGCCGCCCGAGCGCCGTCGTGCTCGCCAGTCCCGACGAGGCAGGCGGCGAGCGCGACCCGCCACACGGGGAGATCGGGGAGCGCCTCGACCATCGCCTGCACCTGCGGGACGAGCGGACCGAGGTCGTCTCGCTCGCGGGCGATCGCGTATTGCTGGCCCGCCCAGGCCTGGAGGGCGTTGGCCCCGAGGGCATCGCCGCCGACGCGGAGCGCGTGGTCGGTGAGGGCGGCGGCCTCGTCGAGGTCGCCCTCGGCGAGGGCCCAGCAGGCGTCGACGAAACCCAGGTAGCCGGTGTAGGCCGGCCGGTCGTGCGGGGCGACGAGGTCGCGGAGCTGCTCGCGGGCCTTGCGGGCCTCGACGATGCGGCCCGCTTCCAGTCGGTCGGCGACCTCGAGGACCAGGGACACGACTCCGAGGTCGGTCCAGCCGGCGGCGGCCTCGGTCGTGGCCGGCCCGAGGGCGAGGCGCTCGTCGAGCCCCGCGGGGCCGTTGCGGGCGATCCGGCGGGCCAGGCGGGCGAGCGCCACCGCGTGGGCATCATCCGTCGTCTCCGCGAGTCGGAGGGCCTCTGCGGAGCGCGCGTCGACGGCGTCGGGGTCGCCGGCGCCGCCGCGGGCGAGCGCGGACCACGCCAGGAGATGGGTGCGGACGCCGGATTCCGCGTCGGGCACGGTGGCGAGGGCCTCGTCGATCCGGTCGAGGAGGTCGGTGCGCACGTCCCCGAACGAGAACCCGACGCCGCCTTCGAGCAGCGCCAGCTCCTGGGCGGCCTCGGCGACCAGGACGGGCCGGGCGGCGCGCCGCCCGGCATCGGCGGCGATGGCCAGCGCGGCTTCGGCGGCCTCGCGCCGGCCCCGGCCCCGCTCGGCCCGGGCGAGGAGCAGAGCGAGGTCGCCCCGTTCCGGGTGCGCGCCCTCGGGGAGCACCTCGAGTCCTCGGGCCGCCCACTCGGCGGCCTCGGCGTCGGCCAGGGCTTCCAGCGCGGCGATGGCGGCGCGGGCGGCGGCCGCCGCGCCTCGGGCGGGGTCGCCGGCCGCGAGCCGGTGACCGGCCACCTCGGCCGCCGGTGCGCCCCGTTC
>JBHIXO010000012.1:0-30202 GCA_041984725.1 Acidimicrobiales bacterium | reverse complement strand
TTGCGTTCTTCGAGCACCTGCGCCGCTGGGCCGCGGAGGGCTTCGATGGGCTCGACTTCCGATAGCCCCGGGCAGCCGACCACGACCACGGGCGCCGGTCGATGACCGCCCGCACCGCACTGGTGACCGGCGGGGGCGGCGGCATCGGCGCGGCCATCTGCCGGGGTCTGGCCGACGCCGGCCACCGGGTGGCCGTGGCCGACCTGGCCGTCGAGCGCGCCCGACAGGTCGCCGCCGACATCGACGGTGTCGCGGTCGAGCTCGACGTCACCGATCCGGCCTCGGTCGTCGCGGCCGTCGCAGGCGCGGCCGAGGCCCTCGGACCGATCGAGATCTGCGTGAGCTGCGCTGGCTGGGACGAGCTGCGTCCCTTCCTCGACACCGATGAGGCGTTCCAGGCCAAGGTGATCGAGATCAACCTGGCCGGGCCGATGCGCGTCACCCGGGCCGTGCTGCCCCCCATGGTGGAGCGGTCGTTCGGGCGGATCGTGAACATCGCCTCCGACGCGGGGCGGGTCGGCTCGTCGCTCGAGTCGGTGTACTCCGGAGCCAAGGGTGGGGTGATCGCGTTCACCAAGACCATCGCCCGCGAGTTCGCCCGCCACGGCATCAGCGCCAACACGGTCTGCCCCGGCCCGACCGACACCCCGCTGCTCGACGCGATCACCGAGGCCAGCGCGGACGCCGAGCGGGTGATCGCCGGGATGACGAAGGCCGTCCCCATGCGCCGCCTCGGTCAACCCGAGGACGTGGCCCCGGCCGTGGTGTTCCTTGCCTCCGACGCCGCCGGCTTCATCACCGGCCAGACCATGTCGGTGAGCGGCGGGCTCACCATGGTGTGAGCCACTCGCACGAGATGTGACAATCGGATACTCTCGTTGCACCGTCTCACCCACCGCACCGAGGGGAAACCACGATGAAGACCTTCCAGGGCCGTGTCGGCGCCATCACCGGAGCCGGGTCCGGCATCGGTCGGGCCGTGGCCACCGAGCTGGCCCGTCGCGGGGCCGAGGTCGCCCTGTGCGACGTGGACGAGACCGGCCTCGCCGAGACCGCCGACCGGATCCAGGCCACCGGCACCCGCGTATCCACCCAGCGCGTCGACGTGGCCGACCGCCAGGCGGTGGAGGAGTGGGCCGACAAGGTGGCGGCCGACCACGGCCAGGTCAACCTGATCGTCAACAACGCCGGCGTCGCCCTCGGCGCCAACGTGGAGACGATGTCCTACGAGGACCTCGAGTGGCTGATGGGCGTGAACTTCTGGGGCGTCGTGCACGGCACCAAGGCGTTCCTGCCCCACCTCCGCGCCGCCGACGAGGGCCACATCGTGAACATCTCCAGCGTGTTCGGGATGATGGGCATCCCGTCGCAGTCGGCGTACAACGCGGCGAAGTTCGCGGTGCGCGGCTTCACCGAGGCGCTCCGCATCGAGCTCGACGCCGACGGCGGCAAGGTCTCCTGCACCACCATCCACCCGGGCGGCATCAAGACCAACATCGCCCGCAACGGGCGCTTCGACGACGCCACCATGTCCGGGCTGGGTGTGTCCGAGCTGGTCCAGGACCCCGACAAGGTGGCCGAGATGACCGAGCGGGCGTTCCGCACGACGCCGGAGAAGGCGGCCCAGGTCATCCTCGACGCCGTGCAGGCCGACAAGCGCCGGGCCTTCATCGGCACCGACGCCCAGCTGTTCAAGTTGATGGCCATGCTCCCCCCGGGCGTCTACCAGAACGCCATCCGCCTCGGCGCGCGAGTCGGGGCCCGCTTCGCACGCTGAGACCCGCCGGCCTACCAGGAGGACCCCATGGCGCACACGCTCGAGTTCAGCTCCGAGGAGTTGCTGGCCACCGACGACATCGAGGAGCCGCTCCTGGCCGGCGGCGTGCGCTGCCACGGGGGGTTCCTCCATGACGGCAGCTACGTGTCGCCGCGCACCAAGTTCCGTCGGCCGGCGCTGGCGGCGTGGCAGGATCAGCACCGCAAGGACTTCGGCACGGAGATCCTGCACGCTCCGGTCGACACCTGGCCGGGCAACTATCCCAGCGTCGAGCAGGCCCGGCTGCTGCTGCGTCACGGGGTGCGGGAACCGATCGTGGCCAACCTCACCCGGATCGGCACGGTGGAGGGCTTCGGCGCGATGATCCGGTTCCTGGCCCCGCCGGACATGCAGCGGTTCTTCGACGACGACATCCGGGGGACGGCGCTGGACCACCTCTCGAGGGGTTTGGTCGAGGCCCACGCGCGGGACGAGGCCGGCCACGGCGAGGAAGCCGGCCACGACCGCATGTGGTACGCCGTGCGTGACATCGCCTTCGAGAACCCGGTCACCCAGGACGAGACCGAGCTGATGATGCAGCGCATGGGGATCGCCTTTGGTGCCAGCCCCGATCCCGACGGTGCCCGGCAGCGGTTCCTGGGCAAGCGTGCCTTCGAGGACCTCGACGTCGGCCTCGAGTTGCTGATCTCCACCATGCTCCGGGTCCTGTTCGTGGAGATCAAGGCCTTCCACGTCTTCGCCTGGGCCGAGGAGCTGCTGTCGGATCCTGACCTGGTGGCCGGTGACGGCGAGGCGGCCCGTCTGGTCTCCTTCATCCGGGCCGACGAGACCCCGCATGTGGAGTACTTGCGTACTGCGCTCACCGAGATGCGGGACCGCACGTTCGTGGGTGAGTCGGGGAAGCGCTATCCGGGTGCTGACATCATCGGGCCGATGTGGGATGCGTCGATGGCCGAGTCGCTGGGGCTGCTGGAGGACCAGAATCGGGCGGCCACCGTGGCCGAGCTCGAGCTGGCCGTGTCGTCCCGACCCAACGGCGCCGACCTGCTCGCCGAGTTCCACAGCCTCGAAGCCGCGGGGGCCGGGGCATGACCCTGCCCCAGCTCTCGGATCGCACCGCCGTGGTGACCGGTGCGGCCAGCGGCATCGGCTTCGCCATGGCCGCACGGTTCGCCGCCGACGGCGCCCGTGTCGTGTTGGCCGATGTCGAGGCGCCCGCTCTGGAGAAGGCGGCGGCCACGCTGGAGGAGCGTGGGGCGCAGGTCCACGCCGTCGTGACGGACGTCTCGGACGGCGACGCGGTGGATGCCCTGGCCTCCGAGGCGGTCGACACCTTCGGGCCGGTCCACCTGCTGTGCAACAACGCCGGTGTCGGCGCCGGCGGATTGACCTGGGAGCTGACGACCCAGGACTGGGAGTGGGTGCTCGGCGTCAACTTGTGGGGCGTCGTCCACGGCCTGCGCGCCTTCCTTCCCGGGATGCTCGCCCACGGTGAGCCGGCCCACGTCGTGAACACCGCGTCGCTGGCCGGGCACGTCTCCGCACCGTTCATGGCGCCCTACGGTGCATCCAAGTTCGCGGTCGTGGCCATCAGCGAGGCGTTGTTCCACGAACTCCAGATGACCGGCTCGTCGGTCGGCGTGTCCGTGCTGTGCCCGGGGTGGGTGAACACGAACATCCATGCCTCCGAGCGCAATCGGCCCGGCGCGCCCGGTGGCGTCGCGTCCGGTGCAGCGGCCGGCATGCCGGCGGAGATGCTGCGCCAGGTGCTGGCCGACGGGATGGCGCCCGCTGAGGTGGCCTCGCTGGTGGCCGACGCCGTGCGCGACGGCGCCTTCTACGTCTTCACCCATCCCGACATGATGCCCGCCGTCAAGACCCGAGCCGACGGCATCCTCGAGGGCCGCAACCCCCGATTGTCCATGAACCTGTGACCGGCACGACGCCAGGTGGAGCATGTCCTTCACGAACAGCCGGCCCGTCATCCCGGTGACCGGGTCCAGGCCGCAAGTCCACCAGCGCGATGCGGCCGTCGGGCCGGATGAAGAGGTTGCCGGGCTAGCAGGCCCAGGACCGTCCTGAACCCGTCGGCGTCGACCGGCTCGTCGAGACGCGGCACCTCCAGCTCGACCGAGACGCAACGGTCGCCGACCTCGATGCCCATCGGCCGCGTGCCGCGCGGCAGCCGGGGGACGGGCAGGGGGACCTGAACCCGTGGCGCAGCGATGCCCACCCCCAGCACCTCGCTGCGCTCCGGCGTGACCACTAGGAGCCGGTCCTGGATCGCGACGGTGGCTCGAACCTCGGCGAGGCGGAGCCCTCCGAGGCCGGCGCGCAGGGCGACGCCGTCGGCACGGAGGCGAAGCCTGACCGGTAGTGCAGCGCTGCGGGCCCAGGAGTCCAGCGCAGCTTGATCGGTCTCGGCCCGGATCCGGATCAGGCCGGTTCGCAGCCGTGGTGCCCTGCCGGGCACCAACCGCACCCGCCGGGCGTCGACCGCGACCCGGGTCAACACCAGACCGCTCACATCGATGTCGTCGACGCTGATGCGCAGACGGTCGATCCGGCCGAGTGCGGCCCCCGGGAAGGAGAGGCCCAGGCGGAGGCGGAGCCGACGACCAGCCACCGCCGATGTGGCGGAGTCGGAGACGGCGGCGAGCAACCGGGAGAGGTCATCGGCGGATCGGGACCGGACCGTCGAGATCGAGGGGATCGAGGTCCCGGTCACCCTGCCTCGGCCTCGAGCCGGGCGTGGAGGTCGGGGAGGCGCTGCACCAACGGCATCAGCGCCGCCATCATGGTCGTCTCGGGTGCGACGGTGGCCAGGAACGACCGGAACGCGAACACGTTGCGGACGAACAGCACGACCTCGACCGGGGGTCGTAGACGGTGCCGGAGCAACACGCCCACGGCGTCGGACAACGCGCCCGTGAGCCCGCCTTCGGTCGAGAGCATGGTCATCGGCGAGAGCGACGGTGTGGTGGCGAGCTCGGCCACCAGAGCCTCCTCGTCGGCACCCGGTGGCACGGCGCCGGCGTCGCGCATGGCCGCGACAGCACCAGCGTGGTCGCCGGAGAGCAGGGCGATGAGGAAGGCGAACGCGCTGTGGCGCATCTGGAGGTCGAAGCGCCCGACCGCCCCGGTGCCCACGACCGCCAGCCTCCGGTCGGGCAGGACGACGAGGTGCTCGGGCCGCAGGTCGGCGTGGAACACGCCGGCGGCGAGGCCAGCCTCGAGCCCGGCGGCGAGCCAGGAGGCCACGGCTGCGTCGGGGGGCAGCACCTCGGCGGCGTGGCCGAAGGGCCGGGCGCCCGGTAGGTCCTCCTGGACGAGCGCTCGGCGCGTGACGAGTCCGGGGAGCGGGCGAGCTACGTGGATGCCCTGTGCGCCGATCTCCTCGAGCGCCAGGGCCAGCTCGACAGCGTTCAGTGCGGCCTGGCGCAGATCTGCTTCCTGGAGGGCCTGGCGGGCCGCGAGCTCGACGAATCCGAGGGGGTGGAGGTCGCGCGCGACCGGGACTAGGGCCTCGATCGCAGCCACGATCGACGCGGTGATGCGGGCATCGGCCCGAGCGGTGCGCCGAATGCCCGGCCGCCGGACCCAGATCGACACCGGCCGCTCGCCGTCGAGGACCGCCGCATGGAGCTGGGCCATGGGCGTCGCAATCAACGGACGGTCGCTCAGCTGGCCGACCCGGCCACCGAACTCGGCTCTGGCCAGCATCTCGGCGGTGGCGCCACTGAACCGCCGCAGGCGGACCGGGTGCTGCGCCAGCTCGTCCACGACGACCTGGGGGAGCAACCCCTCGCTGCTCGCGATGATCCTCGCCACCTCGGCACCCGCCGGACCCATGAGCGACAGCTGTCGACGGAGGACCTCGGCGATGCCCTCCTTCGCCCAGGCGTCGGGATGGCGGATGGGGCGGAGACCGGGCGAGGAGAGCTGGCCGGCCGCCCACTGCGCGTTCGCGACCTGGAGCGCCACGAGGTAGCGGAGCGACCGCAGCGGCGGCAGCAGCCCCGGCCGGGCGACGGCGGCGGCGTGCCGCGCCGGGTCGTGCCCGGCCAGGTCGTCGCACCAGCCACCGACGGCATCGGCCAGTCCGGGTTCCGCTGCGGACCACGCCGACATCGCGGCCCGCGCCGGCAACGAGGTCATGCCGTGTGGTGCACGTGGGCACCGGCTCGTGCCCCGACCACGGCGGCGTAGGCGGCGAAGGCCAAGGTCTCGCCGGTCACGGTGTGCTGCTGGACGCCACGATCCAGCCACACCTCGGTTCGACGGCGCTCGAGACGCACCTCGATCGGTCGCCATCCCTGGTCTCGCAGCTCATCCAGGACCTGGGAGTCCGGATCCGTCCTGGCCACCCGGGGGCTGTCGAGGACGGCGGCGGTGACCCTGATCGGGACGGCCGCAACCGCACCGGCGAGCCGCAGCGCCCCGACGGATGGACGGACGAGACGTCGCACGACGGCCATCACGGGCACAGGGACCTCCTTGAGCTCGCCGACCGCAAAGGTCGGGGCGAGCAGATCGGGACGCGGGATCTCGCGATCCACGCGAGACAACTGGCTGGTGTTGTTGTAGTGTTGCATGAACGCCGATGAGGACGCACCCACAAGTTTTTCGGTTTGCGCAGGAGATCCCGGTTGGGACGGCGAAAGACCAACGCAACACAGAGCCAGATCGGTTTCAGCGTCGCATCCGGGGGGAGCGGTGGCCGTGCAGACGAATCGTCGTTCCATACGGTCGGCGCGCCGGGTGATGGCGGCGGCAGCCGCAACGGCACTGCTCGGGTCGGCGATCGTGCCGGCCAGCGCCCAAACCCCGCCTGCGCCGGGCGAGCAGCCCGCCGCCGACCCGGCACCGGCGCCGACCGGCGCCGACGTGCTCGTCTCCGGCGGCGTCGCCTTCGCCACGGTGGAGGGCCAGATCCTCACCGTCGCCCCCTTCGCCGGCGGCCTCGCCCTCCCGGTCAAGATCGGAACCTCCGGTTCCCGGCTCGCCGGCACCACGGCCACCGCCACGTCGGCCACCATGGACCTGGGCCTGCTCGGCGACCTCGGCCTCCTCGCCGTGGCCACCGCCCCCACGCTGAAGCGTCTCGGGATCGACACGAGCGCGGCGCCGTCGTTCATCCCGTTGCCACGCCCGGTCACGGCTGACTCCCGAAGCACCACCGAGGTGGATAATCGCGTCGCTCTGGACGCGGCGAGGGTCGGCCCGGTGACCGCCGGTGGCGGACACGAGACCGCCCGAGCTCCCGAGGGCGGGCCGGCGTCGAGCCGGACCGAGCTCGGCGACCTACGCATCGACCTCGGCATCGGTGACCTGCTCTTGGCCGGAGGCATCGCCGAGACCGAAGCTGGCGCCGGCGAGGTGACCGGCACGGTGTCCTTCGGGCAGATGCGCTTCCGGGTGAACGGGAACCCGGTGGTCGACCTGCGGGGGATCGAGTGGCGGGTACACCAGGTGCTCGGCCAGGTCCCGACAGGCGAGTTCGCCATCGGGTCGGCCAACGTGGTCGGCACCCGGTACGCATCCCCGGGCCTGGAGGCGCTCGACGCGGCGGCGGTGACGATCAACACGATCCTCGCTCCGGCCGGGGTCACCCTCCAGATGCCCGTGGCCACCGAAGACGGCGTGAGCCCGCTGCAGCTGATGCTGAAGGACTCCCCGGCGGCGTTCCAGTACCTCAACCCGGTGTACTCCCAGGCCCTGGCCGGTGCGGTCAACCAGATCGAGGAGGCTCTCGTCGGTGGCGTGCCCGAGACCGGGCTCGCGGTGACCGTGGCCAACGTGCTCCTCGCCGCGGCCACCGGCCGAGGCGGCGCCCGGATCGACATCGGTGGGCTGAACGCGTCCATGGAGACCACCCCGATCGAGACCTTCTCCTACGGCACGGCATCCGCACCGCTCGCTGCGCCGGCGCCGCCAGCCCCGTCGGCGAGCCCCTCGGTCCCGGGAACCGGAACGACGGATCGGTCATCGACGCCGACGAGCGCCTCGGACCCGGCATCCTCGGCGTCCACCGCAGCGACCGACGACGAACCCCGCATCCCGGCCGGCTCCGCCCGGCCCGTGCTCCGCACCGTCGCCTCGGTGGTGGGTGAGGACGTTCCCGGCGCGGCCGTGCTCGGCCTCGGTGGACTGGCCGTACTGGCTGCCTGGCTGCTCGACCGCCGGCGGATCAACGACTGGGCCGCGGGGCGATGACCGGCACCCAGCGCCGTGATGCGCCCAGGCTCGCCCTCGGTGGGTACCTTCCGCTGGCCGCGTTCTTGCTCGTTGGTGCCCTGTTGGCGGCCTTCGTGCCCAGCGTGCCGCCCGAGGACGTCACCGTCGGCTCGGGCGGCGGGGACGCCAGCACCGACCGCGGGCTGACCTCGGATCGATCAGGTCCGTCGGACCAGCTGGGGTCGGGATCCGGCGAAGGCGCCAGCGGTGCTGCAGAGGTCGGGGCCGGCGGTGGGCCGCCGGCCCCGTCCGCTCCGGGGGTCGGAACCGCGGCCCTGGCCGCGACCTGTGCGGGCGGCGCCCGCCAGACCCGGGAGCCGTACTCGCCGCCCTGCATCATCTTCGAGGGTGACAACGGCGGTGCCACGTCGCTCGGCGTCACCGAGGACACCATCACCATCACGTTCCGGGAAGGCGACCTACCCAGCATCTACGCGGTGGCCGGGCAGGTGGCCGAGTCGGCCAACATCAAGGACACGGCCGAGGACATCCGCCGAACCATCAACGCCTACGTCGAGTACTTCAACACCCACTTCCAGCTCTACGGACGCCAGGTCCGGGTGCAGTACTTCAAGGGCCAGGGCGACCAGCTCAGCGAGTTCTTCGGCGGCGGCGCCGAGGGTGCGAACGCCGATGCCATCCGCGTGGCCCAGGAGATCGGATCGTTCGCTGACATCTCGGCCCTCACCACGCCCTACTCCGAGGCGCTCGTGCGCCAGAAGGTCATGGCCGTCCCGCCGGTGCACATGTCCCAGCGCTGGTACGAGGAGCACGCCCCCTACGCCTGGGGCGTGCTGGTCGATTGCACGCGCCTGGCATCGTCGTTGGTCGACTGGACGATGAAACGGGTCTGGGGCCGCCCCGCCGAGTACGCCGGGAACCCGGCCTTCCGCAGCGAGCAGCGCCGCTTCGGCATGATCGTGCCCGAGGAGCCCTGGTACCAGGAGTGCGCGAAAGGGGGCGTCGCCGAGTTCGAGCAGCGGGGCGGTTCCTTCGCCCACCGCATCGACTACACGCTGGACTTCCAGCGCCTGTCCCAGGAGGCGGCCGGGATGGTCGCCCAGCTCAAGGATCGGGGCGTGACCAGCGTCGTGTGCATGTGTGACCCGGTGCTGCCGCTGTTCCTGACCACGCAGGCGACCCAGCAGGAGTACCACCCCGAGTGGATCATCACCGGCACCGCCCTCACCGACGTCGACCTGCTCGGTCAGATCTACGACCCCGAGCAGTGGCGGCACTCGTTCGGCATCAGCTTCCTCGGCGATGTCAACCAGGGAGTGAAGGCCGAGTCGTACCGGGCGTACAAGGCCGTGCGCACCGACGAGCCCGCCTTCATCCACGACGTCCTCTACTACCCCGTCCTCCTGCTGTTCCTCGGCATCCACGGCGCGGGCCCCGAGCTGACGCCGCACACCTTCGAACAGGGCCTGTTCTCGTATCCGCCGACTGACGGGGAGACCGGGCGGTGGTCCTTCGGACCCGGTGATCGGACCGCCACCGACACCGCCCGGGAGGTCTACTGGGATGCCGCCGACATCTCGCCGTTCAACGGCGCACCGGGCCGGTGGGCCACGACCCTCGACGGCCGACGGTTCGTCACCGACTGGCCCGAGGGTGAGCTCGGCCTGCCGATCGAGCCGTGAGCGTCGCCGGGGTGCCCTCCTTGGCCGGTATCCCGCCCCGCTGGCGACCGGTGGCGTGGACCGCGGCTGCCGCGACGGCCTGGGTGGTGCTGGCCGCCGTCCTACCCCACGGCATGCCGGCCGGCATCGTCCTGCTGGGCGTGGTGCTCGGTTCGCTCACCGGGTTGTCGGCGGTCGGCCTCGTGCTCGTCTACCGGGCGAGCCGCATCGTCAACTTCAGCCAGGCCTCACTCGGGGCCGCGGCCGGCGTGCTGGCCATCCTCGTCTTCACGTCCTGGGGGTGGAACTACTTCGTCTGCCTGGTGCTCGGCGCGGTGGCCGCTGCCGCCACCGGAGCGCTCGTCGAGCGGGTCGTCATCCGGCGGTTCTTCTGGGCGCCCCGCCTCATCCTCACGCTGGCGACCATCGGCCTCGCCCAGATCCTGGGAGGGGTCGAGGCCGGCCTCCCGTCGCTGTTCGGGCAGCCGCTGGTCACGAACTCGTTCCGCACGCCGCTGTCGTCGAGCTTCACGCTCGACCCGGTGCTGTTCACGGGGAACCACGTCGTCATCGTCGTCATCGTCCCCGTGGTGGCGGGCGCGCTGGCCTGGTTCCTGACCCGGACGTCGCTCGGCGTCGCCGTGCGTGCCGCGTCCGAGAACGCCGAGCGCGCCCTCGTGCTCGGCATCCCGGTGCGTCGCCTGTCCACCATCGTGTGGTCCATCGCCGGCTTGCTGTCCGCCCTCACCGTCATGCTGACCGCACCGATCCAGGCGCTGCCCCCCACCGTGCTCGCCGGACCGGCGCTGCTGCTGCCGGCCCTCGCCGCCGCCGTGCTCGCCCGCATGGAGAACCTCCTCGTCGCCTTTGTCGCCGGTGTCGGGATCGGCGTCCTGCAGCAGGTCACCTTCTGGACCACGTCACGCTCGTCGGCCACCGACGTGGCGTTCCTCGTCGTGATCCTCGTGGCCCTGCTCGTCCAGCGCGACCGGCTCTCCCGCGCCGACGACGCCAGCGCCAGCAGCTGGCTGGCCGCCGGTGAGACAACGCCGGTGCCCTCCGAGCTGGCCCGGCTGCCCGAGGTGGTCTGGGCGCGCCGTGGGATCGTGGCCGTCGTGGCCGTCGTCGCCCTGGCCGCACCGCTGGTGCTCAGCGTGAGCCAGACCAACCTGGTGGGCACCGTGGCGCTGGTCTACGCCCTGATCGGTGTGTCGCTCGTCGTGCTCACCGGTTGGTCCGGCCAGATCAGCCTCGGCCAGTTCGCGCTCGCCGGCGTCGGCGGGGTCGTCGCCGCCAACCTCCTCGACGACGGCGTCGATCTGCTGGTGGTGCTGGCCGGCGCCGCCATCGGAGGTGCGCTCGCCGCCCTCGCCGTCGGCCTGCCCGCGCTGCGGATCCGAGGCCTGTTCCTCGGGGTCACCACCCTGGCCCTGGCCGTGGCCATGTCCACGTACTTCCTCAACCCCAGCTACTTCCCCGACCTGTTGCCCTCCGGCCTGGACCGGCCGGTCCTGTTCGCCCGCTTCGACCTGAGCAGCGAGATCACCCTCTACTACTTCGTGCTGGTGGTCGTGGCCGCCGCGGCATGGATGGCCGCCAACATCCGCTCCAGCCGGGTCGGACGGCTCATGGTGTCGGTGCGCGACAACGAGCGAGCGGCACGGGCCCGGGGCGTCGACGCCACCGCGGTCCGCCTTGGGGCCTTCGGCTTCAGCGGGGCGCTGGCCGGCCTCGCCGGCGGACTGCTCGTCCTCGTGCTGCTCTCCGTCGGCTCGGGTTCGTTCTCGGCCACGCAGAGCTTCGATGCCTTCGCCATGGTGGTCGTGGGCGGGCTCACCTCGGTGCCCGGGGCGATCGCCGGGGCGTTCCTGTTGCGCATCGCCCAGTACACCATCGGTGGCTCGCTGCAGCTCATCGTCACCGGCGCCGGCGTGCTCTTCTTGCTGCTCGCCTTCCCCGGTGGACTGTCGCAGCTCCTCACCGGGGTGCGCGACCGGTACCTGCGGGCGGTCGCCGACCGGCGCGGGATCATGGTGCCGAGCCTCATCGCGGATGCCGCGCCGGTCGAGCCGGTCGCCACGTCGGGAGAGGCGCTCGACGCGGTGGTCGCCCGTCGGCGGGCCGCCGCTGACCGGCACCGCGGCTCGCAGGCGGAGATCGAACGGCTCCGAGCCGAGGGCGAGGCGCTCCGCCGCCGTCTCGACCAGCTCGAGAGCCAGGTCACGGGGAAGTCGTCATGAGCGCCGGCGAGGCCGCCGGGCACGGGGCCACCGCCGTCGACGCCACCGTCGTCGAGGGACCGTCGCCGCTGCTGCGGTGCCGCGACATCGACGTGCGCTACGGCTCCGTGCAGGTCCTGTTCGGTGTGGACCTCGACGTGTTCGAAGGCGAGATCCTGGCCCTGCTGGGCACCAACGGGGCCGGCAAGTCGACGCTGCTACGAGCGATCTGCGGGCTGACGCCACCGTCTCGGGGCCGGGTGGAGGTGGATGGGGAGGAGATCACCGGTTCGGATCCGGCCGCGGTGGCCGCGCTGGGCGTGGGCTTCATGCCCGGCGGCCGGGCGGTGTTCCCCGGGCTCACCGTGCAGGAGAACCTGGAGCTCGCCGGTTGGCTCTACCGCAGCGATCAGGCCCGCCTCGACGCCGCCATCGAAGAGGCCCTGGTGCTGTTCCCCATGCTGCGCGAGCGGCTGGGCGAGCGGGCGGCGCTGCTGTCGGGCGGGCAGCAGCAGATGGTGGCCCTCGCCCAGACGTTGGTCTCCAAGCCGCGCCTGCTGCTGCTCGACGAGCTGTCGCTCGGGTTGGCGCCGGTCGTGGTCAGCGTGCTGCTCGACGTCGTGCGCCGCCTGCGCGAGTCCGGCTTGACCGTCGTGCTCGTCGAGCAGTCCGTCAACGTCGCCCTCGACGTGGCCGACCGGGCGGCCTTCATGGAGAAGGGCGAGGTGCGCTTCACCGGACCGGCCGAGGATCTGCGCCATCGCGACGACCTCCTTCGCTCGGTGTTCATCGGCCCCGCTGACGATCCCGACGACGAAGGCCCCGAAGCATCCGCCGCCGAGGGCGAGGTCGTCCTTCGGGCGGTCGGGGTCAGCCGCAGCTTCGGTGGTGTGCGAGCCGTCGACGACGTCGACCTGGAGGTCTGCGCCGGCGAGATCGTCGGCATCGTCGGCGCCAACGGCGCCGGCAAGACCACGCTGCTGGACCTGCTGTCGGGGGTGGTCCCGGTGGACAACGGCCGGATCGAGGTGGCCGGCACTGACGTCACCGAGGTCAGCTCGCAGCGTCGGGCCCATCTGGGACTGGCCCGGACGTTCCAGGACGCCCGGCTCTTCCCCAGCCTGACCGTGGCGGAGAACCTCGCTGTCGCCCTCGACCGCTCGGCGCCCAACCGGGATCCCGTGGCCGCCGCGCTGCGCCTCGCCCCGTCGATCCTCACCGAGATCGTCCTCTCCGACGATGCCGACGAGCTGATCGAGGCCCTCGGCCTCCAGGCGTTCCGGGACAAGCGGGTGTCGCAGCTGTCGACCGGCTCACGCCGGGTCGTGGAGCTGGCGTCGTTGGTCGCCCAGGACGCCCAGCTGCTGCTGCTCGACGAGCCCTCGGCAGGCATCGCCCAGCGCGAGTCGGAGGCGCTGGGACCCGTGCTCCGCCGGTTGCGCGACGCGACCGGCGCCGCGATGGTGATCGTCGAGCACGACGTGCCGCTCCTGCGGTCCACGTGCGACCGGCTCGTGGCCATGGACCTCGGGTCGGTGATCACCGACGGTCGCCCGGCCGACGTGCTCGCCGACCCACGCGTGGTCGCCGCCTACCTCGGTACGAGCGAGACGGCGGTCGAGCGCTCAGGACCGTCCGGCGGCAACGGCCGGGCCGACCGCACGTCGTTGCGGGCCGGTAGCGGGCGAGGGCGCCGGCCACGGTCGGCCCAGCCATGACGGTAGGCCGCCACCAGCATTGCTGGGCTCGGCACGGGCGATGTCTCAGTACGAGGGGGCGGCGGCACCTGGCTTGGCCGGCGCCGGTTCGTTGATCACCGGATCAGGTGTCTCCAGATCATGGAAGCCGGCCAGGATGCTGCCGCCCCGGGGGTGGGCATCGAGCTCCGCTTCGACCACCGACAGGAACATCTGCCGGTTGCCTTGGCGCTTGCCGCCCAACCCGAACATCGCCTTCATCGAGTAGTCCCAGCACGCGTCGATGACGTCGGTGCCCGGGACCCGGCGGCCGTCGTCGCCGACGAAGGTGCGAGCTCGCATCTCGGTGAGCGTGGTGCGCAGGTACTCGACGTGGGGTGCCTCGTCGGAGCGGATGTAGCCGACCAGACGGGCGGCGGCATCGGCATCGGCGCTGTAGCGGGGGTCACCGACCACCTCCTCGGCCCAGCTGAAGGTCTTGGCGGCGAGGAGCTCGATGAGGAGCAGGCCGGTCATCCTGGTGATCGCCGTCTCGAGCTGGAAGTCGATCCCCGGCACGATCCGGTCACCGGTGCCCAGGGACTTGGCCATGGAGTTGACCACCTCGCTACCAGCGCCGCCCGCCCCCATGGTCTTCATGGTCAGGGCAAGGGGATCGCCCACGTCGGGATCGTCCAAGGCCAGGTCCCGCACGAGGTACCACATCTGCTGGTGCCCGCCCTCGCCCTCGAAGCCGGACTCGTCCCGGGCGTGGGCCTCGTAGAGGCCCCCGGTGAGATGGGCCGTGGCGGTGCCGTCGATGGGCTCGACGAAGTGCCGCTGCAGGTCGTCGAGCTCCACGAAGCGGATGATCGAGCCGAAGCCCTCGATGGTGCCGATGTGGGTGAGCACGTGGGCCAGCGGGGTGCGGACGCCCTCGGAGAGCAGGTACTTGGTCTGGTCGACGTTGGGATAGAAGTCGGCGAAGAAGTCCGGCGGGCAGTCGATGAGCGCCATGCCGTCGGAGTCCTCGGCGAGCTTCGCCTGCCACGCACGGATGGCTGGCACCCGGTTGAGGGTCCGGGGTGACACGTAGCGGCCCTCGCTGTCGAATCCGCCGTGCATCCGGCGGTCCTTGAGCACGAGTGGTTCTTCGTAGCGGTGGTTGGCGAGCAGCTCCTCGGTGTCGAAGACGAGCTGGTCGGTGTCCACGATCTGTTCTGACATCGTTCCCCCAGAGGTGTCGCTTCGCAACAACGATACACTCGTGTTGCACCGCGCGGAACAGGAACCTCGGCGGGGCCCGCTTCCGACGCCCGTTCAGTGGACGGGGCCGGCCAGGGCCTCGTCGATCACGGCGCGGAAGTCCACGGCAGTGTCGAGCTGGCTGAGGATCCCCGCGGTGCCCAGGGTGATCCGCAGCACCATCGGCAGCTCGACGGGCACGTCGAGGCGCTGGAGCAGGCGCAGCTCGTCGGTGCCGAAGCGGAGCCGCACCGCCTGACCGACCTGGTCTGCGACGAAGCTGCGGGTGAAGCGGAACGGCTGTTCGTCGTGCATGGCCGGTTCGACCGCGAGGCGGACCGGACGGGTGATCAAGGTGTGGTCGAAGGCCTTCGACCCGTCCGAGGTCACCAGGCCGAGGGCGACCAGCGCGTCGACGATCGCTTCGTCGCGGCCATCCACGACGGCGTCGATCAACCCTCGCAGCCGGGCCAGCTGCGACGCGTCGAAGCGCTGGCAGGCACCGAAGTCGAGGAACGTGACGGTGCCGTCCTCGTGGAACAGGTAGTTGCCGGGGTGAGGGTCGAGGTTGGTGAACCCGTCGCGGAACAGCGAGACCCACTGGAACCGGGCGATGGCCGTGCCCCACCGGTTGCGAAGCTCGGCCGGGGCGTCGAGGGCGAAGCGCCAGCGGTTGCCGTCGGCATAGCGGCTGGCGAGCACCCGCTGGGTCGACAGCTCGGGGACGACCTCGGGCACGTGGACCGCCGGGTCGTCGCGCCAGAGCTCGGCGAAGGCCTGCTGGTTGCGGGCTTCGATGCGGTAGTCGAGCTCCTCGGTGATGCGGGTGCGAAGCTCCTCGATCACGGCGGTGGTGTCGATCTTGCCGGCGATGCCGGCGAGGAGTCGGCCGACGACCCTGGCCAGCAGTGCGAACAGGGCGGCGTTGCGCAGGTCGGCTTCGATCGCCTTGGTGACCCCGGGGTACTGGACCTTCAGCACCAGCGCCTCGTCTCCCCGGTGCGCCATGTGCACCTGGCCGATCGACGCCGAGGCCATCGGCTGACGGGAGAAGTGGGTGAACAGCTGCTCGGGCGGGGCGCCGAGCTCGGACTCGATGACCTGCTCGACCATCTCGTAGGGCATCGGTGGCGCGTCGGCCTGGAGCGCGGCGAAGGCGTCGCGGTACGCGGGCGGCAACATCCCCACGTCGATGAACGACAGGATCTGTCCCAACTTCATTGCCGCGCCCTTCATCTCGCCGAGCTCGCGGGCGAGGCGCTCGGCGGTGCGAGCCAGGCGTGGGTCGGCGGCGAGGTCGGCGGTCATCTCGGCGGTGTCGCCGCCGCGGAGGAGGCGTGCCTTGGCGATCGCTGCCGCGCCCGCGCCTTCGAGGATCAGCTTCGTCGGGGTCACCGCCCGGCTGATCCGGCTGGTCGGCATCCAGTTCGCAGCCATGTCAGTCCTCCTGGTCACGTGGTGCGACCACGTCAGGCATGGGCCGAACCGGTGGTGGCCGCCCATGCTTCCCGTTCCTGCTCGAACGGGGCATCCCGCACCTCGACCACCGGGCCGAACGTCGCGGTCGCCCGCCGCTCGAGGTCGTAGGCAGGCCAGGCCAGCGTCGGGGTGGACGGGTCGCCGGCGCCGGCGAAGCCGGTCCACGCCTCCTGCATGACCCCGGCGAGGGCGTCGGCGTCGGGTCCGGTGCCGGCGAGGCGCCCGAGCGGGGACCCCAGGGTGCCGAACACGAACGGCAGCTCGAGGGCGTGGCAGGCGCCGAGGCCGCCGTCGGGGGAACACCAGTCGAACAGGTACATCCACGTCGGCGCCCCGCCCGCCGCCCGGGCACCGGCCAGGCGCAGCGAGTGTTGGCGGAACATCTGGTCGGTCATGGCGGCGACGAGGACGTCGATGGGCGCCAGGCCGGCGCCGCGGCTCTGCCGGTAGATGTCGACGAACCCGCCGGCGGCCTCGCCCACGAGCAGTGCCAGCATGCCTGGCAGGGCCGACTCCTCGAGCGAGGCGAGCACGGGCATCATCGCCGTGAACAACCCGGCCTCGTCGCGGGTCGTCCCGATCACCATCGCGACGTCGGAGCCGGCGCCGCCGGCGAAGGCGTCGAGGGGCGGCTGGGGCAACACGTCGCCGTCGACCACCGGCGACCATCCACCCAGGGCGGCGAGGAAACCGCCCCCCGAACCCATCGCCTCGAGGGTCTGCCGGTTCATCTCGGCGATGATCTCGCCCGCATCGAGGCGCTCGATCGCCCCGCGGTCCACCCTCCCGGTGGCGTCCACCGCCCCGAGGGCGCCGAGGAGCTTGCGGGCCGCGTCGGCGGCCGGTGCCGCGCCCATGGGCGGGTCGTAGGTCGACTGGGCGATGGCCCGCCGGAACAGCCCCGTGGCGCGGGGCGAAGCCACCAGGCACTCCACGCTCTTGCCGCCCGCCGACTCGCCGAAGATCGTGACCTGGTCGGGGTCGCCGCCGAACGCGGCGATCTCGTCCCGTATCCACTCGAGGGCGGCGATCTGGTCGAGCAACCCGACGTTGGACGGGCCCACGTCGGGGAGGTTGAGGAACCCGAAGGGGCCGAGCCGGTAGTTCAGGGTCACGACCACGACCCCGCGACGGGCGAGCGCGGAACCGTCGTACATCGGCGAGGAGCCGGTGCCGATCCGGAAGGCGCCGCCGTGGATCCACACCATCACCGGCCACGGGCCGTCCCCGGCCGACGGCGAGTACACGTCGAGGTGGAGGCAGTCCTCGCTCATCGCCAGCTCGCCGGGCCCGAACAGGCTGGCGAAGTCCGCGCCCTGGCCGGCCGACATCCCGCCGGTGGGCTGCGGGCAGGCCGGGCCGGGACGGGTGGCGTCCCGCCGGCCTTCCCACGGGGACGGGCGGGCCGGGGCGGCGAAGCGCCGCTCGCCGGTCGGCGGGGATGCGTACGGGATCCCCTGGAACACGCGCACCCCGGCACGGTCCGTGCCCACCACGTCGCCGTACCCGGTGCGGACCTCCGACGTCTTCTGGCCGTCCTCGGTCATGTTCCTCCTGGGTCGCTGAGGGCTTCCGTGCTTGCCGTACCTGCAACAGTGTGCCACGCTTGTTGCGATGTCACCATTCTGGCGAGGGGGCCGGCGGCAAGGCTCAGCGGCGTTGGCGCGACCGGCGGTCGGGTCATGAACCCGGGCTCGCGGCCGGCGGCGCCGGCCTCCCCGCCCGAGGATCTCAGACGCTGGTCGTTCACCGACGACGGTCCGTGGGTTCTCGACCGGGCGTCGATCATCTGGCTCGACGTCGTGGATCAGCTCCGCACCAGGATGCGCGACGAACTGCCCGTGCTGACCCGGCGACGTGCCCTGCCGCCTGCCCGACGGTTCCTCGGCACCGGGCTCCGGCTCGGATGGGCGCTGGCGGCGTGGTGGGCCACCGACCGCAGGCGAGGCCCGAGCGTGTCCCGGGCGGGCCTGTCCCGGCGGCTGCGGGAGCAGTTCACCGTGTTGGGACCGACCTACATCAAGCTGGGGCAGATCATCTCCTCCGGCGAGGGGCTGTTCCCACCCGAGCTGGTCGACGAGTTCAAGCAGTGCCGCGACCGCGTCCCGCCGGAGCCGTTCCCCGCTGTCCGCCGGGTTGTCGAAGAGGAGCTCGGTCGACCCCTCGAGGACGTGTTCGACCACTTCGAACCGGCCCCGGTGGCGGCGGCGTCCATCGCCCAGGTCCACTTCGCCCGCCTCCGCACCGGCGAGGACGTCGTCGTCAAGGTCCAGCGCCCCCAGGTCGCCCGGCTGGTGCGCCAGGACATCCACGCCATGGCCTGGATCGCCCCGCTCATGGTGGGCCGCATCCCGGTCGCCGCCCTCACCAACCCGCCGGTCCTGGTCGACGTGTTCGCCGAGACGATCCTCGAGGAGCTCGACTTCCGGGTCGAGGCGGCGAACATGCTGGACATCGCCCGGGTGATGGTGGAGCTCGACCAGCGCCACTGGGTCGTGGCCCGGCCCCACCCGGAGCTGGTCACCCGCCGGATGCTGGTGATGGAGCGCCTGTCGGGTTTCGCGTTCGACGACGTCGTCGGGATGAAGGCCGCCGGTGTCGACACCGAAGCCGTCATCCGCACGGCGATGATCTCCTTCCTCGAGGGCGCCATGTTCCATGGCGTGTTCCACGGCGACCTGCACGGCGGGAACCTCTTCGTCCGGCCCGACGGGCGCATCGCCCTCATGGACTTCGGCATGACCGGCCGGATGGACGAGCACCAGCGCATCGCGTTCCTGTCGATGCTCATCGGCGCCGCCACCAACGACCTGCGCACCCAGCTCGCGGCCCTGCGCGACCTCGGAGCTCTCGACCCCGACGCCGATCTGGACAAGGTCATCCAGGACTTCAACCTGGACCGCCCCCCGCCGGACCTCACGAAGATGAGCGGCGAGCAGATGGTGGCCGAGCTGCAGCAGACGGTGAAGCAGCTGCTGGCCCACGGCGCCCGGCTCCCCAAGGTGCTCATGCTGTTCGTGAAGGACATGCTCTTCATCGACGGCGCCATCCTCCACCTCGCACCGGACATCGACCTCATGGCCGAGGTCGCCACCATCGCGGGGGCCATCACCGAGCGGCGACGCGACCTCATCGCCGAGGAGATGGGCCTCGACCCCGAAGACCTGGTCGTCGACCTCGACGCCATCGCCGCGGTCCTCGGCAGCCAGGAGGGCCAGAAGGTGAGCTACCGGGACCTGCAGCAGCGCCGGAACGACATCCGGGAGAAGCTGGAGGGCGAGCGGCGGCCCGGCTCCATGCGGCAGCTGCGCCGGTCGCTGCGACGGCCGCGCTGACCGCCCGTTCACGCACCGCAATCGGGCCGAACGGTCGTCTTGCGGTGCCCCGTCGGCCGGTCAGACCGCCGGCGTGTCGGCCTCGCCGATCTCGGCGGTGGCCATGTCGCCGAACAAGAAGCTGAGCAGCTCCGGATCGGCGAGGATGGCCCAGTCCGGGGCCATCAGCTTGGCGTAGCGCTCGAAGTACAGCAGCTGCTTGGCCACCAGGACCAGCTCCCGGGGCAGGCGGACCTCGTAGCGGGTGCCGATGCGCACGATGTCGATCAGCACCTGGCCGTAGCTGATCTCCGACAGCGGCCGGCCCAGGATCGGCTCGACGATCTCGGCGATGTCCTTGGCCGACTCCTCGAGGCTGGTGGGGTTGAGGACCGCGCCCATGTCGAAGATGGCCTGCGCGACCGCTTCGAAGTCGCCCGACACCAACAGGGCGGGAAGCCCGCGCCGGACGATGTCGCGGGTCTTGTCGTCGAAGGTGCCGCAGATCCCGAAGTCGAGGTAGACGACGGCACCCTCGGTGTCGAGCATGAGGTTGCCGGCGTGGACGTCGCCGTGGAAGAAGCCGTGCTCGAGGGCGGCCTCGAGCCAGGCCCGCACACCGCGCTTGAGCGCCGCCCCCAGGTCCCAGCCGGTGGCCTGCAGCTCGACGAGGTCGTCGATCTTGTAGCCGTGGATGCGCTCCATGGTGAGCACCCGCGGGCTGGTGAGCTCCCAGTGCACCCCCGGGACCCGCACCCCACCAGGGGTCTGGCTGGCGGCGATGATCTTGCCGAAGCGCTCCATGGAGCGGGCCTCGATGACGAAGTTGAGCTCCTCGCTCAACGTGGTGGCGAAGTCCTCGACCACCGCGACCGGGTTGGCCATGCGTCCCTTGGACGAGACCTTGTCGAGACCCTTGGCCAGCTTGAGCAGGATGCGCAGGTCGGAGTCCAGGATGCGCCCGATGCCCGGCCGCTGGACCTTCACGACCACGTCGGACCCGTCGTGGAGGGTGGCGGCGTGGACCTGGGCGATGGAGGCCGACGCCATGGGCTCGCGGTCGAACGACGCGAACAGCTCGTCGTGGTGGGCCCCAAGGTCGGCCTCGATCACCTCAACGATGTCGCGATAGGCCACCGGCGGAACGCTGTCGAGGCAGGCGCGGAGCTCGTCGGCGAGCACGTCGGGGAACAGCCCGGGGCTGGAGGCGACCAGCTGGGCCAGCTTGACGTAGGTCGGCCCGAGCTCCTCGAAGGACTGGCGCAGTGCGAGCGCCCCGCGCTCGCTTCGCGGGCCGGCCCCGGGACGCACCGTGCGCGCGCCGGCCCGGCCGAGCAGACGGGCGGTGGTGATCGCCCGCCGGACCTCGCGTGGCCGGACGTGGGTGATCTCGCTCGGAACCAGACGTTCGATCCGCACGCACATCTCCTGATTGTGATACGATGACGTGTCATTGTTGCACGCGACGGTTCCTGGTGTCGCATCGGGAACGTTTGGGGGATCTGCAATGACCGTGACCGAATCCGTCCCGGTGGCACCCGGCGAGCCGCTCGGCACGGCGCCCTACGAGGTCCGGATCGATCTGGGTGGCATCCACCCGGCTGACGTGACGCGGCTGCTGGAGATCGCCTCCACGTTGGCGCGCCACGGCGCCGTCGTCGCCGTCCGCCGCGGGCCGTTCATCGCCTTGCGCCTGCGCCAGCGCGCGCCGCGGGCCCTGGCCGTGGCGTTGCGCCGCAGCTTCGTCGACCTCGGCCCCACCTTCGTCAAGTTCGGGCAGCTGATCGCATCGAGCCCAGGGCTGTTCCCCGACGTCGCAGCCACGGAGTTCCGCAGCCTGCTCGACGAGGTCCCCACCATCCCGACCCGCCAGGTCCACCGCATCGTCGAGCGAGCGCTGGGCCAGCCGGTCACCACCGCCTTCGCGTCCTTCGACGACGTTCCGCTCGCCGCCGCCTCCATCGCCCAGGTCCACCGGGCCCGGCTGGCCGACGGCACCGAGGTGGTGGTCAAGGTCCGGCGCCCCGGGCTCCGCCACAAGGTGGCGCGCGACACCCGGATCCTGCGCGTCCTCGCTTCGGTGCTCGGTCGCGCCGGGGGGCTGGGTCAGATGATGAACCCGGTCGCCATCGTGGAGGACTTCGCCGACACCCTGCGCTACGAGCTCGACTTCCGCAACGAGGCCCGCTGGATGGTCGAGTTCCGGTCCAACCTCGACACCTTCGGTGACAACCGCAGCGTGACCACCCCGGTGCCCATCGAGCACCTGTGCGACGAGCGCGTGCTGGTCATGACCTACGTGGACGGTCACCCCGTCGACCGCCTCGACCTGCTCGCCGAGTCCGGCCACGACTTCGAGGAGCTGCTGCGGCTCGGCGTGCGGGCGTGG
Source organism: Acidimicrobiales bacterium (assembly GCA_041984725.1). Lineage (GTDB taxonomy): Bacteria > Actinomycetota > Acidimicrobiia > Acidimicrobiales > Salinilacustritrichaceae > Salinilacustrithrix. Next base: position 8,244 of record JBHIXO010000012.1, on the reverse strand, counting down.
CTCGAATCCGCGTTCGAGCACGGCCTGTTCCACGGCGACGTGCATGCCGGCAACCTGTTCCTCACCACCGACGGGAAGGTGGCCCTGCTCGACTTCGGCATCATGGGCCACCTGGAGCCCGCGGTCCGTACGGCGCTGCGCGATGCGCTCCCGGGCCTCCTGCTCGGCGACGACCCCCGCGGCGTGGTCGAGGCGTTCTTCGCCCTCGGGGCGGTGACCGGCCCCCTCGACATGGAGCGCGCCGGCGAAGACGTGCGCCGGATCGTGGCACCGCTGGCCGACAAGCCGCTGTCGGAGATCAGCTACGGCGAGCTGCTCTCCGACGTCATGCAGGTCGCCGGACGCCACCGGGTCCGGCTGCCCCGCGAGCTGGTGCTGGTGATCAAGCAGATCCTGTACTTCGAGCGCTACGCCAAGGAGCTCGCGCCCGGCTACCAGATCCTGTCCGATCCCCGCCTGCTCACCAACCTCCTACCCCAGTACGAGGTCCCGGTGCAGCGCCCGGTGCTCACCACCCGGCCCCGGACCCGTCCCCTCGACGGGGATCCATCCGCTGGCCTGCTCGTCGAGGCGGTGCGAGATGACCGCTTCGGCTGGGACTACGACCCCAAGCGCCCGGAGCTGCGCCGGCTGTACGCCAAGGCCAAGGACAAGCAGTGGAACGCATCGGTCGACATCGACTGGTCGATCGAGGTCGACCGCGAGGATCCCGGTGGTCTGTCGGAGTACCTACCGGTGATGGCGGCCGACGCCTTCGACTCCTTCACGGAGGCCCAGAAGCGCGAGGCGGGCCACGTGTTCAACACCTGGCTCACGTCGCAGTTCCTGCACGGCGAGCAGGGCGCGTTGCTGGCCACCTCCAAGCTGGTCGCCCAGGTCCCCGATGTGGACGCAAAGTTCTACGGAGCCACGCAGGTGATGGACGAGGCCCGTCACGTCGAGGTCTACGGCCGCTACCTGCAGGAGAAGCTCGGGGAGATCCACCCGATCAACCCCAACCTGCAACAGCTGTTGGAGATCATCGTGGCCGACCCGCGCTGGGACGTGACCTACCTCGGCATGCAGATCATCGTCGAGGGCCTCGCGCTGGCCGCCTTCGGGCTGATCCACCAGTTCTCGACCGAGCCGCTGATCAAGCAGATCACCCGCTACGTGATGGCAGACGAGGCCCGCCACGTGGCCTTCGGCGCACTGGCGCTGAGCGGCTACTACGACGAGCTCACGTCGGCCGAACGGCTGGAGCGCCAGGACTTCGTCCTCGAGGCGTCGTGGCTGATGCGGGACCGATTCCTCGCCACCGAGGTGTGGGAGCGACTGGGGATCCCGCCCTCGGACGGCCTCCTCGACGCCAGCCGCTCGCCGATGATGCAGATGTTCCAGCATGTGCTCTTCGCCAAGATCACGCCGAACCTCACCAAGATCGGCCTGATGGACGAGAAGCTGCGCGACCGCCTGGTGGCGATCGGCGCCATCGCGACGTCGTGACCCCTCGCCGGGTTCTCGGGTCGGCGGAGAAGGGTGCGCGACAATGGTGCCCGTGACCGGCCCTTCGCCCCTCACTGCGCTCGGTCTCCCGCCCGTGCCTGCCGCAGTCCTCGACCCCTACCTCGACGCCGCCGCGAGCTGCTTCGCCCGACACGGGCTCCGCCGGACGCGGGTCACCGACATCGCCGAGGAGGTCGGAGTCTCCCGCGTCACCGTGTACCGACAGGTCGGGACGACGGAGGACGCGGCCCGCCTGCTCCTGGCCCGGGAGCTCGACCGCCTCGTGAGCTCGCTGCTCCCCACCCTCCTCGCTGCTGACGATGCAGACGGCATCGTCGCCGTGATCGCCTCGGCGGTCGACTTCGCGGTGACGCACCCCGTCATGCGCAAGGTCCTCCAGGACGAGGCCGACCTCGTCGGGGCCTTCGTCATGAACGAGTTCGGCACCGTGCTGGAACGGCTGCTGCTGCTCGCCGAGCCGGTGGTCCGGCGCCTGGACGAGATCGCCGGGACGCGCGGCATCGACATCCCCGTCCTGGCCGAGTGGGTGGCCCGAGTGGTGCTGACCATGGTGGTGGCACCGCCGGCGGTGCCACCGCAGGAGTTCCTGCGAGAGGTGCTACGCCCCCTGCTCGTCGCCACCGGCAGCGAGCACTGAGCGGCCGTCTCCGGCGACCTCCACCTGCCAGCGATGGCGCGGCTCGAGGCGGTAGGGCCGGGAGCGGGGCCGGTCGAGCGAGCGAGCCAGCGCGTCGGGGCTGAACATGTCGTCGATGCTGCCGCGAGCCCGCCCGTCGATGGCCTCGCCGAGCGGTCCGTCCAGCAGCTGGGCCAGCATCGCCGGAAGGCTGTCGGGGTCCTCCAGCATCCAGGAGTGCCCGGCACCCTCCACCGTGACCAGCGTGGCGCCGGCGGCGGCGGCCGCACCCCGGGCGAAGGGGTACCAGATGGCCAGGTCTCGGTCGCTGTGGACGACGATGACCGGGACACCTTCGTCGTGCAGCGACCGGAGCCGGGTGTCGGAGCCCTGGTTGCCGATGGTGGCGACGAACGCGGCGGGCATCGACGGCAGCGCCCGGACGCGATCGCCGAGCGTCGGCGCCGCGAGCCGAGCGAGTGCGCCGGCGTCCCGACGGGTCCGCACCACGGTAGAGGCGATGTCCAGGCCGAGCAGGCCGATGCCCAGGGGCAACAACCCAGGTACGTAGCGCCCGAGCCGGGTGAAGCGGTCGAAGCCGCCACCGATCGCTGCGTTGGTCGGGATGACGGCCAGCACGCGGTCGACCTCGGCAGCGGCCACGTCCACCACGATCCGGCCCCCCATCGAGTGGCCGAGCAGCACGGCCTGCTCGATGCCGAGGTGGTCCAGCACGCGGCGGTGGAGGTCGACGTAGGACCGCCAGCGGAACCCCCCGGCCCCGAGCGGCGCGGTGCGGCCGTGACCGGCGCTGTCCACGGCGATCACCCGGAAGCCGAGGCCGGCGATGCGCCGGAGCGTGCGGGCGTAGAGCATGCCCTCGGCCATGATCCCGTGCACGACGACCAGGGGTACGCCCTCGCCGCACATCGACAGGCCGACCCGGTGCCCGTCGGCGAGGATGACCTCGCGGCGCCGCAGGCGCGGCGGCTTCGTCTCCACGGCGTCGGCGATCGCTCGCATCTGGTCGAGGACCGGGGGGGACGGAGCGGTCGGGGGAGGAGCCACAGCCATGCGATCACGATACAGAGTCGTACCGATGTCGCGCCTGCGAGCGGTTGAGACATGCGACGGACCGCGTCTGGTGACGCTGCAGGGTAGGTTCCGGTGCCGTTCTCAGAAGGGAGTGCCGGTGGCCGATGTCGAAGTGGAACACGAGGGTCTGGTCGGGGTCGTGGAGCTGCGGCGTCCGCCGCACAACTTCTTCGACGCCGGGCTCATCGGGGAGATCGCGACCGCGTTCGAGGCCCTCGACGCCGACCCCGACTGCCGGGCCATCGTGCTCGCCGCCGAGGGGCGATCGTTCTGCGCCGGAGCCGACTTCTCCGGCCAGCGCCCCGACGCCGGTTCGTTCTCGGGCGGCGGCGACGGACCCGGCAGCGTCGGCGCCGGATCCCTCTACCACGAGGCCCTGCGCCTCTTCGCCATCGCCACGCCTGTTGTCGCCGCCGTCCACGGGCCGGCCATCGGTGGTGGCCTGGGTCTGGCGCTGGTGGCCGACTTCCGGGTGACCTGCCCAGAGGCCCGCTGGTCGGCCAACTTCGCCCGCCTGGGCTTCCACCCTGGATTCGCCCTCACGGCGACGCTGCCCGAGCTCGTCGGTGGCCAGCACGCCCGACGGCTCTTCTACACCGGGGCTCGGATCGACGGTCGCGAGGCCGCCGCCATCGGGCTGGCCGACGAGTGCGTGGACGATGCCGCCGCGGTCCGAGCGCGCAGCCTCGAACTCGCCGCGGAGATCGCCGCGTCTGCGCCGCTCGTCGTGCGATCCGTCAAGCGAACGCTCGCCGGCGACCGGATCGCCCGGCTGCGGGCCGCCACCGACCACGAGCTGGCCGAGCAGGTCCGCCTGCTCGCGACCGACGACGCCCGCGAGGGCATCGCCGCCTACGCCGAGCGCCGGCCGGCCGTGTTCCACGCCCGGTAGCGGCTCGGCCACATCGACGGAAAGGGACGAACATGGAGCAGCTTGAGGACAGGGTCGCGGTCGTGACCGGCGGCGGGAGCGGGATCGGTCGAGCCGTGGCCACCCAGCTCGCCGGCGCCGGCATGCACATCGTGATCGCCGACATCCAGCAGGACGCGCTCGACGCGACGGTCGCCGACCTGGTCAGCGCCGGCCACCGGGCCATCGGCGTTCGCACCGACGTTTCCGACGGCCCGTCCGTCGAGGCACTCGCCCAGGCAGCCCTCGACGAGTTCGGCGCCGTCCACGTCGTCCACAACAACGCCGGCGTCGGTGTCGGCGGCCCGGTCTGGACCCACACCGAGCGCGACTGGGAGTGGGTCCTCGGGGTCAACCTCTGGGGCGTCATCCACGGCATCCGCGTGTTCGTCCCCCTGATGATCGAGCAGGGCGGCCCCGCCCACGTCGTGAACACGGCGTCGATGGCGGGGCTCATCTCTGTGCCGTACCTGGCCGCCTACAACGTCTCCAAGCACGGCGTCGTGACCCTGAGCGAGACCCTGCACCGCGACCTGCAGCTCGCCGGCCACGCCGACATCGGCGTGTCGGTGCTGTGCCCGGGCCTGGTCATGACCAACATCTTCGAGTCCCAGCGCAACCGCCCCGAGGAGCTCGCCGACGGCGGCGAGGCCCGCGGCCTGTCGGCGCTGGTCGGCGGCGACGGCGACGGGGCGGCCACCGAGGACGCCCTCGGCGCGTTCGGCCAGATCCTGTCGCCCGACGAGGTCGGCGCCGCCGTCGTCGACGCCGTGCGCCAGGACCGCTTCTACATCCTCACCCACCCCGAGAGCACCGAGGCGCTGGTGCGCACCCGCTGCGACGACATCGTCGAGGCCCGCCACCCGTCGCCCCTGCGCTCCTGAACCCCGACCGCATTCACACCCCCGAGGAACCATCCCGATGAGAACCCCGTTGCTGGCGCCGCCGCTGCCGTCGAACGTCGACACTGCCAGCGAGCAGTTCCGCCAGAACCGCGACGACGTGCTCGAGCAGATCGCCGTCATCGACGAGTTGCTCGCCCAGGCCGAGGCCGGCGGTGGCGAGGCGTCGATCGCCCGCATGCGCTCGCGGGGCAAGATGCCCATCCGGGAGCGCATCGCCAACGTGCTCGACCCGGACACCCCGTTCCTCGAGATCAGCGCCCTCGCCGGCTACGGCTCCGACTACACCGTGGGCGGCGGCATGGTCGTCGGCGTCGGCGTCATTGCCGGCACCGAGTGCGTGATCATGGGCAACGACCCCTCCGTGCTCGGCGGCGCGCTCACGCCCTACGCCGGCAAGAAGTGGTCGCGCGCCATCGAGATCGCCCGCGACAACCGCATGCCCTACATCAGCTTCGTCGAGTCGGCCGGCGCCGACCTGCGCATGGGTGGGGCGGGCAGCGACGGCCCCAAGACCCAGACCACGCACTTCGCCGAGTCCGGTCGCCCGTTCTACGAGATGATCGAGCTGTCCAAGCTCGGCATCCCCTCGGTCTGTGTCGTGTTCGGCTCGTCGACGGCCGGTGGTGCGTACCAGCCCGGGCTGTCCGACTACGTCATCGTCATCAAGGAGAAGTCCAAGATCTTCCTTGCCGGCCCGCCGCTGGTGAAGATGGCCACCGGCGAGGAGTCCGACGACGAGACCCTCGGCGGCGCGGCGCTGCACGCCGAGGTGTCCGGCCTCGGCGACTACTTCGCCGAGGACGAGATGGACGCGCTCCGGCTGTGCCGGGAGGTCGTGTCCCACCTCCAGATCCCCAAGCCCGGGCCCGAGCCGATCGGCCCCGGCGATCCGCCCCTCTACGACCCCGAGGAGCTGCTCGGCCTGGTCAGCCGTGACCTGCGCCAGCCCGTGGACGTGCGCGACGTCATCGCCCGCACCGTCGACGGCTCCCGGTTCGAGGAGTTCAAGCCCCGGTGGGGACCGTCGATGGTCTGCGGTTGGGCCCAGATCCACGGGTACCCGGTCGGCATCCTCGGCAACAACGGCGTGATCTACCCGGACTCGTCCCAGAAGGCCGCCCACTTCATCCAGCTGTGCAACCAGACCGACACGCCGCTGGTGTTCCTCCAGAACATCACCGGCTTCATGGTCGGCAAGGACTTCGAGGCGGAGGGCATCGTCAAGAAGGGTTCCCAGATGATCAACGCGGTCACCAACTCGACGGTGCCGCACCTCACGGTCATCATCGGGTCCAGCTACGGCGCGGGCACCTACGGCATGTCGGGCCGGGCGTTCGGGAACCGGTTCACCTTCATCTGGCCCACGGCCAAGATCGCGGTGATGGGGCCCAAGCAGATCGCCGGCGTCATGTCCATCGTCCGGCGCGGGCAGGCCGCCCGGAAGGGCGAGCCCTTCGACGAGGAGCAGGACGCCGCCATCGTGGCCATGGTCGAGGAGGCCCAGGAGCAGGGCTCGCTCGCCCTCGTCGCCACGGGCGCCATCAGCGACGACGGGATCATCGACCCGCGAGACACGCGCACCGTCCTCGGCCTCACCCTGTCCGCCGTCCGCAACCGAGCCATCGAAGGCTCCTCCAGCTACGGGGTGTTCCGACTGTGACCCGTCCCCTCACGTCCGTCCTCGTCGCCAACCGCGGCGAGATCGCCCGGCGCGTCTTCCGCACCGCGCGCTCCATGGGCCTGCGCTGCGTCGCCGTGTACGTCGACGCCGATGCCGACGCCCCTTTCGTCACCGAGGCCGATGAGGCGATCCGCCTCCCCGACGGCGGGTACCTCGACGCCGCCGCGGTCGTCGCTGCGGCCCGCGCCGCCGGTGCCGACGCGGTGCATCCCGGCTACGGCTTCCTGTCCGAGAACGCCGGTTTCGCCCGGGCCGTGATCGATGCCGGCATCGCGTGGGTGGGCCCCACGCCCGAGGTCATCGAGTCGATGGGGGACAAGCTCGCCGCCAAGCGCATCGCCGTCGAGGCCGGCGTCCCGACCCTGCCGTCCTCGGACGATCCCACCCAGGCCGACTCCGTCGGGTTCCCGCTGCTGGTCAAGGCCGCGGCCGGTGGCGGCGGCAAGGGCATGCGCATCGTCGAGCGGGCCGAGGACCTGGCCGAGGCCGTGGCCGCCGCGCAGCGCGAGGCCAAGGGCGCGTTCGGCGACGACCGCGTCTTCCTCGAGCGATACGTCCCTCGCGCCCGTCACATCGAGATCCAGATCCTGGGTGACGAGCACGGCAAAGTGATCCACCTCGGCGAGCGCGAGTGTTCCATCCAGCGCCGCCACCAGAAGGTGATCGAGGAGTCGCCGTCACCGGTCATCGACGGCGCCCAGCGCAGCGCCATGGGCGAGGCCGCACTCGCGCTCGCCCGCACGCTCGGCTATCGGTCGGCCGGCACGGTCGAGTTCCTCTACGACGAGGACCGGGCCGAGTTCTACTTCCTCGAGGTCAACACCCGCCTCCAGGTCGAGCACCCGGTGACCGAGGAGGTCACCGGCATCGACCTGGTCCGCGAGCAGCTGCGCGTCGCCGCCGGCGAGCCCCTCGACCACGACCAGGGCTCGGTGACCTTCACCGGCCACGCCATCGAGGCCCGCCTCTACGCCGAAGACCCGGTCAGCGGGTTCCTGCCCGCCATCGGGCGCCTCGTCGCCTACGAGGAGCCGACCGACCCGGCCATCCGCTGGGACAGCGGCGTCGCCGCCGGCTCCGTGGTCGGCGTCGACTTCGACCCGATGCTGGCCAAGGTCGTGGCCCACGGGCCCACCCGGGCCGAGGCGGCCGGCCGGCTGGCCCTCGCGCTCGAGCGGCTGCACCTCGGCGGGGTCGTCACCAACCGGGCGTTCCTGGCCGAGACCCTGCGCACACCGGCGTTCCTGGCCGGGGACACCACCACCGACTTCATCGACCGCATCGACCCGCCCCGCTCCCTCGTCCTCGACGAGGAGGGGTTGCGGCGAGCCGCCGTGGCCGCCGCGCTGTGGATGCAAGCCGACAACCGGGCCCATGCCGGCGTGCTCGCCGACCTGCCCTCCGGTTGGCGCAACTCGCCGATGCCCCCCGAGCGGGTCGTGCTCCGCCACGGCGGCGAGGACGTCGAGGTCACCTACCAGTCCCGCCGCGACGGCTCGTTCGCGGTGGGGGAGGGCCGCGCCCGCGTCCA
>JBHIXO010000011.1:0-30943 GCA_041984725.1 Acidimicrobiales bacterium | reverse complement strand
ACGCCGGCGGCCCGGAGCGCACCGGCCAGGCGTCCGGCGCGGCCGCGCAGCCAGCCGTAGCCCAGTTCACCGCCCCCCGGCAGCAGGAAGCACGGACGATCGGCGTCCACGTGGCCGATCAGTTCGTCCTCGAAGCGCACGAGCGCATCCAACCAGCCGCAACTGACAGGATGCACGCCATGACGATCGTGCACACGAGCCGCTTCCCCGACGTCGAGATCCCCGACGTCCCGATCACGGAGTTCGTGCTCCGCAAGGCCGACGAGCTCGCCGACCGGTCGGCCATCGCCGACGCCGAGTCCGGCCGGGGCTACACCTACGGCGAGCTGAAGGGGGCGATCCACGCGCTGGCCGGCGGCCTCCAGGCCCGCGGTTTCGGCAAGGGCTCGGTCGTGGCGATCATGGCGCCGAACCTCCCCGAGTACGCGCTCGTCTTCCACGGGGTCGCCGTGTGCGGGGCCACGAACACGACGCTCAACCCGACGTACACCGCCGACGAGATCCGCCACCAGTTGAACGACAGCGGTGCGACGATGATCGTCACGATCGGGATGTTCCTCGACACCGCCCGGGCGGCCATCGAGGGCACGAAGGTGACCGAGATCGTCACCATGGACGCCGTCGAGGGCACGACGCCGCTCACCGACCTCCTCGGCGACCCGATCGAGCAGGTGCCGGTCGACCCCGCCGAGGACCTCGTCGTGCTCCCGTACTCGTCGGGCACCACCGGTCTGTCGAAGGGCGTCATGCTCACCCACCGGAACCTGGTGGCGAACCTGGCCCAGTGCGAGCCGCTGATCCCCATGGGTCCCGAGCACACCGCCGTCGCGGCCCTGCCGTTCTTCCACATCTACGGCATGCAGGTGCTGATGAACTCGCTGCTCGCTGCGGGGTCGCGCATCCTGTCGATGCCCCGCTTCGACCTCGAGGTCGCACTGCGGACCATCCAGGACGAGAAGGTCACCCACTTCTTCGCCGTGCCGCCGATGGTGCTGGCCCTGGCCAAGCACCCCCTCGTCGAGCAGTTCGACCTCTCGTCGCTCGACCTCGTGTTCTCGGGCGCCGCCCCGCTCGGCGCGGAACTGGCCCAGGAGGCCGCCGCCCGGATCGGGACCGACGTCGTGCAGGGCTACGGCATGACCGAGCTGTCGCCCGTCTCCCACGCCACCCCGCCGGGCGAGTTCCGGCCCGGGACCTCCGGCGTCGCCGTGCCCAACATCGAGTGCCGCATCGTCGACGCCGACGGCACCGACCAGGACGTGGGCGGCCGGGGCGAGCTCTGGGTCCGGGGTCCGAACGTGATGAAGGGCTACTTCGGGAACATCGAGGCGACGTCCTCGACGATCGACGAGGACGGCTGGCTCCACACCGGCGACGTCGCCGAACTGGACGAGCACGGCCACTACTCGATCGTCGACCGGGTGAAGGAGCTCATCAAGTACAAGGGCTTCCAGGTGCCGCCCGCAGAGCTCGAGGCGCTGCTGCTCACGCACCCCAAGATCGCCGACTGCGCCGTGATCGGCGTGCCCGACGACGAGGCCGGCGAGCTGCCGAAGGCGTTCGTCACCGCCGCCCCCGGCCAGAAGCTCACCGAGGACGAGGTGAAGGACTTCGTCGCCGACAAGGTCGCGACCTACAAGCAGATCCGCCAGGTGCAGTTCATCCCCGAGATCCCGAAGTCGGCCTCCGGGAAGATCCTGCGGCGCTTCCTGCGCGACGGCAGCGCCGACTGACCCTCAGCGATCGCCACCCGGGCGGCCGTCGCCCGGCGCCGGCCCCGAGCCGGTGCGCGTGGCGGCCCGGATCGGCAGGGTCGCCGCCGACGCCAGACCTCGACCGACCCGGCCCGCCGCCTTGGCGGGCCGGGCGAGGTCCTGCAGGCGCGGCCCACCGATGAACCCGCGACGCACGAAGTAGACCCACAGCCCGGTGCCGAGGATCGCCATCGCGCCGAGCGCCGTGCCGTAGCCCCACGGCTCGTCGAGCTCCGGCATCCGCTCGAAGTTCATGCCGTAGATGCCGGCGATCAGGGTCAGCGGCATGAAGATCGCCGAGAACACCGTCAGCACCTTCATCACCTCGTTCATCTGCTCGGCCGCCGCGCCCCGGTAGGTGTCGACGAGCGTCGCGACCATCTGGTGTGCGGCGTCGAGCGACTCGATGAGGCGGACGTGGTGGTCGACGGCGTCGGCGAGGTCGCGCGAGGCTCGCTCGGAGACGCCGTCGTGCAGTGCGTGGGGCCGGCGTCGGGACAGCAGTTCGACCATGCGGCGCTGCGGGGCGAGGATCCGGCGCAGGACGGCGATGTCGCGGCGCAGGGCGTGGATGTCGGGGAGCACGGACGGGTCGCCCTCGACGGCGTCGTCCTCGAGGTCGAGCACCTGGATGTCGATCTCGTCGAGGATCGGCAGGTAGCGCTCGCCGACGAGCTCGACGAGCCGGCAGGCCAGGTGGAACGGGTCGTCGGCCGCGAAGCTCGGGCGCAGCAGCCGGCCCTGGAGGTGGTCGATGCTCCGCAGCGGTTCGGCGTGCACCGTGACGATCCACCGGTCGGCGACGAGCACGTCGATCTCGACGGTGCGGACGACCTCGGCGTCGGCGGCGAGCGCGTGCACGACGATCACGAGGTGGTCCTCGAGATCCTCGAACTTCGGGAACTGGGGTTCGATGATGTCGTCGCGGGTGACGCGGTCGAGCTCGAAGCGGCGGGCGAGGTCGTTGGCGACGTCGGCGGTCGGGCCCACGACGTCGAGCCAGAACCACCCCGGACCCAGGTCGTCGACGTCGGCGAGCTCGCACGCGCGGCGTTCGCCGGTGTCGGCGACGTGGACGACGCGGTACTCGTTCGGCAGCTCAACCATGCGCAGCCAGCCGGCGCACCGTGCTCAGGAACCCCTCGACGCAGTCGTCGATGATGTCGGCCACCGGGCGGACGGCGTCGATCCGACCCGCGACCTGGCCGGTCAGCGCGACGCCCGCCTCGAGGTCGCCGCCGAAGTAGACGTCCATGACCCGCCCGAACGCCGTCCCGAGGTCGACCGCCTCGTCGCGCTCGAGGGCCTCGGTCCGTGCGGTGCGCAGGGCCCGGAGGCCGGGACGACTGTGCCGGTTGAGGAACACCGTGTCGGTCTCCTCGGCGTCGACGATCGCCTGCTTCCAGTTCTGGTGGACCGGCGACTCGGCCGCCGACACCATGCGGGTACCCATCTGCACGCCCTCGGCGCCGAGGGCGAACGCCGCCGCCATCGACGCGCCGTCGACGATCCCGCCGGCGGCGATGATCGGGACGTCGACCGCTTGGGCGACGAGCGGCAGCAGCACCATCGAGGCGACGTCGCGGGGGTTCTTGAAGCCGCCGCCCTCGCCGCCCTCGACGACCAGGCCGTCGACGCCGGCATCGATCGCCTTGAGGGCACCCTTGAGGGTGGGCACGACGTGGAACACGGTGAGCCCGGCGTCCTTGAGCAGCGCGGTGTAGCGCGTCGGGTCGCCGGCCGACGTGGTCACGAAGCGCACGCCCTGGTCGACCACGAAGTCGACGATGTTCGGGTCGCGCACGAAGGCCTGCGCGATGTTGACCCCGAACGGCTTGTCGGTCAGGTCGCGCATCTTCGTGATCTCGGCCTTCACGTTGTCGAGCTCACCCGACGACGTCTCGATGATGCCGAGGCCGCCCGCCTCCGACACGGCGGAGGCGAGCTGGGCACGGGCGATCCACCCCATGGGCGCCTGCACGATGGGGACGTCGATGCCGAGGAGGTCGGTGATGCGTGTGGAGATCCGGGCCATGTCCGGAGCGTACGCACACCGGCGCGACGGCCGGTGGGCCCGGGCGCGCCGGTACCGTCGGGCCCCGTGTCCGACAGCCCGCCGCCCCCGCCGCCCCCCGGAGTCCCGGGCATGCCTGCCGGCCCGCCGACGGGACCGCCCGCCGGGCCGCCGGCCGGACCGCCGTCGGGACCGCCCGCCGGGCCGCCGGCCGATCAGCCGGGTGGCGGCTGGGCCGTGCCGGGCGGCGCGCCGCCGCCCCCGCCGCCACCTCCCTCCGGCGCCGACGAGCCGCTCGGTGGCCGGCGCCGCTGGCTGGCGGCGTTCGCCGTCATCGGCGTCCTGATCCTGGTGGCGGCCTCCGTGGTGTTCGTCGACCGCGGCGACGACGACGGTGGAGACGGAGCGGCGCCGACGACGTCCGAGCCGGGCCTCGACGCCGGCCCCGACGACGCCCCCACCGGCAGCGTCCCCGAGGAGTCCACGACCACGGCCCCGACCACCACGGTCGCACCGATCCCCGAGGACGAGTTCCTCGCGCTCGTCGCCCGGCTCCAGGACGACGTCGCGGCACTGCGGGGGCTCGAGTTCCTCCAGGACGTGGTCGTCGAGCTCGCCCCCGACGACGAGTTCGAGGCGCGGCTCCTGGCCGACTTCGAGGAGGACGTCGAGGAGCTGGAGGACGCCGAGGTCTTCTACCGCGCCCTCGGCCTGCTCGATGCCGAGACCGATCTGGCGACCGAGCTGCGTGCCCTGTTGTCGGTCGGCGTCGTGGGGTTCTACGACCCCGAGACGAACGAGCTGGTCGTGCGGGGCGCGTCGCCGACCCCGTACGTCCAGCAGACGATCGTGCACGAGCTCGTCCACGCGCTCGACGACCAACACTTCGAGCTCGACCGCGACCAGTACCAGGACGACCCCGGCGAGATCTCGACGGGGTTCACGTCGCTGGTCGAGGGCAACGCGCGCCGCATCGAGGACCGCTGGATCGGCGACCAGCCCGAGGAGTTCCGCGACCGCGCCGAGACCGAGGAGCAGGCGTACGGGGCGGGCATCGACGTCTCGCGCTTCCCGGAGATGTTGATCTTCGAGATCGTCGCCCCCTACGAGTTCGGCCCGATCTTCGTGCGGCAGCTCCTGCAGCAGGGCGGTGAGCGAGCGGTCGACGCCGCCTTCGCCGATCCGCCGACCACGAGCGAGCAGGTGCTCGACCCGACCCGGTACCTCGACCGCGAGCCCGCGGTCGCCGTGCCGGTCCCGCCGGCCGACGGCGAGATCGTCGACGAGGGCGCCGTCGGGGCGCTGTTCCTCGTCGGCCTGCTCACGACCGGCGACACCACGGTGAACCCGACCGATGCCTTCCGGGCCGTCGACGGGTGGGGCGGCGACCAGGCCGTCACGTGGGAGGACGGCGACCTCGACTGCGTGCGCTGGGACGTGGTCGGCGACACCGACCAGGACACCGACGAGATCGAGCAGGCGCTGACCGAGTGGGCCACGGGCTCCGACACGGTCACGGTCTCCGTCGTCGACGGTCGCGTCCGCGTCGACAGCTGCCTGGCCGGCGCCGGGGCCGTGCCGCCCCAGGTCTAGACGGACTCGGTCCCGGGCCGGTGGCCGGGCCGGCGTTCTCGCGCCGGTGGGTCAGTACGCGGCGATGACCTCGTCGCCGTAGCGGGCGAGCGCCTCGGCGGGGTCGCCGCCCCAGAACGCGAAGCCCGGCACGAGCACGCGGTCGGCGCCGATCTCCTCCAGGGCCCGGATGGCCGGGATCGAGTCGGCGCCGAGGCCGGGGGCGCCGACGGTGAACTCGATGGCGTCCGGATCGCGCCCGTGCTCGACCGCGGTCTCGCGGACGATGCCGAAGCTACGGGCCAGCTCCTCGTTGGAGCCCTTGCCGGGGAAGAACCCGTCGCCCAGCCGGCCGGCCCGGCGGGCGGCGATGTCGGTGTGGCCGCCCACGTGGACGGGGATGCGGCCGTCGACGGGGTGGGGCAGCGAGATGCAGTCGTCGAAGTCGGTGAACGGCGAGTGGTGGCTCGCCTTGGTCTCGGACCACAGGGCCCGCATGGCGGCGATGTTGTCGTCGGTGCGCTTGCCCCGCTCGCCGAACGGGATGCCGATGGCGTCGAACTCCTCCTCGAGCCAGCCCACGCCGATGCCGAGCTCCATGCGGCCGCCGGTGAGGTGGTCGAGGGTGGCGAGTTCCTTGGCCAGGATCACCGGGTTGCGCTGCGGGACGATGAGGATGCCGGTCGCCAGGCGGATCGTCGAGGTCGCACCGCCGACGTAGGCGAGCCAGACCAGGGGGTCGGGGATGGCGAACTCCTCGCCGCCCGGCATCTTCCCGGACGGGTCGTAGGGGTACTGCGACTCGTAGCCCGCGGGCACGACGACGTGCTCGACGGTCCACAGCGACTCGAAGCCGGCCTCCTCGGCGGCTCGGGCCATGGCGGCGGCGGCTGGTCCGTCGGCGAAGGGGCCGAGGTTGGCGAAGACGATCCCGAACTTCATGGCGGCGGAACGTAGCCGCTCCGTCAGTTCTGGATGGTGAGGACCTCGTCGGCGACCTCGGCGAGGTGGTCGCCCCAGTCCGCGGGCTCGCCGATCGGCACGATGACGAACTTCGACGCCCCGACCTCGACGAACCGCTCCAGCAGGGGACGGACGGCGTGGAGGTCACGCGCCACGACGTCGGCGGGGTCGATGCCCGGGCGCCGCTTGGCCAGGAACGCCCCGAGCGCGTCGGGGATGCCGTCGATGCCGTAGGGCACGAGCGCGCCGAAGTGCTCGGGGTCGATCTCGCGGTCGTGCTCGGCGGCGATGCGCTCGATCGTGGGTCGGCCCTCGGCGACGTCGTCGGGCGTGCAGAAGCTCGGTAGCCAGCCGTCGCCGTGGCGGCCCGTGCGCTTCAGCTCGCTCGGCGCGATCCCGCCGAACCAGATCTCGATCGGGTCCTGGAGCGGGAACGGGCGCACCCGGGCGGCCTCGTACCGGAAGAACTCGCCCTCGTGGTCGACCGTCTCCTCCGACCAGAACCGGCGCAGGAGGGGGAGCATCTCGTCGAAGCGCCTCGCCCGCTCGCCGCGTTCGACGCCGAACGCCTGCTGTTCGCCTGGGTCGACCTGTCCGAGGCCGAAGGCCGGGAGCAGCCGACCCCTCGACAGGCGGTCGAGCGTGGCGAGCTCCTTGGCCAGCAGCATCGGGTTCCGGCCGGGGAGGACCATCACGCTCGTGCCGAACTTCAGCTTCGTGGTCCGTCCGGCCGCGAACGCCATGCCGACGAGCGGGTCGGGGCAGTCGTCGGTGATCTTCTCGGACAGCCACAGCGAGTCGAAGCGCCGCTCCTCGAGGGCGTCGACGAGCGGCGCGAAGCGATCGGCGTCGTTGCTGACGGTCCGGGTGCCGAGGCCGTAGCCGACCCGGATCTTCACAGCAGGTCCCGCAGCGTGGCGCGGGTGCGGGACCGCTCGTCGGCCGACGACGCGAACTCGCTGGCCGCGAAGTCGGTGACGCCCGCGTCGGCGTAGGCCCGCACGCGCGCGGCGACGGTGGCCTCGTCGCCGATGATCGCCAGGTCGGCGGGGCCGTCGAGGCCCTCCCGGTCGAGCATCGCCCGGTAGCTGGGCAACTGCCCGTAGATGGCGAACACGCTCGCCGCCCGCTGGCGGGCACCGTCGATGTCGTCGGTGACGCACACGGGGACGCCGGCGGCGATCCGCGGCTCGGCGTTGCCGGCGTCGGTCGCGGCGTCGCGGATCGTGGGCACCGTGTGGGTCTCCAACGTCTGGGCGCCGGTCATCCAGGTGATGGTGCCGGCGGTGCGGGCGCCGGCGAGCTTCAGCATCTGGGGGCCGAGCGCGGCGACCATGACGGGGACGGGCTGGGGGTCGGGGACGTCGAGCGCGAGGTTGGCGCTGAGCGTCTCGCCGTTGAACGACACGGCCTTGCCGTCGACGAGCGGCATGAGGATCTCGAGGTACTCGCGGAGGTGGCGGACCGGCTTCTCGAAGCTCATGCCGAACATGTGCTCGATGACGGGCTGGTGCGAGAGCCCGATGCCGAGCGTGAACCGACCGCCGGCCGCCTGCTGGGTGGTGAGCGACTGGGCGGCGAGCATGGCCGGGTGCCGGGGGTAGGTCGGCACGACCGAGGTGCCCAGCTCGATCGACTCGGTCTCGCGGCCGACGACGGCGAGCAGGGTGAGGGCGTCGTAGCCGAAGATCTGGGGCACCCAGTAGCTGGCGAACCCCTGGTCGTGGGCGGTGCGGACGTCGGCGACGATGTCGTCGATGCTGCCGGTGGCGGCGAGGCCGCCGAAGATTCCGATGCGCATGATTGTCCCCCTGAGGCCGGCGCGTGCCGGCGGCTGTCGGTGCGAGCGTTCGGGGTCGACGCTAACCGGCGGGTTCCGGGGCCGCGCCCGGCAGCCGGCGCTCGCGGACGGTCGCGGCCGTCGTCACGCCCACGAGCAACAGCGCGATGCCGGCACCGGCCGGCGTCGTCAGGTCTTCGCCGACGACGGCGATCCCCAGCACGACGGCGGTCAGCGGCTCGGCGAGCGAGAGGAGCGTCGCGGTCGCGATCGGGGTGTCGCGCACGCCTCGCGAGAACAGCCCGTAGGCGAGCGCGGTGGCGACGAGGCCCAGGTGGAGGCTCATGGTTACGCCCCGGGCCGACGTCAGGTCCTCGACCGCCTCGGAGCCGCCGGCCAGCAAAGCGATCGGCGTCATCGCCAGCGCGGCGAGCGCGAAGGTCGTGGCCGTCACGCGGTCGGGGTCGCCCGCGCGGGCGAGCTGCTGCAGGGCGTAGGCGTAGAGCGCGTAGCTGGCCCCCGCCCCGACGGCCAGCGTCAGACCGAGGAGCGGACGTTCGGCGTCGCCCGGCTGGCCGGCGACGAGGCCCACGCCGACGATGGCGATGGCTGCGGCGACGAGCCAGCGTCGGGAGGGGCGCCAGCCGAGGAACGTGGCGTCGACCAGCCCACCCCAGATCGGTGCCGAGCCGATCCCGACCGCGGTCCCGAGGGCCACGCCGGCGAGGCGGACGCCGCCGAAGAACGTGAGCTGGTAGCTGGTCACGGCGAGCACGGCGACGACCAGCCAGGTGCGGGGGAGCGGCGCCGGCCGGCTGCGACGCAGCCGGGCCATGACGCCGAGGCCCGCGGCGCCGACCACGAGGCGCACCCAGCCGACGGCGAGCGGGTCGATGTCGTCGGGGCCGAGCTCCTGGGCGGTACCGGTCGTCCCCCACAGCACGGCGGCGAGGACGACGAGCAGCGCGGCGGGCACCGGGCGACCCTACGGAATCCCGCTCGCCCACAAGAGGTGCGCAACGGGCGCCGCCTCGCACGCGATCACGTTC
Organism: Acidimicrobiales bacterium; assembly: GCA_041984725.1. GTDB lineage: Bacteria > Actinomycetota > Acidimicrobiia > Acidimicrobiales > Salinilacustritrichaceae > Salinilacustrithrix. The sequence continues at coordinate 21,811 of JBHIXO010000011.1, read as the reverse complement.
CACAACCATTCGACGGCGGGGGCCGGGAACCCGCTCAACCATTGCAGTGATCCTCCCCGCGCCCCCCCGGACCCCCAACCGAACTCTGGGTGCATCTCCCCTGCGCCCCGCCGACCGGACGCACCGAGAGTCCAAGGGGTCGAAGGAATGTGAACTCTCGGTGCAGCTGACGTGCGCCCCGCCGTCCGGACGCACCGGTCGACGCCCCCGCCGGGGCGCATGGCCGTGACGATGAGGCAGCCGTCGGCGGCGACCGCCGGCAGCGCGTGGTGCACGGCTGGCGCCTTGCCGGCCGGGTCGACCTCCGGGCGGACGAACCCCCGGATTCCGGCGGACGGTACGTTTCGGCCATGCAGGCCAACCCGCGGGTGGCGCGGGTCGTCGACGTCGTCCTGGCGGTGGGTCTCGCCCTCGCGCTCGCGTTCGCGGTGCTGCCCGCCCAGGACGGCACGGCGTCGGGGACGAGCTCGAGCGAGGGGTCGGCGGGGTCATCCGGCGGGTCGGGGGGCTCGGAGGGCGACGGCAGCTCCGGCGGATCGGGCAGCTCGGGCACGTCCGACGGCGATGGTTCGTCGGGCGGGTCGGGCAGCTCCGGCACGACGGACGACGGATCCTCGGCGCCCGATCCCGGTCCGGATGACCCCGGCGCCGGCCCGTCGGACCCGGGCGCGCCGGATCCGGGGCCGTCGGACCCGGGAGCGGGCCCGGCGCCCCCGACGTCGGCACCCTCCTCGTCCGACCCGACCGATCCGCAGGCCGACGCCACGGCGCCGACCACGACCCGCCCGGACACCCCCGAGGTCTTGGCCGAGCTCCCACCCGTCCCGGGCGACTGCCTCGACGACGACGGCACGCTGAGGAACGACGTCGCCGAGAACGTCGCTCCCGCCGCCGGTGGTCCCGACTGCCGCCCGTACCTCGACGCCATCCCGCGGACCGAGCCCGGCCGGATCGTGTCGGGCGGGAGCACCTACAACGACGTGGACGTCGACGTCGACGTGGGCGACCGGTTCGAGGAGCGCAACGTCTTCGTCCGGTCGGCCGACGCGGCCGCACAGCGGCTCGCGGCGACGCTGGCACTCGTCCTGCTCGTCGTCGTCGCCTGCGGGTTGGGCGGGTTCGCCCTGGGTGCGGGGTTCGCACTCGGCCGTCGATCGGTCGAGCGTCGGGACGGCGAGCCGTGACCCCGGGACAGGCGCTCGTCGACGTGGGGACCCGGCACCCGCGGCTCGCTCGCGCCACGGTCGGGTGGTTGGCGCTCGCTGCGGGCGTGCCGATCGTGCGAAGCGACGGGCGCGTCTGGCCGTACCTGGTCGTGCTGCTCGGTCTGACCGTCGTCGTGGCCATGGTCGGTGCCCGCGGTCGGCTCGGTCGTCGCACCCTCGGCGGGCTCTCGGCGCTCGGCGCGCTCCACGCCGTCGGCGGGCTCGCACCGGGTCCCGGCGACGCGCCGTTCTACGACACCTGGCTCGTGTCCGGCGTGCTGCGCTACGACCAACTCGTCCACGGTGTCGGGTCGGCGATCGTCGCGCTCGCGGCATTCGAGGTGCTCGGCGGGCTCGTCGACCGCGAGCGGTGCTCCGACCGGCTGCGGGCGTGGCTCGCCGCCGGCCTCACCTGCGGACTGGGTGCTGCGAACGAGGTGCTCGAGTTCGTGTCGGCCCAACGCATCCCCGACCTGCACGTCGGCGACGGTGCGAACACCGGCTGGGACCTCGTCTTCAACCTGGGCGGCGTGCTCGCCTTCGTCGCCTTCCGCCGGGCCTTCGAGACCGGTCGGCGGACGGCCGCGGTGGGTGTTCCGCTCGTCCTGCCAGAACGTTAGGGGCGCTTCGTCCCGAGGTCGATGGGGCGGGAGACGGTCTGGAAGAAGTCGTTGCCCTTGTCGTCCACGATGATGAACGCGGGGAAGTCCTCGACCTCGATCTTCCAGACGGCCTCCATCCCGAGCTCGGGGTACTCGAGGACCTCGACCTTCTTGATGTTGTCCTGGGCGAGGCGGGCGGCGGGGCCGCCGATCGAGCCCAGGTAGAAGCCGCCGTGGCGGGCGCAGGCGTCGGTGACCTGCTTCGACCGGTTGCCCTTGGCGAGCATCACCATCGAGCCACCGGCGGCCTGGAACGTGTCGACGTAGGAGTCCATGCGCCCGGCCGTCGTCGGGCCGAACGAGCCCGACGCGTAGCCCTCCGGCGTCTTGGCCGGGCCGGCGTAGTACACGGGGTGGTCGCGCAGGTACTGCGGCATCGGCTCGCCGGCCTGCAGACGCTCCTCGATCTTGGCGTGGGCGATGTCGCGGGCGACGACGAGCGTTCCGGTCAGCGACAGCCGGGTCTTCACCGGGTGCTTGGAGAGCTCGGCGCGGATGGCGTCCATCGGCTGCGACAGGTCGATGGCCACGACGTCGCCGCCCAGATCGCGGTTGGTGACCTCGGGGAGGAAGCGGGCCGGGTTGCGTTCGAGGTCCTCGAGGAACACGCCGTCGGCGGTGATCTTGGCGAGGGCCTGACGGTCGGCGGAGCACGACACGGCCACCGCCACCGGGAGCGAGGCGCCGTGCCGGGGTAGGCGGATGACGCGGACGTCGTGGCAGAAGTACTTGCCGCCGAACTGGGCGCCGATCCCGAACTCCTGCGAGAGCTTCAGGACCTCGGCCTCGAACTCGACGTCGCGGTAGCCGTGGCCGAGCGCCGAGCCCTGCTTGGGGAGCGAGTCGAGGTAGCGGGCGCTGGCCAGCTTGGCGGTCTCGAGCGCCAGTTCGGCCGAGGTGCCGCCGATCACCACGGCGAGGTGGTACGGCGGGCACGCGGCGGTGCCGAGCGTGCGGAGCTTGTCGTCGAGGAAGGCGAGGAGCTTCTCGGGCGACAGCAGCGCCTTGGTCTCCTGGTACAGGTAGCTCTTGTTGGCCGAGCCGCCGCCCTTGGCCATGAACAGGAACCGGTACTCGTCGCCGTCGACCGCGGCGAGCTTGATCTCGGCGGGCAGGTTGGTCTTGGTGTTCTGCTCCTCCCACATCGTCAGCGGCGCCATCTGCGAGTAGCGCAGGTTGGCCCGCTGGTAGGTGTCGAAGATGCCCCGCGCCAGGGCCTCCTCGTCGCCGCCCGCGGTGAGGACCCGGCCGCCCCGCTTGCCCTTCACGATGGCGGTGCCGGTGTCCTGGCACATCGGCAGGATGCCGCCGGCCGCGACGTTGGCGTTCTTGAGCAGATCCGTCGCGACGAAGCGGTCGTTGGCCGACGCCTCGGGGTCGTCGAGGATGTTGCGGAGCTGCTGGAGATGACCGGGCCGCAGATAGTGGGCGATGTCGTACATCGCCTCGGCCGCCAGCGCGGTCAGCGCCTCGGAGTCGACCGTGAGGAACCGGGCGCCACCGATCTCGACGGTGCCGACGCCGCCGCCGTCGAGATCGGGCAGGTCGAGCTTCCGGTACGAGGTCTCGTCACCGGACGTGGGCAGCAGCGGGGTGTACGCGAAGTCGGTCACGCCCCCGAGTCTGCCGCGAACCGCAACCTGCGGCCGTTTCGGGGGAGGGTCGGCCGGAACGGCCGCATGTTCCGCGTCAGACGGCGGGGGCGCCCTCGTAGGGGCGGGGGTCGCCGGGCGCCGGGATGTCGGGCGCCTTCCAGCTCATGACCTTGGCGAGGTTGTCGGCGACGGCCTGCCACTCGGCGGGCTGCCAGCCCTCGGCCGAACCGAGCAGGGTGCCGTCGATGCCGAGGTGCACCAGCGCCGGGAGCTGCTCGAGCGCCATCGACTTCACGAACGCCTTCTCGGGGTCGCACAGGATGAACAGCCGGTCGGCCCACGGGCCGACGAACTCCTTGGCGGCCTCGGGCGTGGCGGTGACGACGAACCCGACCCGGGCGTCGGCGCCGCCGAAGGTCGTCAGGATGCGCCCAGCGGTGTCGATCAGCCAGGCGCTCTCGTACTCGTAGGGGTCGAGGACGGCCACGGCGAGGTGGAACGTCGTCAACCAGTCGTCGAGCGGGAGCTCGCTCCCCGACAGGTGTGTCAGCGTGACGTCGAGCGCGGGATCGCTAGGCACGGCGGAGCACGATACCGAAGTAGGTTCCGCAGGAGCAGATCCGACCCGCACACAGGAGGCGCCTGCCCCGTGGTCCTCGCCGCGTTCCGGGACGACACCTACAACGTCGTCCTGCTGATCCACATCATCGCCGTGATCGTCTCGTTCGCCCCGGCGGCGATCAACCCGCTCCTGGGCTCGTACCTCGAGAAGAACGGCGGCGACCCGGTCGTACGCAGCTGGGCCGGCTTCACGGCCAACTACACCCAGCGCATCGCCCTGCCCGGCCTCGTCGTCCTCCTCGTGACCGGCGTCCTGATGATCGTCCTGTCCGACGAGGTGCTCGAGTTCTCCGACACGTGGATCTCGCTCGCCTTCCTCGTGTGGTTCGGCATCAGCGGCGTGGTCAGCGCCATGATCCTGAAGGGGGAGAAGCAGGTCGCCGGCGGCGACATGAAGGGCATGCAGCTCGTCGCCAAGGGCGGGCCCATCGCCACGGTGCTGCTCCTGATCATGCTGTACCTGATGATCTTCAAGCCGGGAGCCTGAGGCCGGGGTGCACCCCATCGAGCGCCTCCGCTACGTCGCTCGGGCGGGCGGCGCCGACCACGGCACCCTCGCCGAGGAGACGGCGCGCGCCCTGGCCGGGTTCGTCGACGACCCCACCGGGCTCGTCACGGCGTGTCGCCGGATCATCGACCGGCACCCGACGAGCGGGCCCATGTGGTGGCTCGCGTCCCGGGTGCTGGCCACCAACGACCCGCGCGCCGAGGCGTTCGCCAGCGTGTCGGCCCTCCAGGACGACCCCACCCCGGCCGCCCTCGCCTACGAGCTCCCCGACGACGTCACCGTCACCGTCGTCGGCTGGCCCGAGCAGACCGGCTCGGCCCTGATCCGGCGGGGCGACGTGCGCGCCCTGGTCGTCGACGCCCTGGGGGAGGGGGCCGGCCTGGTCCGCCGGCTCGAGTACGCCGACTCCGACGCCGAGGAGATCCCGCCCGCCAACGTCGCCGGCGCCGTGCGCTGGTCTCGGGTCGTGCTGCTCGAGGCGTCGGCCGTCGGGCCCGATGCCTTCGTCGCCGTCGCCGGTTCCCACGCCGCCGCTGCGGTCGCCCGCGACTTCGACGCCGAGGTCTGGCTGGTCGCCGGGGTCGGCCGGGTGCTGCCCGAGCGCCTGTGGGAGTCGGTCGAGAGCCGCGTCGACGAGCTCGGCGAACCGTGGGAGCTCGACGAGGAACTGGTGCCCCTGGCCCTGGTCGACAAGGTGGTCGGCCCGAAGGGCCTCGAGACCGTCGAGGCGATGCACCGGCGCACCGACGCGCCGGTCGTGCCCGAGCTGTTGAAGTCGCCCCGCTGACGTCGCCGGCCGTGACCGAACGCACCGTCGACGTCGTCGTGCCGGCGAGGGACGAGGCGCCCACCGTCGCCGCCAACGTCCGCGCCGCCCTCGACTGCCGCTACGTGCGGCGCGTGCTGGTGGTCGACGACGGGTCGGCAGACGCCACCGTCGTGCGGGCCGAGGACGCCGGCGCCCAGGTCCTGCGGCGTGACGGGTCCCGCGGGTCGAAGGCCCACGCCATGCAGGCCGGCGTCGACGCCACCGACGCCGACTTCGTGCTGTTCGTGGACGCCGACTGCACGGGCCTGGCGGGCGTCCACCTCGACCGGGTCTGCGAACCCGTGCTGGCCGGCGAGGCCGAGATGAGCCTCGGCGCGTTCGACTACGGCTGGCTCAACGGGCTCGTGCTGCGCTGCCCGCCGCTGTCGGGCGAACGGATCGTGCCCCGGTGGATCTGGGACCGTCTCGACCCGGCCAAGCTCGACGGGTACACGATCGAGGTCCGGCTCAACGAGGTGATCTGCGAGGGCGGGTTCCGCACCGCCGCCCGCACCATGACCGGAGTGTCGCACCGCACGAAGCGCGACAAGTTCGGTCCGGCCGAGGGACTGCGGCGCACGTGGGCCATGTACCGCGACCTGCTGTCGATGCTGCAGCCGGTCGGCGACGTGCGGTGGGGCACCTACCCCGAGTACCTGCGCACCCTCACGATCCATCCTCCGGTGGCGGCTCCCGGAGGGTCGAGCCCGGACGCATGAGCAGCCCCGGAGCGAGCAGGGGCAGCACGAGGTTCGTGGTCGTCCCGTTGCCTCCCGTTCCGGTCCCCAGGACGAGGACGGCGACCAGGAGGCTGACGCCGAGGACGACCCACACGTAGCGGGCCGACCGGCGGCGGGACGCCCGGCGGTGCTGCGCGACCCGGCGGTCGCGGCGGCCCGGCGTCGGGCGACCCTTCGGCGGTGTGGTCGCGGACATGGTCGGACCGTAGGCCACCGACGGGAATCGTGCAGGCCACGGCGGCGTTCGCAGACCCGTGGAGCGCTACGACCTCGTCGTGATCGGTGGCGGTGCGGGCGGCATGAGCGCCGTCGACGCGGGGGTCCGGCGCGGCGCCCGCACCCTTCTCGTGCAGGACGGGCCGCTCGGCGGCGACTGCACGTGGACCGGGTGCGTCCCGTCCAAGGCGCTGATCGCGGCCGCCGCCCGGGGCGCCGACCCGGCCGGTGCGCTGGCGGCCGCTCGGACGGCGATCGACGACGTGGCCGCGACCGAGACCGCCGACGTGTCCCGGGCGCGGGGCATCGAGGTCCGGGCCGGCCGGGCCCGCTTCCTGACGCGACAACGCATCGAGATCGACGGCGACGTCGTGGACGCCGGCCGGGTCGTCGTCGCCACCGGGGCGACGCCGTCCGTGCCCCCGATCCCGGGCCTGCGCGACGCGACGCCCCTCACCAGCGACACGCTGTGGTCACTCGACGCCCTGCCGGCGTCGCTGGCCGTCCTCGGCGGCGGCCCGATCGGCATCGAACTGGCGCAGGCACTGGCCCGCCTCGGGGTGCGGGTGACCGTGCTCGAGGCGATGGACCGCATCCTCGGGCGCGAGGAGCCCGAGACCGTTGCGCTCGTGGCCGACCGTCTCCGCGCCGACGGTGCCACCGTCCGCACCGGCGCCCGCGTCGCCGAGGTCGCTCGTCGTCCCGACGGCTCGGTGGCCGTCACCGTCGAGGGCGACGACGACGTGGTCGAGGCCGACGACGTCCTCGTGGCGATCGGGCGCCGTCCGGTGACCGACGGGCTCGACGTCGCCGCCGCCGGGATCCGCCTCGACGAGCGGGGCCACGTGGTCACCGACGACGCGATGGCCACGACCGCGCCGGGCGTGTTCGCAGTCGGCGACGTCACCGGTCGATTCCCCTTCACCCACGGCGCGTACGCGCAGGGCCTCGTCGCGGTGGGCAACGCGCTCGGGCCCGTGCCGTTCCGGCGGTTCCGGTCGGAGGTCACGCCCTTCGTCACGTTCACGGACCCCGAGATCGGCCGGGTCGGCCTGACCGAGGCCGAGGCGTTCGCCCGTCACGGCGAGGACGCGACCGTCGTCGTCCTCCCGATGGCCGCCGTCGACCGGGCGATCGTCGAGCGCCGGACCGAGGGTTTCGTCAAGCTGGTGGTCGTGCCCGTCCGGGCCCTGGGGATGCGGACCGGCGGCCGGTTGGTCGGGGCGACCGTGGTGGCGCCGCACGCAGGCGAGTTCCTCCACGAACTGGCGCTCGCCGTGCGACTCCGCATCCCGCCCGCCGCGCTGGCCCTCGCGACGCACGCCTACCCGACGTGGAGCATGGCGGTGCAGCAGGCCGCCTCGGGCCTGTTCCTCGACCTGGAGCGGGGCGAGCGTCGGCCCGCCCGCGCCGGCTGATCAGCGGGCGCCGGCCACCAGTCGGCGGGCGATCACCTTGAGGCAGAGGGTCTCGTCGGCGCCCTCGAAGATCGAGAGCACGCGGGCATCGACCCAGTACCGGCTGACCGGGTACTCCTCGGCGTAGCCGTAGCCGCCGTGGATCTGGAGCGCCTCACGGGTGACCCACTCGGCCGCCTTGCAGACGAACGCCTTGACCAGGGTGGCCTCCATGGCGCCCTCGCCCTTGGCCATCATCTTGGCGACGGCGTAGGAGAACTGCCGGCTGGCCTGGATGATGACCGCCATGCGGGCGAGCTTCACCTGGGTGAGCTGGTAGTCGCCGACGGGCTTGCCGAACACGTTGCGGTCGAGCGCGTACTGCTTGGCCTCCTCGTAGGCGGCCTGCATGACGCCGACGGCGCGGGCCGCGGTCTGCAGCCGGCCGTTCTCGAAGCCCTCCATCTGCAGGTAGAACCCGCGGCCGAGGCCGTCGTCGCCGCCGATGAGGTTCTCGTGCGGGACGAACCAGTTGTCGAGGGCGATCTCGTAGGAGTGCATGCCGCGGTACCCGATCGTGTCGATCGGCCGGCCCTCCATCTTCCCGCCGTTCCCGTCCTCGAACGCGAAGCCGTGGCCGTCGCCCTGGGGCTTGGGAACGATGAACATCGACAGGCCCTTGTGGCCGAGCGAGCGGTCGGGGTCGGTGCGGGCCAGCAGGAGCAGGACGTCGGCGCGGGCGCCGAACGTGCACCAGGTCTTCACGCCGTTGATGCGCCAGCCCTCGGTGCCGTCGTCGAGCGTGTCGCGGACCGCGGTCGTCTTGACGCCGGCGACGTCGGAGCCGTAGTCGGGCTCGGTGACGGCGACGGCACACATGACCTCGGTGGTGGCGAGCTTCGGGAGCCAGTGCTCCTTCTGCTCCTGCGTGCCGCCCTTCTCGACGGCGCGGGTCATGATCTCGGGGCGGGTGATGAGCGAGCCGCCGATGCCGAGCGACGAGCGCGAGAGCTCCTCGGTGGCCACGACCATGCCCATGTAGTCGGACTCGCCGCCGGCGGCGAAGCCGCCGAACTCCTCGGGGATCGACAGGCCGAAGGCGCCCAGCTCGGCCAGGCCGGCGATGACCTCCTCGGGCACGTCGCCGTTGGTGCGGTGCACGTGCTCGGCCCGGGGGGCGATCTGGTCCTCACCGAAGCGACGGAACGTGTCCTGCACGAGCTCGAAGTCCTCGTCGAGGTGGCGGGGGCCGTCGCCCTCGATCGTGAGCAGGAACTCGGGCGAGCGGTAGGTGCCGGCGAAGGTGCGGGCGTCCTCGGGGAGCCCGGCGGCGTCGACGCCCCACTCGGCCTCGCGACCCCACACCTTGGCGGCGAGGTCGGCGATGGCGTCGGCGGCGAAGGCGCACGCGATGCGGGCCTCGGTGTCGCCCTTCGCGCCGTAGTCCAACAGCGTCGCCGACATCTCGACCGCGGCCGTGGCGTGCGCCAGTTCGTAGGCCAGCACCTGGTTGGCGTCGAGGTCCCCGAGCTCGGCGAGGCGGGTGGTGGCGGCGTCGAGCACGCTGCGGGCGGCGTCGAGCGCAGCGGCAGCGGCGTTGAGGTCCGGCGCGATCGTCATGGCGACGGAGCGTACCGGCGGGTAACCGGGGTCGGCCAAGGCGCCCCGGGGCCGGTTGGTGCCGTCACCGGACCTCTCCTACCGTCACCGCTCGACCGACCAGCGGCGACCCACCCGAACGGGAGCGAGATGAGCAAGACGAACCCCGGCAACTTCTTCGAGGACTTCCGGATCGGGCAGGTCATCGAGCACGCGACGCCCCGCACGGTCACGAGCGGCGACCGCGCCCTCTACACCGCGCTGTACCCGACCCGCTTCCCGATCCCGAGCTCGGACGAGTTCGCGGCGGCGTGCGGCCTGTCGCCGGCGCCGGTGGAGGAGCTGATCGGGTTCCACGTCGCCTTCGGCAAGACCGTGCCCGACGTGTCGCTCAACGCCGTCGCCAACCTCGGGTACGCCGAGTGCCGCTTCCACCGACCGGTCCTGCCGGGTGACACGCTGCGCGCCCGGTCCGAGGTCATCGGCCTCAAGCAGAACTCGAACGGCAAGACCGGCGTGGTGTGGGTCCGATCGACGGCCACCGACCAGCGGGGCGACGTCGCCATCGACTGGGCGCGGTGGGTCATGGTCCGCAAGGCCGACGTCGACGCCCCCGGGCCCGACACCGTGGTGCCCGAGCTGGCCGAGGTCGTCGACCCGGGCGATCTCGTCGTCCCCGCCGGCCTCGACCTCACCGGCTACGACTTCGCCGCCGCGGGCGAGCCCCACCGGTTCGGCGACTACGAGGTCGGCGAGAAGGTCGACCACGTCGACGGGGTCACGCTCACCGACCCCGAGCACATGCTCGCCACCCGCCTCTGGCAGAACACGGCGAAGGTGCACTTCAACACCGAGGCCCGCGACGACGGCCGCCGCCTGATCTACGGCGGCCACGTCATCTCGCTGGCCCGGGCCCTGCAGTTCAACGGCATGGCGAACGCGGCGATGATCGCGGCGATCAACGCCGGCGCCCACACCGCGCCCGCCTTCGCCGGCGACACCGTGTACGCGTGGTCCGAGATCCTCGACAAGCAGGAGCTGGACGCGCCCGGCGTCGGGGCGCTGCGCGTGCGCCTCGTGGCGACGAAGGGTCGCGACGAGTCCATGACCCTGCGGGGCGACGACGGCAAGTACGCCGAGCACGTCCTCCTCGACCTCGACACCTGGATCCTCTGCCCGGTGTGACGCCGCTCCAGCGCGCGCTCGTCGCGTGGTGGTCCGAGCACGGCCGAGACCTGCCCTGGCGGCGCAGCCGCGACCCGTGGGCGGTGCTCGTGTCCGAGCTCATGCTGCAGCAGACGCAGGTCAGCCGGGTCGTCGAGCGCTACGTCGAGTTCCTCGACCGGTTCCCGACGGTGGCGTCGTGCGCCGCCGCCCGCACCGGTGACGTCGTCGACGCCTGGGCCGGCCTGGGCTACAACCGACGTGCCGTGCACCTGCACCGGGCCGCGGTCCGGTGCGTCGAGGACCACGACGGCGCCCTCCCGTCGACGCTCGAGGGTCTCCTGACCCTGCCCGGCGTCGGGCCCTACACCGCCCGGGCGGTGCTCGTCTTCGCCCACGAGCGCGACATCGGGCTGGTCGACACCAACGCCGGGCGGTTCGTGGCCCGGGCCGTCGCCGGTCGCCCCCTCGCCGGCCGGGAGGCCCAGTCCGTCGCCGACGGCGCGGTCCCCGACGGCTGGGGCTGGACCTGGGGTCAGGCCGTGTTCGACCTCGGCGCCCTCGTGTGCCGCAAGCGGGCGCCGCGCTGCGACGACTGCCCGATCCGGTCGCACTGCGCCTGGGCGCAGGCCGGTTTCCCTCCGCCCGATCCGATCGAGGGTTCGGCCGGCATCAGCGCGCCGCAGTCGCGCTTCGACGGGTCCGACCGGCAGGGCCGCGGCCGCCTCGTCGAGGCCCTCCGGAACGGACCCGTGGGCCGGACCACCCTGGCCGAGACCATGGGCTGGCCGGACGATCCCGATCGCGCGGCGCGGGTCGCCGAGACCCTCGTCGCCGACGGCCTCGCGGTGTTCGACGGCGACCGGTACGAACTGCCCTGACGGCGGCTCAGGGACCGCCGACCGCCGTCCGCTCCTCCATGACGCCGAGGAACGCCGACGCCGGCATGGGCCGCCCGATCAGGTAGCCCTGGACGCGGTCGCACCCGAACTCGCGCAGCGCGTCGAGCGTCTCCTCGTCCTCCACACCCTCGGCGAGGACCGACATCCCGAGGTTGTGGGCGAGGTCGACGACGGTCCGCACGATCATCAGGTCGTTGCGGTCGCCCATCATGTTCATCACGAACGACTTGTCGATCTTGATCTCGTCGACGGGCAGCCGGCGCAGGTAGGCGAGCGACGAATAGCCCGTGCCGAAGTCGTCGATCGCCGTGCGGATGCCGCGCTCACGCAACTCGGAGATGACGTCCATGGCGAGGACGGGGTCGTCCATGACCTCGGACTCGGTGAGCTCGCACTTCAGGGCCGTCGCCGGCAACCCGGTCTCGGCCATGATCGCCGTCAGCCACGTCGACAGGTTGCGGTCGTACAGGTTGCGGGCCGAGAGGTTGATCGCCACGGAGAGGTCGTGGCCCCGGCGCCGCCACGAGTTGGTGGTCGACATCGCCTCGCGTGCGACGAAGCGGCCGAGGTTCCCGATGAGACCCGACAGCTCGGCGAGCTCGACGACCATCTCGGGGTTGAGCCAGCCCATCGTCGGGTGCTGCCAGCGCAGGAGCGCCTCGGACCCGACGATCCGGTTCGTGCCGAGGTCGTAGAGCGGCTGGTAGTGCACCGACATCGACTGGGCGGGGAGCTCGTCGAGCTCGTGGTGGAGGTCGGTGAGGAGGGTCAGCCGCTCGATCGACGACTGGTCCTGGGCGGGGGAGTAGACGCTCCACCCGCCGCCGCCCCGCTTGGCGGCGTACATGGCGACGTCGGCCCGCTGCGTGAGCAGGTCGGCGTCGCTGGCGTGGTCGGGGAAGAGGGCGACCCCGAGGCTGGCGGTGGTCTGCACGGTGACGCCGTCGAGCTCGAAGGGCTCCTGCATCGCCTCGGTCACCTTCTCGACGACGCGGGAGGCGCCGTCGTTGGTGGCGTGGGTCAGCAGCAGCGCGAACTCGTCGCCGCCGAGCCGAGCGATCGTGTCGCACTCGCGGAGAAGGTGCTGCAGCCGACGCGCGAACGCCGTGAGCAGGCGGTCGCCGTACTGGTGGCCGAGGGCGTCGTTGACCTCCTTGAAGTGGTTGAGGTCGAGGAGGATCAGGGCGACGCGCTCGTCGCGGCGCTTGGCGTCGGCCACGGCGTAGCGGAGACGGTCGCGGAGCAACGTCCGGTTCGGGAGCCCGGTGAGGCCGTCGTGGAGCGCCTGGCGGCGCAGGGCGGCCGCGACCATGGCGGCGCCGGTCACGTCGTCGATCGAGAAGCCGACGCAGTCGTTCGGGAGCGAGAAGGCCTGGATGGCGAAGGTCTTCTGACGGTCGATGCCGAGTCCGTCGACCCGCTCGACCGTGAACGCCTCCCCGCCGGCCGCCACGGCCCGGGCCCGGAGCAGCACCGAGTCGTCCATCGGCCCGAGCACCTCGGCCAGTTCGAGGCCGACGAGCTGCGAGGGCGGCGATCCGAAGAGCGTGCCGGCTGACGGGTTGGCGGCGACGACCACGAGCGTGTTGTTGCGCGACGGGTCGATGCGGCTGACCACGATCGCCGAGTCGATGTGCTGGACGACGTGGTGGTAGAGCGCCCGCTCCTCCTCCGTCGACCGCCGCTCGCTCACGTCGAGCGTGATGCCCCGGAGGTGCGTGGTGGGTCCCCCGCCGTCGGTCTCGGGCGCGACGACCTCGCGGAGCCAGTGCCAGCGGCCGGCGCCGTCGACCATGCGGTAGTCGACCTCGGCGGGCGAGCCGGTGTCAGCGGTCGAGCGACGGGTCGTGGCGACCGCCGCCCGGTCGTCGGGGTGGACGTGCTCGAGCCAGAAGTCGACCTCGAACAACTTGACCTGCGGGTAGCCGAGCAGCCGCTGGGCGCCGGAACTGAGCGATCGGTACCGGTCGGCGCCGGTCTCGAGCGTCCAGGCGATGGCGTCCATGTTGTCGAGGAGGTCCTCGTTCTCGGCGAGGAGCGCCCGGCTCCGCTGGGCTGCGAGGCCCGTCGGGACGACCGTGAGCACGGCGGCGCCCGTGAAGCCGATGGCGGCGATCACGGTGTGCCAGCCGTCGAGGGCGTCGACGCTCACGACGAGGGCCGCCACGATGGCGAACGCGGTGACGGGCACCAGCGCCCGGAGCCGGCGCTCGGTCGCGGCGAGGGCGAGGCTCGACACCATCACGAGGAGCGACACCGCCCAGACCTCGGGGAGGACGATGGCGACCGCGGCCGCGATCGCGGTGTCGGTCACCGGGTATCCGAGCGGGAGCCGACCGGCCCGGCGCGTGAACCAGGGCCCGGCGAGGTTGTAGGGCACGACGAGCAGGACGCCGAGGGCGACGGGCCCGCGGTCGTCGCCGAGCTCGGGGATGAGCGCGATCGACGCGGCGAAGCCGAGCACCACGAGGGCGCGCACGGCGAAGAGGTTGCGCAGTCTCGTGTCGGCGCCGTCGTCGCGCCCCTGGAGCCTCGATCCGGGTCGCTTCATCCCGTTCCCTACGTCGCGTCGGCGCGCCCGTGCACGATGGAGCGTTGGGTCCCCATCGGCACGATGTTACGTCGGGGATCCGCACGTTTGGTGGTCGAAGCCGTACGGACGGGCGGCCCGCAATCTCGGAACTGGCAGGACGAGCGGAACACCCCGGTGGTGGGTGGGTCGACCCGATCCCGGAACTGGCGGGACGAGCGGAACACCTCCGCCCGGGCTACTCGCAGCGGGTGGTGGTGTCGGTGGGGTCGGTGGTGCAGGTGTCGGTGGCGGGTCCGCCGTCGATGTGGTCGGGTCCGGGTCCGCCGTCGAGGGTGTCGTTGCCCCAGCTGCCGCGGAGGTCGTCGGCGCCGGGTCCGCCGTCGAGGGTGTCGTTGGAGCCTTTGCCGGTGAGGAGGTCGTCGCCGGTGCCGCCGATGAGGTGGTCGATGCCGGCGCCGCCGGTGATGGTGTCGTTGCCGTCGCCGCCGCCGGCGCGGTCGTTGCCGGCTTCGCCGAGGAGGTGGTCGTGGCCGGTGCCGCCGAAGAGCATGTCGTCGCCGTTCTGGGCGTAGACGGTGTCGTTGCCGGCGCCGGCGAGGATGGTGTCGTTGCCGGCGCCGGCGCAGATGAGGTCGTTGCCGCCGAGGCCTTCGATGTGGTCGTGGCCGGGTCCGGCCCAGATGACGTCGTCGCCGGGGGTGCCGATGATGGTGTCGTCGCCGTCGGTGCCCACGATGGTGGCTTCGACGCCCTTGCACAGCGGGGCGGGTTCCCGCTCGAACACGTAGACGGCGCGTTCGGCGTACCCGGAGTTGGCGCCGACGACGATCCGGTCGCCGTCGAGGTCGACGGAGTCGCCGAAGCCGTCGCCCGGCGTGGACGGTGTCGGGTGGATGGTGGTCACGGCCGGGGCGGTCGCGTCGTCGAACACGTGGACCGCGCCGGCGATTGCGGGGTCGTCGCCGGGCTCACCGACCACGAGACGGCCGCCGTCGAGGGCCACCGAGAAACCGAATCGGCCATCCACGACTGGGGCGGGGGAGTCGTGCACGGTGCGGAGGTAGCCGGAGCCGTCGGGAGTGAAGACGCTGACCTGTCCGGCACCGTCGTGGCCGTCGACCGCGACGAAGGGGCTGCCGATCGCGACCTGGCCATCGTCGACCTCGATCGAGAACGCAGCCGTGTCGGTGGGAACCGGAGCGGGAACGAGTTGCTCGTGCGAGTACCCGTCGGTGCCGTCCGGGGTGAAGACGTAGCCCACACCGGGCGAGCCGTCGACCTTCTTGCCGGCGTCCGCGACGGCGACCACGCCAGCGTCGATCGCCACGTCGTACCCGAACCAGGATCCCAACGCGTCGTCGTCCGGCGCGTGGAGCACCTCCTGCAAGCCCGAGTCGAGGTGAAGTACGTACACCGACAGGGAGTCGGCCACGGCATTGAGGACGACATCGTCGCCGTCGATGTCGATCTTGTCGGCGAAGGTTCCGAGCTCGCCTCCGTCGGTCGGCTCGGGGATCAGCGGGATCTCCGTGAAGCCGTCGTCGGATCGTTCGAACACGTACGCCGCGCTGGCCGCGACGAAATAGCCGGGAGCGCCGACCGCGATGCGGTCACCCGACACGGCCACGGACGTCCCGAAGTTCTCGACACCCTCACCGGAGGGAGTGAGCGTGGTCTCATGTGCCCAGGCGTCGTCGACGCTGCGTCGGTAGACGTGGACGGCACCGCTTGCGCCGATCACGAGCGTGTCACCGTCGATCGCGACCGGGAGTGGAGCGAATCGCGCCTCGGACCAGGGTGCGTCACTGATCCGCGCAGTCTGCGTCCACGTCGGGTCGGCGTCCGCGAGCGGCGCGGCCGTGCCGATCGATGCGACGAACACCGTCACCGCCAGGCCGAGGACGGCCTTGCTCCGAGATCCCACCACGGTTCACCTTCCGCCAGAACTGTGAAGCAGGTCACAGTGTCGCCGAACGCAGGCCTGGTGGACAACACCGCCCGGTCCCGACGTGTGGACGAGGGACGGTCGATCGCTGCGGCCCCGTCCACACGACCCGGTCGACCGTCGACGTGTGGACCAGTGGCGGCCCGCGCTGCACCTGTCGTCCCCACGTTCCCGGCGCCCCGCACCCCGACCGCGTTCCGCTCGTCCTGCCAGAAGCAGTGAGGACCCGTTCCGCTGGTCCTGCCAGAAGCGGGGGTCAGGTGGTGAGGGCGGCCACGATCTCGTCGAGGGCGGCGTCGGCCAGGGCGACCATCTCGTCGTCGGTGCGGTCCTGGATCGGGTGGGCGACGAAGACGCGGGCGATCGAGGGGAAGCCGAGAGCGCTCGACTGGGCGTCGGCGGCCTCGACGAACTCCGACGACGCGACGAACACGCCCGGCACGCCCCGCCGCTCCAGATCTGCGATGTCGTGCACACTGCACGACGTGCAGGACCCTCAATCGGCGAGGGCCTCGATCACCAGGTCGCACTTGGTCGAGATCTCGTGGCGGAGGTCGACGGGGGCGGGCTTGGTGTAGGTCGGCTTGGCGAAGCGGACCACGTCGGCCACGCCCCGCGCCCGCAGGCCGGCCTCGAGGCGGTCGAGGAAGACGTCACCGCGGGGCTTGGTGATGTCGAGGAGGCCGACGGTGGCGCCCTCGATCGAGGCGGGACGGTCGATCCGGCGGCGCTCGGCGACCTCGCGCTCGCCGGTCGGGTCGAGGACGGTGGTCGTCACGGCACGATCTCCTTCGTCACGGGGTCGGACCCCTCGGTCCCGTTCACCCACCCGCCCAGGATGGCAGAGAACAACCCGGCGCCGCCGCCGGCGTGGCACACCAGCAGCCCGCCCTCGCGGAACTTGGGCAGCTGCATCCCACCGAATGCGGCGGGCAGCCCCTCGGTGATGCCGCCGGCACCGGTCACCATGTCGTCGCTGTCCATGACGAGCAGCGCGCCGAGCTCGGCCATGAACCGTTCCCGGTCCCAGCCCGCCTCCCGGTAGAGGCGGCCGTGTTCGGGCGAGACGACCAGCGTGGCGTCGATCTTCACCGCCAGCTTCGGGTGGGCGACGTTGCGCAGCATGACGGCGAAGGTCCGGGTCAGGGACTCGGGGTCGCGGGACTTCTGGTCGATGATCGCCGTTGGTCCGTGGCCGGCGAACAGCGTCACGGTGTCGACGCCCGGCTCGAACCCCCGTGCGACCGACAGCGGCGAGAACGGCGAGCCCTCCTCGTCCTCGGCGAAGCAGAAGCCCACCTTGCCGGGCGACCCGAGCGTCGCCCGGTCGACGCCGCCCGGGAGCCCGCCGCCGACGTTGCGGACGACGAGCTGCAGGGCGCGACCGATCGTGGAGTTCGCACGGTTGCCCTGGCCGAGCGCGTTGCCGCCGGCGTTCATACCGATCCGGTGTCGGATCGGACCGTTCACGATCACGACCGGCCCCGAGAAGAACGTCGTGGCCAGCAGCCCGTGCATGTTGAACTCGTGGGTGCACGCCGCCTCGACGGCGGCGAGGACCACGGGCAGGTACTCGGGCCGACAGCCGGCCATCACGGCGTTCACGGCCACCTTCTCGACGGTGCACTCGACCAGGTCAGGCGGCACGACGGCGACGACGTCGCCCGGGTCGCGGGTCGTGCCCTCGAGCATGCGGGCGACGCGCGCCGGCGTCGGCGGGACGACGGGCAGTCCGTCGCTCCACCCCCGGTCGTACATCGCCTCCATCTCGTCCTCGAGCGAGGCGAGCTCGACCCGGCGGCTGCGCAGGCCGTCGGTGGCGAACCGGGCGACCAGGTCGTCGGTGCGCGAGGGGTCGACCGACAGCGACCCGCACCCGGGACGCCACTCGGGCAACTCGGCGCCGATGCCGGCGACCCCGGTGAAGGCCGCCCACTCGTCGCGGTTCCAGCCGACGATGCGCTCGACCTCGGCCCCGTCCTCGATGCGGAGCACGGTCGGCACGGTCTCGATCCCCCAGTGCCACGACACGGCGAGATCGGTGTCGTCGACGACGGCGACCCCCGCCGGGAAGGCCGGGTCGTCCTGGGAGTAGACGGTGAGGCCGGCCGCCCCGGCGAGCTGTGCCAGCACCGGCTCGACCAGCGTGCACGTCGGACAGTCGCGCTTGACGACGGCGACCAGCCCGTCGGGGAGCGGAGGTCGCGGGCTCATGCCGTCAGGAAGTCGACGAGCAACCCGTTCACGACCTCGGGCTGCTCGAGCTGGAGGAAGTGGCCGGCGCCGTCGACGATCTCGGTCCGGCTGCGCTCGTGGGTGAGCATCGGGGCACCCGCCTCGGCGAAGCCGGTGCCGATGCAACCGTCGTCGCGACCGTGGAGGTAGAGGGCCGGGATCGTCACCGGCTGGCCCCCCGCCGCCTGGATGTCGTCGTACTTCGGGTCGACGCCGACGCCGCCGATGGTCGCGCGGTAGTAGCCGAGCGCGGCCGCGAGGTGCTCGGGCTCGCGGAGCGCGTCCTTCACGTGGCCCGCCGCGTCGGCGGCGACGGCGGCGTCGAGGCCGGGCGACCAGTCGGCCCAGAGCCGGTCGATGAAGTCGAGGTCGTTCATCTGCACGATGGCCTCGGCGAGCGGGTGCTGGAACACGAACATGTAGAACGACCGCTTCAGCTGGTCGTAGTCGAGGATCATCGCGGCCATCGCCGAGGGGTGGGGCACGGCGGCGGCGACCATCGCCGACCAACGGTCGGGCTCGTGGTTGATGGCCGGGTACACCGCCGTGGCGCCCCAGTCGTGGCCGATCAGCACGGCGTCGCCGTCGCCGCCGAGGGCCTCGTGCAGTGCGTTGGCGTCGGCGGCCAGCGCGCCCTGCTGGTAGCAGCCGTCGGCGGGAATGCCGGTCGGGGCGTACCCGCGCATCCAGGGCGCGACCGCCCGGAAGCCGGCCTCGGCGAGGGCGGGGAGTTGGTGTCGCCAGCCGAACGGGCTGTCCGGGAAGCCGTGCAGGCACAGGGCCAGGGGACCGGAGCCCTGCTCGAGGTAGGCGAACTCCAGACCGTTCGCGTGCACGGTTCCTCGGGTGGCTTCCATGGGTCTCCGATCTCGGTGTCCGCGGCTCGGCGAGCGGGCGGGAGGTGCGGTTGTGACTTGTGTTACGCCGCTGTGAACGGGTGGTAGGGAGGGGTTACCCTTTCAGGTCCGGACCAGGGGGCGTTTGATCGTGCATGTGACGTTCTACGGGGTACGCGGTTCCACGCCGTGCCCCACGGAGGGAAATCGTCGGTACGGCGGCAACACCTCCTGCGTCGCGCTCGAGTCCCCCGGCCACGACCCCATCGTGCTCGATCTGGGCACGGGCCTGCGGCTGTGGGGCGAGACGCTGCCCCACGACGGCAGCTTCCGGGGCCACGCCCTCGTCACCCACGTCCATTGGGACCACGTGCAGGGCCTGCCCTTCTTCGTGCCCGTGCTGCGTCCCGGCGCCAGCTTCGACGTCTACGGCCCCGGCCCCGAGGGCCAGACGCTCGCCGAGTGCTTCGAGACCTTCGTGTCGCCGCCGTACTTCCCGGTCAACATCAACGACCTGCCGGGCACCATCAGTTTCCACGACGTGGGCGACACCGAGATCGTCGTCGGCGACGCCAAGGTGATGGTGCGCAACGTGCCCCACGTCGGCCGGACCAACGGCTACCGGGTCGAGCAGGACGGTGCGATCGTCACCTACATCTCCGACCACCAGATGCCCTCCGACGGGTCCTTCGGCATCACCGACAACGTGCTCGAGCTCTGCGACGGCGCCGACCTGCTGATCCACGACGCGCAGTACACGCCCGAGGAGTTCGCCCAGAAGTCCAACTGGGGGCACTGCACCGTCGAGTACGCCGTCCACGTCGCCGCCGAGGCCGGCGTCAAGCGCCTGGCGCTGTTCCACCACGACCCCGGCCACCACGACGAGTTCGTCGACTGCCTGCTCGACAAGGCCCGCATCGCCGCCGGCCATCGGATCGACGAGGTGCTCGCCGCTGCCGAGGGGCTCACCGTCGTCCTCTAGGTTCGCCGTCATGACGGCGATCGATCAGGCCACCTTCCGCCAGGTACTCGGGCACTTCCCGACCGGCGTGACCGTGGTGGCCGGCATGGACGGCGACGACCCAGTGGGCCTCGCCGTCGGTTCCTTCTTCTCCATCTCGATCGACCCGCCCCTCGTCGGGTTCTGCGTCGGCAAGCAGTCCGGCTCGTGGGCCCGGATGGAGGACGGTGGGTCCTTCTGCGTGAACGTGCTCGGCGCCGACCAGGAGGACGTGTGCCGCGTCTTCGCTCAGAGCGGCGACGACAAGTTCGCCGGCGTCGGCTGGAAGCCCGCCGAGAGCGGGTCCCCGCTGCTCGACGGCGTGCTCGCGTGGATCGACTGCCAACTCGACGCGGTCCACGACGGGGGCGACCACCACATCGTGGTCGGCCGGGTCCAGGGGCTCGCGGTCGGTTCCGGGCACGACCCGCTCGTCTTCTTCCGCGGTGGGTACGCCAACCTCGCATAACGATTGACCCGCGGGTCAAGTCCGCGGGTACCCTCGCCCGCCATCGAGGGGAACGAGGGGAACGACAGCAGATCCGGGTGGCGGCTCATGGCCGAGACGCTCCGGCCGCGGACCTGGCAGGTCCTGGTCGGCGTCGCGGTCGGGCTCACCTGGTCGCTCACGAAGGTGAGCATCGGCGTCCTGTTGCGCGAGGCCGTCGACCGCGGCATCGAGGCCGACGACATGGACGCGCTCCTCACCTGGTCGATCGCGATCGGCCTCGTCGGGATCGTGTCCGGGGCGCTCACGGGCGTGCGCCGCTACCTCGCCTTCCGCGAGGCGCGGCTCGTCGAGATGCACCTGCGCGACCGCCTCTTCGCGCACGTCCAGCGCCTGCACTTCTCGTTCCACGACGAGGCCCAGGCCGGCGATCTGATGAGCCGCGGCAACACCGATCTGCAGCACCTGCAGAACTTCGTCGTGATGATCCCGCTGACGATCGCCAACCTCACGACGGTCATCGGCGTGACCGTGATCCTCGTCGTGATCGACCCGTTCCTCGCCCTGCTCGCGCTCGGCGCCCTGCCCCTCATCAACGTCGTGGCGAAGCGCTTCGGCTCGAAGCTGTTCCCGTCGGTCATGGGCATCCAACGCGAGTCGGCCGAACTGGCGACCGTGGTCGAGGAGGCCGTCGCCGGCGTCCGCGTGGTCAAGGGATTCGGCGCCGAGCGCGTCGTCGAGGAGCGGCTCGCGGCCGAGGCCGACGACGTGTACGACGAGTCGATGGCCGCCGCCCGCACCCGGGCGACCTACCTGCCCGCGCTCCAGCTGCTGCCCAACGTCGGGCTGATCACCGTGCTCGGCGTCGGCGGCCACCGGGTCATCGACGGCTCGCTGACGCTCGGCGCGCTCGTCGCCTTCAACTTCTACGTCGTGTTGCTGATCTGGCCGCTGCGCATGCTCGGCATGATCATCGCCAACGGTCAGCGCGCCTCGGCGGCCGCGCAGCGCGTCGCCGAGGTCCTCTCCACCGACCCGGTGATCGTCGATCCCGACGAGCCCCGGACGCTGCCGATCGGCGGCGGCGAGGTCCGCTTCGCGGGGGTCGAGTTCGCCTACGGGATCGGTGACGAGGCCGTCCCGGTGCTGCACGACTTCGACCTGCACGTCGCCGCCGGCGTTGCGGGTCAGGCGTACCTGATAACGCTCGGCGCGCGCATCGATCTCTTCCTTGGTCGACTCGCTGCCGAACAGGCCGCTGATGAAGCCCTTCTTCTCTTCCGGCTTCTTCGCGCCCTCGGCCAGGTTGACGTAGTACACGCCGAGGCTGCGGTTGATGTCGTCGACGCGCACATCCCCCAGTTCCAGGGCACGACCGACGCTGGACCAGGCACGGT
>JBHIXO010000010.1:0-35103 GCA_041984725.1 Acidimicrobiales bacterium | reverse complement strand
GCCCGTCAGCTCGGGTCCTTGGGGAGCCCCAGGACCCGCTCGGCGAGGATGTTGCGCATGATCTCGTCGGTCCCGCCGGCGAGGCGCAGGCCGGGGGTCATCAAGGCGAGGTCGGCCCACGCCCACAGGCCCCAGGCACCCGTGTCGGCGGTGGCGGCGGCGCCGCACAGCCGGGTGCCGAGGTCGACGATGCCTCGCAGGACGTTCGTGTTCGCCAGCTTGAAGACCGACTCGGCGGGTCCCGGCGGCAGCCCGGCGCGCCGCCGCTGGTCGGCGGCCTGGGCCTGGAACCGGATCGTGGCGGCCGCGGCGTGCAGGCGGGCGAACTCGTCGCGCACCAGCGGGTCGTCCCCGGCGCCCACGTGATCGATGGTGAGACGGAGTCGCTCGAGGGCCCGGTAGGTGCCGAAGAGGTCGTCGCCGGCGGCGCCGAGCGCCCGCTCGTTCATGAGGGTGGCGATGGCCACGCCCCATCCGGCGTCGACGTCGCCGAGGCGGCGGTCGTCGTCGATCTCGACGCCGTCGAAGAAGACCTCGTTGAACTCGGTGCCGCCGGTCATCATGACGAGCGGGCGGACCTCGACGCCGGGGGAGCGCATGTCGAGGGCGAATGCGGTGATCCCCGCGTGCTTGGGCACCTCGGTGTTGCTGCGAGCGATGAGCAGGCCCCAGTCGCTGTGGTGGGCCCCCGAGGTCCACACCTTCTGACCGTCGACGATCCAGCGGTCGCCGTCGCGGACGGCGCGGGTGACGAGGCCGGCGACGTCGGAACCGTTGGTCGGCTCGCTGAAGAGCTGGCAGCCGATCAGGTCGCCGCGGCGCATCCGGGGGACCAGCGCCCGGATGGCGGGGTCGCCGAAGCGCTCGAACGCAGGGGCGACCATGCCGAGGCTGATCGCGAAGGCGTCGAGGGAGGGCACGGCGTAGCGGGACCGCAGCTCGAGGTAGGTGCGCTCGTACTCCGGCCCCAACCCGCGCCCGCCCAGGTCCGGATCCCCCGTGATCCAGCCGAACCCGGCGTCGAACTCGGTGGCCTTCCACGCCCGTGCCGCGGCCAGCCGCTCGGCCTCCGCGTCGGCCGACCTCGGTGCGTAGCCCGCCAGGCGGTCCTCGCCCTCGCCCCAGCCGGCGCTCCCGGCTCGGGGTTCGGCATGCGCCCCGAGGAACTCGACGGCGGCACGGCGGAACTCCTCGAGATCCGGCGCCGACGTAGCGTCCGTCCCCGCGTCCTGCATCGCAGTGTTCATACGATTAATCTAACTGATTCGACCCATCCGACCGCCACGTGACCCCGAGGGAGACCCCATGAAGGTCGTCATCGACCACGACCGCTGCACCGGCCACGGCCGCTGCTACGCGACCGCCCCCGACCTCTTCGTCGACGACGACGCCGGCTACGGCCAGGTGATCGGCGACGGCAACGTGCCCGAGGGGCAGGAGGACGCGGCGCGCAGCGCGGTCGACTCCTGCCCCGAGCAGGCGATCACCATCGAGTGAGCTGGCCCGAGGCTCGCCCCACGACGGGGGCGGGCCTCGACCCTCACGACTTCGAGAACTGCTCGATCGTGCGGCGGATGTCATCGGTCGTGAACGAGTCGCCCTCGGCCGAGAGCGCGAAGGGCGCCACGAGGTTCAGTGCCGCCCGCACGTGCAGGTTGATGGCCCGCTTGGTCTCCTGGACGGCCTGCACGGGCTGCTTCGCCAGCCGGTGGGCCATCTCCGTCGCCCTCGGCATGAGCTCGTCGCGGGGGACGGCGTAGTTGGCGAGCCCGAGCTCGACGCACATCGCCGCCGGGATCCGGTCGCCGGTGAGCAGGTACTCCTTGGCCTTGAGGAGGTTCATCAGCAGCGGCCAGACCGCCGCGCCGCCGTCGCCGCAGACGAGGCCGATGTTCACGTGCGTGTCGGCCATGAACGTGTCGTCGGCGATGTAGACGATGTCGGCGCCCGTCGCGACGCTGCACCCGAGGCCCACCGCGGGGCCGTTGACGGCCGACACGAGCGGCTTGGGGAACTCGGCCATGGCGTACATGAGGCGCTCGGCGCCGCGCAGCGATGCCCGTCGGTACTCCGAGTCCTCGTAGTTCCGGATGAAGGCCGGGATGTTGCCACCCGCGCTGAAGGCGGAGCCCGCGCCGGTGAGCACGACGGCGCGCACGGACTTGTCGTCGGCGAGCCGGACCCACACCTCCTGCATGGCCTCGTGCATGTCGTCGAGGAACGCGTTCTTCATGTCGGGGTTGTTGAGCGTCAGGACCATGACCGGTCCGTCCTGCTCCATCAGGAGGTGCTCGGTGGGGGCGAAGGGCATCGGTATCTCCGTCGTTCGGGCGATTGGTGTGCGCTGGCACACAGAGTACACTGATCTAGACGATACGACGGCTGAGCGAGGGGCGTCCAGACATGCGAGAGGCGTGGATCATCGACGGGGCCCGGTCCCCGAGGGGCAAGGGCAAGGCGAACGGGTCTCTGCATCACGTGCACCCCCAGGAGGTGCTGGGCCAGGTCCTCAACGCCCTGCGCGACCGCGTCGGGTTCGACCCCGCCGACGTCGACGACGTCATCGTGGGCAACGGCGTGAACGCCGGCGACCACGGGGCGTGCATCGGCCGGATGTCGGTGCTCGCCGCGGGCTGGCCGGTCGAGGCGCCCGGCGTCACGCTCAACCGCTTCTGCGGGTCGGGCCAGCAGGCCGTCACGTTCGCCGCCATGGGCATCCAGGCCGGCCACCAGGACCTCGTCGTCGGTGGCGGGGTCGAGTCGATGTCGCGCTGGCCCGTCGACGACGCCCCGCCCGACTTCGCCTCCGGCAACGACGCCCTGCGTGCCCGGTACCCGCTCGTGCCCCAGGGCATCTCCGCGGACCTCATCGCCACGATCGAGGGCTTCGGTCGTGACGACGTCGATGCCTTCGCCGTCGAGAGCCAGCGTCGCGCCGCGGTCGCCCTCGAGGAGGGCCGCTTCGAGCGCAGCGTCGTGCCCATCACCGGCGCCGACGGCGAGGTCGCCCTCGACCACGACGAGTTCGCCCGGCCCGGCACCACCATGGAGGGGCTGGCCAAGCTCGAGGCCTCGTTCGCCAAGATGGGGAGCCACGTCTTCGAGGGCTTCGACGCGTCCTTCGACGACATGTGCCGCCAGGCGTACCCCGACGTCGACGCGGTCGAGCACGTGCACCATGCCGGGAACTCCTCGGGCGTCGTCGACGGTGCGTCCGCACTCGTGCTGGCGTCGCCCGAGTACGCCGGGGCCCACGGTCTCCGGCCCCGGGCCCGCATCGTGATGAGCGCGGTCGCCGGCGCCGAGCCGGTCATCATGCTCACCGCGCCCGGGCCCGCGTCGCAGAAGTGCCTCGACCGGGCGGGGATGACGGTCGACGACATCGACCTCTGGGAGATCAACGAGGCCTTCGCCGCCATCCCGCTGAAGACGATGCGCGACCTCGGCCTCGACCCCGAGAAGGTGAACGTCAACGGCGGTGCCATCGCCCTCGGCCATCCCATCGGCGCCACCGGCGGCATCCTCCTGCAGACCGCGCTCGACGAGCTCGAGCGGCGCGACCTCTCCACCGCCCTCGTGACCATGTGCACGGGCGGCGGGATGGGCACCGCCACGATCATCGAGCGCGTCTGAGCCATGGCCGCATCGCGCTTCCCGGTCGAGGCGGGTCACATCATGATGTTCGCCCGGGCCATCGGCGACCCGAACCCGGCCTACGACCCGTCGGCCGACCGCGCCGACGACGCCCCGGTCATCGCCCCGCCGACGTTCACGATGGCGTCGGCCCAGTTCGACCCCGAGTACACCCTGCGGCCCCGCGCCGGCGAGCCGTGGTTCGGCTCGGCGTCGGGCCCGGGCTTCCGACGTGACGGTCACCGGGGTGGGCTGCACGCCGAGCAGCACTTCGAGTACCACCGACCCCTCCGCGCCGGGCAGACGCTCACCGTCACCCACCGCGAGGGCGACACGTGGGAGAAGGAGTCGCGACGGGGTGGCACGCTCCGCTTCTCCGAGCAGATCACCGAGTACCACGACGCCGACACCGGTGAGCTCGTCGTCACCGCTCGGATGGTGGGGGTGATCACGTCGTGATCTCGGCCTCGCAGACCAACGTCGGTGACACCCGGAGCCTCGAGCTCTTCGCCGATCTCAGCCGCACGCAGATCGTGATGTACGCGGGTGCCTCGGGCGACTACAACCCGCTCCACACCGACGACCGCTACACGACCGAGGTCGCCGAGTACCCATCGGTGTTCGCCCACGGCATGCTCACGATGGGCGCCACCGGCCGCGTGCTCACCGACTGGGTCGGCGACGAGCAGCTCGTCCGGTTCGGGGTGCGCTTCGTCGGGCAGGTGTGGCCGGGGGACCGGCTCACCGCCACCGCGACGGTCGAGGCCGTGCGTGAGGAGGCCGGCGAGCACCTCGTCGACTTCGCGGTCACGACCGTGAACGCCGACGGCACGCCGGTCGTCACCGGCACCGCCACCGCCCGGGCCACCCACTGACCAACGGAGGAAGCATGGGACTGCTCGACGGACGCGTCGTCATCGTCACGGGAGGAGGGCGCGGCCTCGGTCGCTCGCACTGCCTCGAACTCGCCGCCCAGGGCGCCACGGTCGTGGTCAACGACCTCGGGGTCGACGTCCGGGGCGATGCCGAGGGCACATCGCCCGCCGACGAGGTGGTCGCCGAGATCGAGGCGGCCGGCGGCACCGCGATGACGAACGGCGCCTCGGTGACCGACTTCGCCGCCATGGGCGACCTCGTCGCCGAGGTCGTCGAGCGCTACGGCGTGCTCCACGCCGTGGTCAACAACGCCGGCTTCCTCCGCGACCGCATGCTGACGTCGATGTCCGAGGACGACTTCGACGCCGTGATCGACGTGCACCTGAAGGGCACCTGGTCGCTGACCCGCCACGCCTGCGGCTACTGGCGGGAGCAGGCCAAGGCCGGGAACCCGGTCACGGGCCGGATCGTGAGCACCACGTCCGGCACCGGCCTGTGGGGCAACGTCGGTCAGGCCAACTACGGCGCCGCCAAGGCCGGCATCGCGATGCTGACCCGCATCGTCGCCCTGGAGATGCAGCGCTACGCGATCGCGGCGAACTGCATCAGCCCGATCGCGGCGACGCGCATGCTGGGCACGATCGGCCGCGACGCCGGCGACGGCACCGGCTGGGACGCCCTCGACCCCGCCAACGCCTCGCCCGTGGTCGCGTGGCTGTGCAGCGAGGACGCCGGATGGCTCACGGGCGCGATCCTGCGGGTCGACGGCAACACCGTGGCCCCGGTCGAGGGCTACCGCCTGGGCGACGGCTACCGCTCGTCGTCGGGCGAGGCGCTCACGGTCGACGAGGTCGGGCCGGGACTCCGTCGGGTGTTCGGCATCGCCCCGACCGGTCTCGGCGGCTGATCCGGGGCATCGGCGCGTCCGGTGGCACGTCCCGACGGTCCATGCCGATCGCGCTCCGACCGGAGCGACGTCGCTCCGATCCTCGGCCATGTCGCTCCGACCGGAGCGTGATGGCACCACCGGTGTGATCGCGCTCCTCGGCCGGATTGGCCCGATCGTCGGCTGATTGATCAGTGGCATCGCGGTCCGGGCCGAAACCCAGGCCGTGGTCACCTGCGGCGTGGCAGCGCGTGTCGGGTCGGTGCTCGCGGGATCGCCGGTTGCTTCCGCGCGCGACGGAGGAGGCTGACGAGGACGGCGGTGCCCACGAGGAGTGTGAACTCGGCCGGGTGACTGGTGAGGACGACGGTCGCTCGGGCGAGTTGCTCGTCGAAGATGTGCGCCGCCGTGAGGGTCAGCGCGAGCCCGGCTGCTGTGGAACAGGCGGCGACACCGAGGAAGAGGCGGGGTCGGATCTGGGCACGCGCGGCGACGAGCGCGCCGATCATCCCGGGAAGGAGGACGACGGCGCCGATGCCGGTGTGGTGGCGCCACCGGTTCCTGCGTTCTGGCAGGAGGAGGCGCCGGACGGCCGAGTGCTGGTCGCGTCGCGCGAGATGGTCGACGGACCGAAAGATCGCCCACGCACGTCCGAGACGAACGGCGAAGGCGATGGCGACGAGGACGATCCGGGACTCGCTGGCGGCCAGGAGGAGATGAGGGTCGGCGGGGCTGAGTACCACGACGACGACCGGTGCAGTGGCGAGAAGACTCGGTGCGAGGAGCCTGCCGGTGACGTCGGCGACGGGCGCCGCGACCGCGGCGCAGGTGATGACACGATCGATGCGAGTGTGGACGTCCACGCAAAGACAGTTCTACACTCAAAACATGATTGCATCCAGTGGTGATCTGTCGTGAGCCCCACCAGGGTGAAGCGTCCGAGTCGGGACGAGGTGCGCCGTCGCCTGCTCGACGCCGCCGCGCAGGTCCTGGTCACGCACGGCTACGGGGCGGCCTCGGTGGAGGTGATCACCGAGGCTGCGGGTCTGTCGAGAGGGGCGCTGTACAGCAATTTCGCCGACAAGGACGACCTGTACCTCGTTCTCCTCGATGAGATCGAGCAGAACCAGACAGCCGAGTTGGCAGCCATCTTCGAAGAGCACCAGGACCTCGGCCGCTTCCTCGAACGCCTCGCCGCCAGGGGCCGAGCCCGTGTCCACGACTCACGGTCGCACATGATCCTCCACACCGAACTCTGGCTCCTCGCCATGCGCAATCCCGCGGTGCGGGAACGTCTGGCCACCATTCACCACCGCGGGATCGCCGCGATCGCCACCCTCGTCGGCAGCGCCGACATCGACCTCGCCCCCGAAGAGATCGCCGCCACCGTTGCCGCGATCAGCGACGGGTTGTCGATGCAACGACTGCTCGACCCCGAGTCTGCCCGCGAGGGTCTGCACGTCGACGTGCTGCGAGCCTTGGCCACCGTCACCGGACTCCTCGATCCCGGCGCGACGACGTGACCGCCACCAACCCCGAAACCCCCTCCTTCGCGCCTGGGAGGATCCGTCGACGGATCGGGATGCCGATCCGGACGGCGCGCATCACCGCAGACCTCGTCTGGTTTCTCGCCTCCGCCGGCCGTCGCGCTGACCCGTACCCGGTCTACGAGCGGCTGCGCAGGCTCGACCCGGTCCACCACAGCCCGATCGGTGTCTGGATCCTCTCCGGCCACGAGGAGGTGAGCCAGTTGCTACGGGACCCGCGGTTGAGCAGCAACGAGACGCACATCGATCTCGCCACCCTCCACCTCGGGCCGCTGCGCCGCCTGCTCGGACGAGCCGACGCCACCGAGACCGGAGCATTCTTCGACCGCGCCCAAGACCTGCTGTTGTTCCTCGACCCGCCCGACCACACCCGGCTCCGGCGACTCGTCAACCGCTCCTTCACCCCCCGCCGAGTCCGAGAACTCGAGCCGCGCATCGAGGCCATCGCCCACGAACTCCTCGACCCCATCGTCGATCGGGGTTGCTGTGAGCTCATGGCCGACTTCGCGTACCCGTTCCCGGCCCGGGTCATCTGCGAGCTCATCGGTGTCCCACCCGCAGAGGCCCATCACATCATCGAGCCCGCACCCGCCCTCGCCGCCGGGCTCGAACCCGGCCCACTGCTCACCGTCGAGGCGCGCGACGCCGCCAACGACGCCACCCTCCGGCTGACCGACTACCTCCGAGACCTCATCACGCGACGCCGCGACAGCGCGGGTGACGACCTGCTCTCCGCGCTCATCCATGCCGAGGACGACCCCCTCACCGACGATGACCTCATCTCCATCGCCCTCCTGCTGCTCATCGCCGGCCACGAGACCACCGCCAACCTCCTCGGCAACGGCATCGTCGCCCTCCTCGACCAGCCCGGGCCGGCTCGCCAGCTGCGCGACGATCCGACGCTCGACAGCCACGCCATCGACGAACTGCTCCGCTACGACAGTCCGGTACAGATGACGATGCGCATCGCCACCGAACGCGTCGGGATCGGCCAGCGGGTGATCGAGCCCGGCGCAGTGCTTGTCCTTTGCACCGGTGCTGCCAATCACGATCCGGCCGCGTTTGCGCACCCCGAGCAGCTCGATTGGCAGCGTGAACCCAACCCCCACCTCGCCTTCGGCGGAGGAATCCACTACTGCCTCGGCGCACAACTCGCCCGCACCGAAGCCCGCATCGGCTTCCGCGCCCTCCTGGACCGGCTCCCCTCACCCGTCCACGAAGGGCGACCACTCCGGCGTCCCAGCTTCACCATCCGCGGCCTCGAACGACTCGAGCTCACCTGGTAGGGCACGCGGTCCCACCACCCGACCTCCTGGCCGACGCTCCTCGATCGGTCCCGGCGCCGTCTCCCTGACGGTTTGGCCCCTGGCTGCCGAGCTCAGCTGACCCCGAGGAGGCCGGCGGCGTTGCCGCCCATGATGCTGCGGACGTCGTCGTCGGACAGTCCGGCGAGACCGTCGACGAACGCGGCCGGTTCCGCCAGGCCCTCGGGGTGGGGGAAGTCGGACCCGAACACCACCTGCGACGCGCCGATCCGGTCGACGAGCCCGACGATGTCCTCCTCGTGGAACGGCGACACGAAGACTCGCTCGCGGACGATGTCGGAGGGCCGGCCCTTGACGTAGCCGCCGGGCCAGGGGCCATTACGGCCCATGCCCTTCATCTTGTCCATCACGTCCATCAGGTACGGCACCCACAGCGAGCCGTTCTCGACGCTGAGGACGTCGACGTTCGGGAACCGGCCGAAGAAGTTGGAGAACACCAGCGAACTGATCGTGTCCATGATCGGCCGGTCGCCGTAGAAGTTCGTCCACTGGAAGGCGGACTGTTCGTGGGACGGCGGATTGGCGTCCTCGCCCCACCGGACGGAGAACAGCTCGTTGTAGCCCGACTCGGAGATGTGGAACGCGACGTTCATCCCGGCCTCGTCGACCCGGGACCAGAACGGGTCGAAGTAGGGGTCGCCCGGGGCGCGGCTGCCCTGCGGACCGGGACGCAGGTGGATCATCCGGGCACCCAGCTCCCGCACCCGCTCGAGCTCGGCGACCGCGCGGTCGAGGTCGAGCAGCGAGAACAGCGGCGCGGCGAAGATGCGGTCCTGGTGGGCGTAGCCCCAGTCCTCCTCGAGCCACTCGTTGAACGCTCGGATGGTCAGGTAGGTGAGCTCGGGGTCGTCGCGCATGCAGTGCTCCACGCAGACCGCGGTCGTGGGGAAGAGCATCATGGCGTCGAGACCCTGCTCGTCCATGAGCGCGAGCCGAGCGTCGCGGTCCTGGAACGCGGGGTCCATCGGGATGGTGGCATCGGACTCGGTGACGGTCCCGGACTTGAGCGTTCGCAGCATCTCGCGCAGGCGGCCCGGCGCGGCGACCCGCTCGGTGTGGAACGGCTCGCGCAGGAACGTGAACGGGCGATCGTCGAAGAAGTAGGCCGGGTGCCCGTCGGCGTCCTGCTCGACGCGCATGCCCCGGTGCTTCGCCGACTCCGGGAGGTGCCGGGTGAAGGCATCGATCGGCTCGTAGTAGTGGTTGTCGGCGTCGATCAGCCGGAGGCCGTCGACCGAGGGTGCGGGAGCTCCGCTCATGGGTGTGCCTTTCGGGGGACTCAGTTGCGCATGTACTCGCCGGCGGCCACGTTGAGGATCTCGCCGGTGATCGACGAGGCCCGCGGGCCGGCGAGGAAGACGATGGCGTCGGTGACGTCGTCGGCCGACGCGACCTTGTCCATCGGCGAGCGTTCGACGCCGCTCGCCAGGATCTCGGGGCGGTCGTCGATGAACTTGGTGCCCCGGACGACGCCCATGGCGACGGTGTTCACGCGGATGCCGTGCGGTCCGCCCTCCCACGCGAGGGCTCGGGTCAGGGCGCCGAGGCCGCCCTTGGTGGCGGCGTAGGCGGTCTCCTTGCCGAAGCCGCCGACGTCGGGCGCGTAGCTCGACACGTTCACGATCGCGCCGGGACGGCCGGCGTCGCGCAGGGCGCGCATCGTCCGCTGGCACAGGTACCAGGGGCCCGACAGGTTGACCGCGACGATCCGGTCCCAGTCCGCGGGGTCGTAGTCGAAGATGCTCCCGGTGACGTTGACCGCGGCGTTGTTCACGAGCACCGTGACGGGACCGAGTTCGGCCTCGGTGCGGTCCATCGCGACGTCGATCGCGTCGCGGTCACCGGCGTCCATCGGGAGGCCGAGGATGCGGACGTCGGGGTGGTCGGCGGCGATCGCGGCGGCCACCTCGTGGGTGCGGCGCTCGTGGCTGTCGGTGACGACGACGTCGGCGCCCTCGGCGGCAGAGCGCCGGGCGACGGCCTGGCCGATCCCGCGTCCGGCCGCGCCGGTGACGAGCACGACCTCGCCGTCGAGGCTCGCGGTGGGCGAGGCGGCGCTCATCCGGCGAACCGGAGCCGTACGGCGAGGTTGCCGATGAGGCGGCTGCTGCCGAGCGCGGCCATGGCCGAGCCGACGAGCACGAGGTAGAAGCTCGTCGACGTCAACGTCTGGGGTGCGCGACTGCTGCCCGCAGGCCGGGTCGGGGGCGCGACCTGCGTCGGTGTCGTCGCGGGCGTGGTCGGCGTGGCGACCGTGCCCGTGGGGCGGGCGACCGTCGGGCTGGGGGAGGAGACGCTCCCGCTGCCCGAACCCGTGCTCGGCGTGGACGGCGTGATCGGGGTGGACACGCCGCCCGAACCGATCGGCGTGGTCGGGGTGTCGCCCCCGAAGGACGGCACCTCGAAGTTGGCCGCCTCGCCGCGCAGGACGACCTGGCCGAACGTCACCGACGTGATCACCCGACCGACGTCGGCGCTGAACGGGAGGCCGAACTCGTCGAGGAACGCGGCGTCGTCGGGGACGACGAACGTCTGGGTGACGCGCATCCCGGCGGACTTCAGCGTCGAGCCGTCCTCGCTCACGGTCTCGGGGATGTACTCGAAGCTGATGCCCTCGGCGGAGAGGGCGGCGAGCACGGTCTCCATGGTCAGGCGGTCGACGAGCGAGTTCCCCGCGGCGGTGAGGCCGTCGGGTCCGAAGCCGATCTTGATCTGGGATCCGAGCAGCGAGATCCCGAAGAACGTGTCGCTGGCGAATTGCGGCGTGCCGCCGGGACTGACCGAGATGCTGCCGGTCGTGCGCTGCGAGAGGTCGAGCACGCCGGCGATGCGCAGCCCGGTCGTCTCTGCGCTCGCCTCGCTACGGGCGACGCGGGACTCGGGGTCGAACGTGGCGACGGCGTCGGCGGCGGTCGACACCGCCGAGAGGCCGAGCTGGTCCACGCCGAGCGTCGTGGCGGCGACCGACTCGAACTCCGATGTGCTGGCAGAGACGGTGAAGGCGCCGGACTCGGTCGACGACGACGGGTTCACGAGGTCGGACTGGGCGGCGAGCGGGTAATCAGGGACCGGGGGCAGGAGCGGGACCAGCTCGCGAGCGCCCTCGATGCCGCTCAGCACGCCGGTGACCGTGCCGGGGAGCGTGAAGGCGACGTCGCCCGGGTAGCCCGCCGAGGCGAGCGCTCGGCTCGTGCCCACGGAATCCACCGCGGCGAGGGCGCGTGCCGGGGTGGCGTTGACGATGTCGGCGCCGACGACGAGGCCGGCGTCGGGGAACTGCAGCTCGATCAGGACCGAGGTGGCGTCGGCGGTGACCGCGTACGTGGTCTCGACCTCCTGGGCGGCCGAGGGGGTGATCCCGGCGCCGCCGACGAGGCCGACCACGACGAGGGTCAGCCCGGCCGCGACGAGCAGGTGACGGACGCGTGTCATGCGGACTCTCCCAGGTAGGAGGCGAGGATGTCGGCCTCGGTGAGCTCGCCCGGCTCGCCGACGAAGGTGATCTGGCCCTTCTTGAGGACGTACACGTAGTCGGCGAGCTCCAGGGCCCGGGCGACGTACTGCTCGACGAGGAGGAGCGACGCGCCGCTGCGGGCCAGGGCGCCGAGGTGCTCGAAGATGTCGTCGACGATCGTGGGGGCGAGGCCCATCGACACCTCGTCGAGCAGCACGACGGAGGGGTCGGCGAGGTAGGCGTGGGCGAGGGCGAGCATCTGCTGCTCGCCGCCGCTCATCGTGCCGGCGGTCTGCGCGAGGCGCTGCCCGAGTTTGGGGAACGCCGCCGCCGCGGTGTCGACGGCGCCACGGTCGCCGGGCCGGGACTGGAGGAGCAGGTTGTCGGCGACGGAGAGGGCGGCGAACACGCCCCGCCCCTCGGGGACGTGGCACACGCCGCGACGGGCGAGGCGATCGGACGCCCACCCGGTGACGTCCTCGCCGTCGAGCAGCATCGTCCCCGACGTGGGGGCGAGCAACCCGGAGGCGATCCGGAGCAGGGTCGTCTTGCCCGCGCCGTTGGGGCCGAGGAGCGCGACGACCGCGTCGTCGGGCACGACGAGGTCGACGTTGCGCAGGACGGTGTGGCCGCCGTAGCCGGCGGTGATGCCGCGGAGCTCGAGCATCAGGCGTCGACCCCCGTCGCCAGGGCCGGCTCGCCGGCGGCGTCGTCCTCGACGGCCTCGCTGCCGAGATAGGCGGCGCGCACGATCTCGCTGTTGAGCACGTCGCGCGTGGTGCCGTGGTACACGAGCCGGCCGAAGTCGAGCACGTAGGCGTACTCGCACACGGACCGGACGAGCGCCATGTCGTGCTCGACGAGCAGGAGCCCGATGCCCTGCTCGGCGACGACGAGTTGCAGCACGTCGCCGAACGCCTCGGTCTCGCCGACGTCGAGGCCCGACGACGGCTCGTCGAGCAGGAGGAAGCGGAAGCGGCTCGCGATGGCGCGGGCGAGCTCGACGAGCCGGCGCTGGCCGGTCGACAGCTCGTCGGCGTTGCGGTCGGCGATGCCGGCGATCCCACACAGCTCGATGGCGTGGTCGGCACGCTCGGCGACGTCGGCCCGGGCCCGGCGCGACGCCAGCAGCTGGGTGAACGTGCCCCGGCCGGCGAGGAGCGCCTCGGCCCCCATGGCGACGTTCTCGGCGACCGTCATCGAGCCGAACAGTTCGATGCGTTGGAACGTTCGGCCGAGCCCGACCTGGGCGCGGCGCGACGGCGGGCCCTTCAGGCGTTGGTCACCGAGGCTGACCGAGCCCTCGGCGACGTCGACGACGCCCGTGCACGCGTTGAAGGTGGTGGTCTTGCCGGCGCCGTTCGGGCCGATGAGCCCGGTGATGCGCCCGGCCGGAGCCGTCAACGACACGTTGGACACGGCCACGAGACCGCCGAAGCGGACGGTGATGCCGTCGATCTGGAGGTCGGGGTCGACGGTGCTCATCTCACACCAACTCCGGTTCGCGGGTGGTCTCGACGGCGCCGTCCGGCGATGCGGGCGAGGCGCCGCCGGAGGAGGTGGGCGTGGCGTCGGTCCGGGCGCGACCGCCGAAGCGGGGCGACTTCGACGCCGCGTCGGCGAGGCGCCGCAACGGCCCGATGGCGGCGAGGATGGCGGCGGCGCCGAACAGCACGTTCTGCCAGTCGAGGATGGCCGGGTCGGGTGCCTCCTGGGGGAGGACCTTGAAGAGGAGGGCGGCCACGAACGGGGACACGAGCGGGAGCCGCCCGGAGATCGCCAGGACGGCGACGACGACGAGCGACAGGAAGAACTGGTACTGCAGGGCGCTCGCCGTTCCCGTGATCGGCACGGCGATCGCTCCGCCGATGCCGGCCAGGAAGGCGGAGATGCAGAACACGAACACGCGGGTGACGTTGGTGTTCGTGCCGTGCGCGGCCAGGGCGGTGTCGGAGTCGGCCATGGCTCGCAGGAGGCGGCCGAGCCGGCTCGAGCGGACGAACAGGACCAGCCCGCAACACGCCAGCGCGATGGCCGTGACGAGGTAGTAGTACGCCTTGTCGCTCGTGAAGAGGATCCCGGGCCGGGGTCCCTCGACCGATTGCTGCACCCCGAACATCAGGAACGTCCCGAAGAACGTGCGCTCGACGAGGATGCCGAAGCCGAGCGTGGCGACGGCGAGGTACACGCCCGAGAGACGGATCGCCGGGATGGCCACGACGGCGCCGATCGGGAGGGCGGCGGCACCGGCGACGAGGACGGCGATGCCCCACGGGATGCCGGCGTCGGCCGCGTGGGCGAAGGTCGTGGCGCCGATGGCCGCGAACACGATGTGGCACAGCGAGACCTGCCCCGACACGTTCACGAGGAGCGACAGCGAGGCGAACACCACGACGAACGCCATCGCGTCCGTGTAGGCGATGAGTCGCAGCCCGGCGAAGTTCGGGACGAGGAGGAGGGCGATGCCGCCGATCACGCCGCTGACGGCGAGCGTGGTGCGGGAGAACGTCGGTGGGGCCGGGGCCCGACGCACGATCCGGGCGCCTCGCTCGATCAGCTTCTTTTTCGGTGTCACGAGCAGGCCGAAGAACAGCACGATGAACGGCACGTTGGACGGGAGACCGGACAACGACGGCGTGTCGGCGACGGCCTTGACCGAGACGCTGAACAGCACGCCGACGATGAGACCGCCGGCGTAGGTCATCGGGAGGCTGTTGAAGGCACCGATCGCCGCGGCCCCGAAGGCCTGGACGACGAGCAGCACGAGGATGTTGACGTCGACGAAGCCCGACTCGGGGGCGAGCAGGATGCCGGACAGCGCGGCGAAGCTGGTGCCGACGATCCAGGCGGTGCGGCGGACCTTGGCCGGGCTGGTGCCCTGCAGGCCGAGCAGGGCGGGGTCGTCGACGACGCCCTGCATGGCCACGCCGGTCCGCGACTGCTTGAAGAAGACGTAGAGGCCGATGGCGGTGACGAGCGCGATCGCCATGACGATGAACTGATCGGTGCGGATCGCGGTGTCGGCGACGAAGGTCACGCCGTCGGGCAGGAATCGGTCACGGACGGCGATCGACTGGAACCCGTACCGGAGGGTGATCGCGCCCTGCAACAGGACCAACAGCCCCACGGTCGCGACGACGCGCGCCGCGGTGGAGGCGTCGCTCAGCAGGAGGGCGAGCCGTTCGAGGAGCAACCCGCCCCCGACGCCCACGATCGCCATCGTGAGCAGGACGGCGATCGGCCAGGGGATGTCGACGTCGTTCCAGAGCTCGAAGAAGACGTAGGCGGCGACGGCGGCGAACGAACCGTGCGCGAAGTTGAAGACACCCGACGTCTTGAAGGTCAGCACCAGGCCCATGCCGGCGATCGAGTAGATCGAGCCGATCACCAGGCCGGTGACGATGGCGGGGAGCCAGTCGCTCACGGTCGGCACACCCCGCAGGCGTCGCGACCGGCGGCGAGGTGGGCGTCTCGTGACGTCGCCTCGGTCGGACGGTCGATGGTGAGGGGGCACCCGGCTCGGTGGAAGAAGCGCCGGTCGACGACGGCGACGAGGGCTCCGTCGTGCTGGACGATGGTGTCGTCCCCCGACGTCGTCGGCCCGGGTTCATCGACCACCACGGCCTCGCCCAGGAGCTGGACCCGGCGCTGGCCGACGGCTCGACGACCGCGCAGGATCCACGAGACGAGGCCGTAGCTGGCGAGCAGCGCACCGCCCACCGAGAGGTTGGCCCAGCCCACCTGGTCCTCGAGCAGCACCTCGTCGGCGGCCTGCCACCACGCCGCGACCATCAGCGCGAGGCCGATGCCGGTCGTGGCCAGGAGGCGGAGGAGGTCCTCGCCCTTCCAGGCCGTGGACGGCCCGGTCGGTCGGTGGAGCTGGAGGGCGGGCATCGACTCAGGCCCGCCCGGCGCGGATGGGGCGGCGCTTGCCCCCGGCCGTGCGTGGGGCCGGTGCGGGCTCGTCGTGCTCGGTGGAGTGCGAGGCGGTCCCGTTCATCGAGGGGGCGTCGGCGGGGACGCCGTGCTCGCGGATGGCCTCTTCGATGCTGTCGAGCTTGTGCCACTCGTCGCGCAGGTCGGCCGACAGCAGGAGCGTCGCGCCGACGCCGCAGAGGAACAGCCCGAACACGCCCCCGGACAGCACGTAGGGGATCTGCTCGGCGGGGTAGACGGTGTCGCTGACCCCGAGCCAGCCCAGCAGCAGGACGATCGCACCCAGCGCGATCGAGCCCCAGCCCGCGGCCCGGTCCCAGTGCTGACGGAGGAAGGTCTTGATCGGCATCGTGGTGTCTCCTACGAAGCGGTCGTCGAGGTGGGCGTCAGCTGATGCACTCGGTGCCCCGGGGGCCGGTCCAGGCGCCACCGGAGACCTGGACGAGGAAGTAGCACGTGGCTTGTTCTTCTTGGCGCCGCCGAACGTGAGCGGTGCGGCGATCCCCCCGAGGTTGTTCCCCGAGATCGTCGCGAGGCCGGCGAGGACGTCGGCCGAGGTGGGATCGGCGGGCAGGTTCACCGACGCGGCTTCGAGCAGCTTGCCCGAGACCCAGACCTGGGACGCGGCCCCGGAGGTCGACAGGTTCGGCGCGTAGCGGGCGAGCGCCTCGCCGTACTCGGCGGCGGCGCCGTCGCGCAGCATCCACGGGAAGGTGGGAGCGGCGCCGACGGTGTCCTCGAGGTTGGGATTGCCCGCCAGGCTGTCCTGGATCGCCAGGCTGTACGTGACGAACTGGGGCGTGTAGCCCTGGTCGACGCACGAGTTGGCGACGGCTTCGAGGGTGGCGCCGGCGCCGCCGACGAACAGCGTCCCCACCTGCCGGTCCCTGGCCTCGCGACACTCGTTGGTGAAGTTGGTCTGGGTCAGGCTGATCCCGGGGGAGTAGACGAGGTCGTACCCGGTGCCGGACTGCTGCTGCACCGGGGTGAGGGCCGAGGTGCAGGCCTCCACCTCGCACACGAAGATCGCCGCTCGCTCGGGATTCGGCAGGCCGCGTTCCTTGGCCTTCTTCACGCCTTCGCGGATCGTCCCCGGCGCGCCGATGTCGGTCGTCATGCCCTGGGGATACGCGATCGACGACGACGCCCAGCCGGGGTGGACGAGGTCGCCACCGACGAGCGGCACCTGGCGCTGCTCGAGATAGGCGAGGCCGCCGCCCATCGACAGCGGCGTCAGGTTGCCGACGAACGCGATGACGCCCTCCTGCTCGACGAGGCGCCGGACGAGCGTGGCGTTGGTGTTGGGGTCGTTGCGGTCGTTCACCGCCACCATCTCGACCGGATGGCAGTTGAGACCGCCGCGGGAGTTCACCGAGCGGGCCCAGACCTGGGCCATCTCGAGGCCGCCGTTCAGCGTGGCGCCGACGAGTCCCTCGTAGCCGCCGACGTGACCGATGCGGACCGGCGAGAGCGGTCCGTCGGGGCAGCTGACGGCGGGGGTGCCGCCACCGCCGGCGTCGCCGCCGCCGGCCCCGGGATCGGGGGTCTGGCTTCCGCCGTCCGGGGTCTGGCCGCCCGAGGGCTGGGCACCGGGGGTGGAGCCGCCCGTCGACTGACCGCCGGTCGACGTGCCGCCGGGCGCGGTGGTCGCCGTCGAGCCCGTCCCGGTTCCACCCGATGTCGTCCCGGAGTCGTCCACGGTGCCGGAGCCGCCGGGCACGGTCGAGCCCGGTCCGGAGGGCGCGGCGAAGTCGTCACCGAAGTCGGTCGCCGAGTCGCCACCGCTCGCCGCCGCCACGACCTCGGCGTGGTCTCGCCGACTACCGCACGCCACGATCAGCAGCGAGGCGACCAGCAGCGCGACGAGCGGGAGGCGGCCGATCGAGCCGGCGGTGCGGGGTGCGCTGCGACGGTCGGTGTGGTGTGGTGTGGCCACGGATCGTTCCCCCAGTGGTCCTTCGGTTCGGTGGAGTGGGCTTCCCGGCTCGACCGCCCGCCGTCCTCCGACACGGGAGGGATCTCCCGATACGAGAAGAGTACGACAAACATACCATTTGTCCCTGCCTCCCCCGGAGGGCGGTTCAGGGTCGGGGTGGGGTCGGCGGGTTCTGTCGACACAATAGAGGTTACTCATCTGCCTGTCTATGGTACGGTCGCCCCATGCTGGCCACACCGACGACCCTCGTCCCGCCCGAGAGCGTCGGGATCGACCCCGCCCGGCTCGACGTCTTCCTGCGCCGGGCCCGCCTCGAGGTCGAGGGCGGCCCGCTGCCGTCGGCCCAGGTCGCGGTCGCGAAGGACGGGCAACTCG
Source organism: Acidimicrobiales bacterium (assembly GCA_041984725.1). Taxonomy (GTDB): domain Bacteria; phylum Actinomycetota; class Acidimicrobiia; order Acidimicrobiales; family Salinilacustritrichaceae; genus Salinilacustrithrix. The sequence continues at coordinate 17,135 of JBHIXO010000010.1, read as the reverse complement.
TCGCCTTCGAGACCTTCGGTGACGCCCGGCCGGGCCGGGGGTACATCCTCCAGTCGGTGGGCCGCACCGTGGTCGCATCGGTCCTGTGGAAGCTGATCGGCGAGGGCGTCGTCGGCGTCGACGAGCGCATCGCCGACATCATCCCCGAGTTCGGGGCGAACGGGAAGGAGGCCGTGACCCTGGAGCACGTCCTCACCCACTCGGCCGGCTTCCCCTTCGCCCCGCTCGGCCACCCCAAGATGCTCGACCGGGGCACCCGGCTCGCCGCCATGGCCAGGTGGCGCCTCGACTGGGAGCCCGGCAGCCGTCTGCAGTTCCACCTCACGAGTGCGGCGTGGGTGCTCGCCGAGGTGGTCGAGGCCCGAACCGGTCTGCCCTTCAGCGAGTACCTCCGGGCCGAGATCGTCGAGCCGCTGGGACTGAACCTGCGTCTGCCCGTCCCGGTCGACGAGTTCGACGCCGTGGTCGAGGCCCCGATCGCCATCGACCGCACGAGCGACGACCAGGAGGTCGACCCGTGGGGGCCGTGGTACCTCGCGAACGCCGAGGTCCTCGCCGGCGGCGAGCCGAGCCACTCGATGGTCGGCGACGCGGCCAGCGTCGCCCTGTTCTTCCAGGCGCTCCACCACTCCGACATCTGGCCCTCGGGAATCGTCGACCGGGCGACCTCGATCCACCGGTCGGAACCGCCGTACGGCGACAAGCTCTACGGCGGCAGCGACGAGATCCTGAACATGGGGTGGTTCTGCACCGTCTCCGGGGAGATCGGCGGGCAGTGGTCGCCCCGCACCGGATCGCCGCGCACGTTCGGCAACGGCGGCGCGCCCTGCCAGTTGGCGTTCATGGATCCGGAGGTCGGCACGTCGTTCTGCTTCCTCACCAACGGATACCCGCTGTCGGGCTACGACTACTCCCGGGTGGGCGAGAACCGGATCAAGAACCTGGGCAACCTCGGCAACGACCTCGTCGCATGAACGCGCCGACCATGGTGTCCGACACGACGTTCCGGGAGCGGGCCGCGGCGTTCCTGCACGCCCACGCCGAGCGCCGGCGGTCCGGCGACGTCGTGTCGGGCTGGGGGAGCGGAGCCGACGACATCGGCCTGCTCGACCCGGTACCCGACGCCGAGGCCGAGGCGCGCGCCGTCGAGGCGGGCCGCGCCTGGCGGCGGTTGGCGTACGACCACGGGTTCGGCACAGGTCACGACCTGCAGCACGACGAGGAGTACCGGCGCCTCGAGCGCGACTTCGAGGTGCCCGACCAGCAACCGTTCGCGACGGGCACGCACCTCGTCGCTCCGGCCATCCGCAGTCACGGCAGCGACGACCTGCAGGCGCGTTTCGTCCCCGGCATCCACCGCGGCGACCTGATCTGCTGTCAGTTGCTCAGCGAGCCCGAGGCCGGCTCCGACCTGGCCGCGATCCGCACGACGGCCCGGCGTGACGGCGACGAGTGGGTCGTGAACGGGCAGAAGGTGTGGACCTCGCAGGCGCACTTCTCCGACGTCGGGCAGCTCGTGGCCCGGACCGACCCGGATCCCACCAGCCGCCACCGCGGTCTCACGATGTTCCTCGTCGACATGCGGGCACCCGGCGTCACCGTGCGGCCGCTGCGCCAGGCCACCGGCGAGAGCCACTTCAACGAGGTCTTCCTCGACGACGTCCGCATCCCCGACCGCGACCGCGTCGGCGAACCCGGCAGCGGGTGGGCGGCGGTGATGGAGACGCTGCAAGCGGAGCGGTCGTCGGTCGGGGCCGGGGCGAACAACGCCGCGGTCGACCCCGTCGCCCGCCTCGTCGACCTGGCCCGCCACGTCGGCCGCACCCACGACCCCCTGGTGCGTCAAGCACTCGCCCGTCTGCACACGGCGTCGTTCCTGCGCGAGCGGCTGACCGAGGCCCACGGGTCGATCACCAAGCTGCTCTTCTCCGATCAGGTGAACGCTTGCGGCGACCTCGCCGGCGAGCTGCTCGGCCCGAGCCTGACCGCCGACCGTGGCGAGTGGGGGACCTTCGCCTGGACCCGCTGGGTCACCGGCGCGCCGATGATGCGCATCGCCGGCGGCACCGACGAGATCCAACGGAACACGCTCGCCGAACGCGTGCTCGGCCTACCCAGGGAGCCACGACCATGATGACCGGCGACGAATACCTGGCGTCCCTGCGCGACGGCCGGGTCGTCCACCTCGACGGTGAGCGGGTCCCCGACGTCACGGCGCATCCCGGTCTGGGGGCGTCGGCGGGGATCGTCGCCGCCACCTACGACCGGTTGCACCGCGACGAGCCCGACGCGGTCAACCCCGCGCTCACGATCCCGCGCAGCATCGACGACCTGCGCGCCCGCTGCGACCTGCTGGTGGAGCACGACGTGACGCTCTCGCTGTCCGCCGTGGCGATGGCCCTGCTGACGGCCTCGCCGGTGCTCGGCGAGGCCGACCCGGCCGCACCCGAACGGATCCGTGCCTGGTTCGACGACTGCGCACGGCGCGACGTCCGCGTCGCGGAGCTCATCACCGACGCCAAGGGCGATCGGACCCTCCCGCCCTCGAAGCAGGACGACCCCGACCTCTACGTCCGGGTGGTCGAGCGCCGGCCCGACGGGATCGTGGTGCGGGGTGCGAAGTTCCACATCACGGCCGGCCCCCTGGCGCACGAGCTCGTCGTGCTCCCGACCAAGCGCATGCGCCCCGGCGAGGAGGACTACGCCGTGGCGTGCGCCATCCCCGCCGACGCGCCGGGCGTCGTGCAGGTGACCAGCAGCCACCACGCCCGCCACGGCCACGACCGCGACAAGCCGGTGACCCGGGCGGTCGCGCTGCCCGACTCGATGGTCGTCCTCGACGACGTGTTCGTGCCCCACGAGCGGGTCTTCCTCGACGGCGACGTCGACCGCTCGGCGGTGATCGCCCACTCGCTCGGTCTGTGGGAACGACTCTCGGGCGTCGCCCACATGGCGCACCTCGGCGACGAGCTCGTCGGCCTCGCCCAGCTGATCGCCGAGGCCAACGGGATCGCCGGCATCCCCCACATCAAGGACAAGCTCGCCGACCTCGTGCTCTACGCCACCATGACGCGGGCGTGTCTCGAGGCGGCGCTGGCCAACGTCGATCGCACCGCTGACGGGATGCTCGTACCGAGCGAGCTCTACACCAACGCCGGGAAGCTGCACGCCGCGACGCAGTACGCCGTCATGGTCCGCCACCTCCACGACATCGCCGGAGGCACGGTCGCGACCGCGCCCAGCTTCGCCGACCTCGAGAACCCCGAGACGGGTCCCTACGTCGCCAAGTACCTGCGCGGTGCGGCCGGCACCGACGCCGAGGACCGCCTCGCCCTGTTCCACGCCATCCACAACATGACCGCCGACGAGTGGGGCGGGCGCGAGGCCGTCTCGTGGCTGCAGTCGGGTGGTGGGCTCTACGCCCAGCGGATCGTGACGCGGAACCACTACGACATCGAGCACGCCAAGCGACTCGCGCGGCGGCTGGCCGGGATCGACGGCGGGCCGTCGTGACCGGACCGGCTGCGGGGGAGGATCGCGTCCGGCTGACCGTCGACGGGCACGTCGCCCGCATCGTCCTCGACGTGCCGGACCGGCGCAATGCGTTCGACGGCGACGTCGCCGCCGCGGTGCTGCGGTGCCTCGACGTGGTCGCCGCCGACGACGACATCCGGGTGCTCGTGCTCAGCGGTGCCGGCGGCACCTTCTCGGCCGGCGGCGACCTGCGCGCCATGGCGGGCCTGCTGCCGGCGGGCGTCGACGAGGCCGAGGTCCGGCGCCGTCGGGACGACACCCGAGCGCTCCTGCGCATCGCCGAGGTGCTCCGGGCACTTCCCGCGGTGTCGATCGCCGCGGTGACCGGGGTCTGCGCCGGCGGCGCGATGGGCTGGGCGTGCGCCTGCGACCTCCGGGTCGCGGCGTCGTCGGCCCGCTTCGTCCCCGCGTTCGGGGCGGCGGCCCAGACGGGTGACTACGGCATCACGTGGACGCTGCCCCGCATCGTCGGTGCGGGGCGGGCGCGCGACCTGCTCCTCGTCGGCGACCACCTCGGGGCCGCCGAGGCCGAGCGGATCGGTCTGGTGACCCGGGTGTACGACGACGATCGATTCGAGGCGGAGGTGGCCGCGCTCGCCGATCGGGTCGCCGGCTACGCACCCCTCGCGCTGCGCGCCATCAAGGCCAACCTCGACGGCGCGATGGCGTCGACGCTCGATGCCGCGCTCGATGCCGAGGCGATGGCGCTCGCGCAGAACTCGAACACCGCCGACGCCGCCGAGGCGATGGCGGCGTTCACGGAGAAGCGTCCGCCGATGTTCACCGGTCGCTGAGCGTCGGCCATGTCCGTCCACGACACCGCCCCCGTCGCACTGGTCACGGGCGGCACGCGGGGCATCGGCGCCGCCATCAGCACCCGTCTGGCCGCCGACGGCTGGCACGTTCTCGCGACCTACCGCAGCGATCACGGCGCCGCGACCGCGCTGGCCGCCGCGCACGAGCGGATCGAGGTGGTCGCGGCCGACGTGGCCGTCGACGGCGGGTGCGAGCGGTCGGTGGCGGCGGCCCTGGACCGGTTCGGGTGTCTCGACCACGTCGTGGCCTCTGCAGCCATCTCCCGCGATGCGCCGATCGGCGAACTGACCCGGGCCGACTGGGACGCCGTCGTCGCCACGAACCTCGGCGGCGCCTACGCGCTGGTCGACGCGGCCCTGCCCGCACTCCGGGCCAGCGGGCGGGGCCGGATGGTGTTCGTGTCCTCGATCGCCGCGACGATGGGCAACGCGACGCAGGCGGCCTATGCCGCGTCGAAGGCGGGGCTCCTCGGCCTGGCCCGCAGCCTCGCCCGGGAGGTCCAGCGGGACGGGATCACGGTCAACCTGGTCCTCCCCGGCCCCACGGCCGACACCGGGATCACCGCCGAAACCGATCCCGCGTTCGTCGCCGCCATCGAACGTCGGATCCCGCTCGGCCGTCTGGGCCGCCCGGCCGAGATCGCCCACGCGGTCCGCTACCTGCTCGACGATCTCGCCGGATTCACCACCGGGACGTCGCTCGTCGTGGACGGCGGCCTGAGCATGTGACCGGCCTCCGGAGGATCCGAAGCGCGCTCTCGGCGCGCTTCGGCTCCGACCGGAGCCGACGTGCACCCGATCGTGGTCAAGCGACGAGGAGTCGTCCGCCGTCCAGGAGGAGGGTGGCCCCGGTGAGGAAGCGGAGGTCGTCGCCGCAGAGCGCGGCCACCGCGGCGGCGATGTCGGCCGGGCGGCCCATGCGGCCGAGCGGGATCTGGCGGACGACCCTGGCCCAGCGGTCGGGGTCGTCGTCTCGGAACCTCGCGGCGCTCGGGCTCATGGCGGCCGGGCACACCACGTTGACCCGGATGCCATCGGGACCCCACTCGTTCGCCGCGACGCGGGTCAGGCCCCGGATCGCCTCCTTCGTCATCACGTAGGGGGCGAAGCCGCGGTCGGCCGTGATCGACGTCGACGAGCCCAGGTTCACGATGCTCCCGCCACCGCGGGCCTGCAGGTGCGGGTGGCAGGCCTGCATGAAGTAGAGACTGCCCAACGCCCCGCTGCGGAACGTGCGCTCGAAGTTGGCGTCGTCCAGGTCGAGGAGCGGTCCCGTCGTGGGCGGTGTCTGAGCGTTGTTCACGAGGATGTCGATCCCGTCGAACCGCTCGACCGTGCGGGCCACCGTGGCCTCGACGTCGGCGCGCGCCCCCACGTCACCGGCGATCGCGAGCGCGGCCCCACCCCGGTCCTCGATCTCGGCGGCGACGGCGTCGATCGTCTTGCGCGTGCGGCCGGTGACGACGACGGCGGCGCCCCGCTCGGCGAGGACGAGCGCGATCGCCCGGCCGATGCCCTGCCCACCGCCGGTCACGATGGCGGTTCGACCGTGGAGCGGTCGGTGGGGCGGCGATTCCGACGGTTCGACAGGCATGCACAATGAGTACAGAGATCTAACGGTTCTGGCAAGCTCCACTCGTGACACGGACCCCGGAACCTGCGCGCTGACGATCGCCTCGAAATCCACGAACTCGTCGCCCGCTACGGCCACCTGATCGACGACCGCCGATTCGACGAGCTCGATCAGGTCTTCACCGCCGACCTGGTGTACGACGCCACCGACTTCGGGGTGTCCGAGTACCGGTCGCTCGACGACCTCGTGGACCGGTGGTCGGCGGACCTCGACCAGCACCCGCTCGCCCACCACGCCAGCAACCTCGTGGTCTGGGCCGACGGCGATGTCGTCCGCGGGCGGTCGAAGGGCATCGGTGTCGGCGACGGCGGCAGGGTCGGCTCGGTCGTGTACGACGACGTGTTCGTGCGGTCCGCCGACGGTTGGCGCATCGCGTCACGGACCGCCCGACTCCGGCGTCCCGCGCCGGCGGCGCCTCGGGAGGTGTCCCCGATCGTCGAGCGGCTCGATCGGATCGAGAGCCGGCTCGCCATCGGCCAACTGCCGATCCGCTACGCGCTCGCGGTCGACGGGCGTGACCTCGACGCCTGGGTCGCGCTGTTCGTGCCCGACGTGCAGGTCGGCCGCGAGGAGCGCGGGCGAGCGGCGCTGCGCCGGCAGATCGAGCCACTCCTGCGCTCGTTCGGACGATCGGTCCATCAGATCTGCGGTCACCGGGTCGATCTCGATGCTGCCGATCCGGATCGCGCCACCGGTACGACGTATTGCCGGGCCGAGCACGAGGTCGGCGACCGCTGGATCGTGATGGCGATCGCGTACGCCGACGGCTACCGGCGGGTCGACGGGGAGTGGTACTTCGAGCGCCGCCGCGAACGGCACTGGTACGCCGCCGACGTCGACGCCCACCCGCAACGGGTCGGCTTCGACCACTGGCACGGAACGGTCCCCCAGCTCCCGGCGGCGTTCGAGACGTGGGACCGGTTCTGGTCGACGTCGACCGAAACGTGATTCCGGTGGGTGGCCCGACCGGCAAATCAGTTGTATGATTGTGCTCTACGCCCGAGGTCTGTGGAGGTTGGGATGAGTCAGCTCGGATACGGAATCGTCGACTGCGACACGCACTGCTACGAGCCTCGGGACGCGTTCACCCGCTACCTGCCGAAGGCGTACCAGGACCGCGCGCTGACGCCCGTCACGCTGGCCAACGGTGAGGAGAAGATCCTGGCCGGCACCCGGATCGCGACGTTCAACAGCGAGTCCGGCCTCGGCTTCGACCTCGCCTACCGCCCCGGGTCGCTCAAGGAGATGCTCCGCCAGATGGGCTCGGGCAATCCCGAGGAGACCTACGAGCCCGAGCCGATGCGCGTCGAGTACCTCGAGCGCGAACCCCGCCTGCAACTGCTCGCCGAGCAGGGCGTCGAGCGGTGCGTGCTCTTCCCGGCCGGGCTCGCCCTCTCGGCGGAGCACTACGTCAAGGACACCGACGCCCTCTACGTGAACCTCGAGTCGTTCAACCGCTGGTACGACGAGACCTGGGGCTTCAACCACGACGACCGCCTCTACGCGACGGCCGTGCTCTCCCTCCGCGACCTCGACCGGGCGGTCGCCCTGACCGAGCAGATCATCGACCGGGGCGCTCGGTTCGTCCTGCTCCCGACCGGCCCGGCGTACGGACGCAGCCCGTCCGACCCGTACTTCGACCCGGTGTGGTCGCGGCTGAACGAGGCCGGCGTGACCGTGGCGCTCCACATCATGCCGTTCCACTACTTCGAGTCGGTCTCGCCGCACTGGGGACTGAACAGCGACCCGGCGGCGTGGCACATGTCGGCCTGGCAGTGGATGAACATCTACGGCGAACGTCCCGTCATCGACACGCTCTCGGCGTTCGTCTTCGACAACCTCTTCGGCCGCTTCCCGAACCTGCGGGTCCTCGTCGCCGAGCACGGCGCCAGCTGGGTGCCGCACATGGTGAAGCACATGGACAAGAGCCGGGGCATGGGTCGCAACGGCCCGTGGATCGGCGGCCCGCTCGCCGACCGCCCGTCGAAGATCTTCCAGGAGTTCGTGCGCGTCGCCCCGTACCCCGAGGACGACATCCCCTGGATCGTCGAGAACCTCAGCGGGGGCGACCAGTGCCTCGTCATGGGTTCGGACTTCCCGCACGCCGAGGGCCTCGCAGAGCCGGCCGACTTCGCCAAGCTGCTCGACCCCCTCGACGACGCCTCGGTCGAGCGGATCATGCGCGGCAACGCCGCCACCGTGTTCGACCGCTGATCGCCGATGGCCGCTCCCGGGGGCCGTACGCTTCGCAGCGTGAGTGATGCGACGGCCAAGCGTCCGGTGGTCCGGGTGCCCAAGACGGCGGAGCTCGTCGCGTCGAAGATCCGGCGCCAGATCGTGCTCCACGAGCTCCACGAGGAGGACGCCCTCCCGCCGGAGAGCGAGCTCATGGAGGAGTTCGGGATCTCCCGACCGACGCTGCGCGAGGCGTTCCGGATCCTCGAGTCCGAGGGGCTCATCGTCGTCCGGCGGGGCGCCAAGGGCGGTGCCCGCGTCATGGAGCCGTCGGCCGACGTCGTCGCCCGGCATGCCGGCCTCGTGTTGCAGCACCGGGGGACCACGGTCGGCGACGTCTTCGACGCCCGGGTCGTGATCGAGGCGCCGGCTGCCGAGATCCTCGCGGGGCGGCGCGATCGCAAGTCGATCGCCGACAAGCTCGAGGCGTTCCTCGACGACACCGATCCCAACGAGTCGGAACGGTTCCACGAGTTCAACGCCTTGGTGGTCGAGCTCACCGGCAACCAGACGCTGATGCTGATCACGTCGATGCTCGCGCACATCGAGGAGGCCGCCACCAGGTCGTTCCTGTCCCACACCGGCGACAGCGATCGCGCCACGCTCGCCAAGCAGTCCGAACGGACGCGCCGAAAGCTCATCGGGCTCATCCGCGACGGCGACGTCGAGGCCGCCGGCGCCCTGTGGCACAAGCACCTGACGACCGCCGGCCGCATCCTCGCGGAGGACGCCGGCGCGTCGATCGTCGACCTGTTCTGAGGTCGACGGCAATCAGGTAGACCAGTACACTCTTCTCGTGGAACGTTGCGACGGAAGAGTGGCCATCGTCAGCGGCGCGAGCCGTGGCATCGGTGAGGCGATCGCCCGCCGGTTGGCCCGGGCCGGCGCCCGGGTCGCGCTGGCGGCCCGCACCCTCGAGCCCCAGCCCGGTGTCGACGGCTCGCTGGTCGAGACCGTCGAGTCGATCCGGGCCGAGGGTGGCGAGGCGATCGCGGTGCGGTGCGACCTCACCTCGAGCGAGGACCGTCAGCGCCTCGTCGCCGAGGCCGAGGCGCAGCTCGGACCGGTCGACATCCTGGTCAACAACGCGGCCGTGACCTACCTCCTCCCGGTGGAGGACTTCACCCGCAAACGGTTCGACCTCATGGTCGAGGTGCAGCTCTGGGCCCCGTTCGAGCTGGCGCAGCTCGTGGTCCCCGGGATGAAGGAGCGGGGCGAGGGGTGGATCCTCAACATCACGAGCCGGGCGGCCGTCCATGCTGCGGGCCCGCCGTTCGACGAGGTGCAGACGCGCGGCTTCAGCGTCTACGGCCTGGTGAAGGCCGGCCTCGACCGCATGAGCAATGCGATGGCCGCCGAGTTGTACGAGCACGGCATCGCCGTCAATGCACTGGCGCCGTGGGACAACGTCGCCACGCCCGGAGCGGGCCACCACGACCTCGTCGACGGCTTCGGCATCGAGGGCCCCGAGTTGATGGCCGAGGCCGCGTTGGTGCTGTGCGCCTCACCGCCTGCGCAGCTGACCGGGAACGTGGTCTACTCGCAACCGTTCCTCGACGGCCGCAAGCGGCGGCCCGCCGACGTGGGTGCCGCCGCCCGCTGACCGCCGCCGATCACCGCGACCATTCGGCACGCTCCGCTCGCATTCGCCGTAGAGTCGCCTCATCGTGCTGATTCCGACCAGGAGCCGAACCCGTGGCTGATGCCGCATCGTCGCTCCACGCCGACCTCGTCGATGCGCCGAAGCTCGCCTCGGTCGTCGCCCGTCGGATCGAGGACGAGGTCGCCGCGCTCGGGTGGCCCACGGGCGAGGTGCTCGGCTCGGAGTCCGATCTCGTCGAGAGCTTCGGGGTCAGCCGCGCGGTGTTCCGGGAGGCCGTGCGCATCGTCGAGCACACCGGTGTCGCCACCATGCGTCGCGGGCCCGGCGGCGGCCTCGTCGTGGGCGAGCCCAGCGCCGGCGCGGTCGCGATGGCAGCCGGCATCTGGATCTCCCACGCCGGCGTCGGCCTGGACCAGATGTTCGACGTCCGCCGACCGTTGCTGATGGCAGCCGTCCGGCTGGCCGCACGGCACCACCGCCCCGAGGACGTCGCCGCGCTGCGCGAGGTGTTGGTCGGCTACCGGGGCCACGACTTCCAGCCACGGCAGCTGGTCGAGGCCGAGGTCGAGATCGCCCGCATGGGCGGCAACCCGGTGTTCGAGTTGTTCATCCGTGTGCTCGGGGACCTCGGCGTCCACCAGATGGAGACCGGCCACTCGACCCTGGCGAAAGAGGTCACCGCCGCCGACCGCCTCCGCCATCTCGAGGGGTACCTGGAGATGCTCGACCACATCGACGACGGCGACGTGGCCGCGTCCGCCGAGATGATGGACCGCCTCATCGCCTCGGCTCGGCGGCGGGTGAACCGGGCCCCCGCGGACCGACGGCGCCGCCGGCGTCCGATCGCCGCGGCGTCGAAGGGCAAGCTCGCCGAGCAGGTCGCCGGTGCGATCCGTGAGGACATCGAGCGGGCGGGCTGGCCGGTCGGCGAGGTCCTCGGATCCGAGTCGGAACTGATCGAGCGGTACGACGTCAGCCGGGCGATCCTGCGCGAGGGCGTCCGGATCCTCGAACACCACGGCGCCGTGCGCACGAAACGCGGCCCGAACGGTGGCGTGATCGTGAACGCCCCGGACATCCGGGCGATCGTCCGGTCGGCGTTGCTCGTGCTCCAGCACCGGGGCGTCACCCGGGCCAACCTCGACGAGGCCCGCTCCGCGATCGAGGTCGCCGCCGTCCGCCGCGCCGCGACCCGGCGGGACGACGCGGCGATCGCCAGGCTCACCGCCGGTCTGGCCGGCGAGGCCGATCACGAGAGTCGGCGCTTCGATTTCTACGACGTGCACCGGCTGATCGCCGAGACGACCCAGAACCCGGCGTTCTCCCTCTTCGTCGACGTGATGACCGAGCTCGTGCCGACCTATGTCATCCCGGAGTACCGGACCCGCGACGGTGAGGCGCGCCTCGCCGGCGTCGTCCATCACGCCCACGTCGGCATCGTCGAAGCCATCTGCGCCGGCGACGAGGAGGCGGCGACGCGCCGCATGGCCCGGCACCTCGAGGCGGCGGTCTCGGTGCTCACCGAGGGGCCGGCCGGCGGTCGCTGACGCGGACCGGCCGCCCCTCGGGTGAGGCGCCGGTCAGCGCTTGATCTGGTCCTGCATGTCCTCGGGGATGGCGCCGGAGGTGATGTCGGCGTCGGAGTCGAGGTCGCTCGGGAAGATGATCGAGGTCCGGGCGAAGGTGCCGCCGTCGGTGGCCTGGATGGTCTGGCCCGACATGTAGGCCGACTCGTCCGAGGCGAGGAACAGGGCGAGATAGGCGTTGTCCTTGAGCACGGGTGGCCGCTCCAAACGGAGGGGCATGGCGCGTGCGTCGGGGTCCCACTCCTGCATCTGCTCGTAGGAGAGCCCGAGCACGTCGGCGTCCGGTGGCAGCGCGAAGTTGATCGACATGCCGTGCGTCGGGCAGAGCGCGTTGGCCCGGATGCCGTGCTTGCCGAGCTCGAGCGCAGCAGCCCGGACGAGACCGTTGGCCGCCGCCTTCGACGCCGTGTACATCGGGAAGCCCGGATACGCGACGAATGCCGAGGCCGAGGTCGTGGCCAGCAGGTTGCCGCCCCGACCGTTCTCGATCATCCAGCGAGCGCCCTCGCGCCACGCGAGGTAGATCCCGGTGGCGTTCACCGAGAAGATGTCGTTCCAGTCGTCGAGGCGGGAATCGACGAAGGCCTGCTGGCCGAAGCCGGGCTCGGGGACGCCGGCGTTCGCCCACATCACGTCGATGCGGCCGTAGGCCTCGACGGCTTCGGCGACGAGACGGCGCATGTCGTCCTCGACGCGCACGTCGGCGTCGAGCCCGATCGCGGTGCCGCCCGCCGCCTCGATCTCCTTGGCGACCTTCTGCGCGCGGCCGGGGACGACGTCGCTGCTCACGATCGTCGCGCCCTCCTCCGCGAACATGAGCCCGGCCTCGCGGCCGAGGCCCGAGCCGGATCCGGTGATGACGACGACCTTGTCGGCGAGACGCATGGTGACTCCTCTCGGCCGCACCGTTCCCCCGGTGACGGCAGTGAATTCAGGACTATGATCTAGATGCTAGCGAAGCGCCGGGCACGAGACAGGAGCAACCATGCGCGAGGTCGCCGAGATCCCCTACGAGCAGATGAGCCCCGAGCTCCGGGCGTTGATCGCCTACGAGCCGAACGGCGCGCTCGACCTCGTCGACCCGCAGCCGGTGCTCCGGCGCATCGCGGCGGAGACACCCGTCGTCCGCTGGGAGTTCGGCCTCGGCTTCTTCCGGATGGATGACATCCTCGCCGCCGGGCGCAACCCGGTCCTGGTGTCGGCCGACCCCACCACGGGCGAGGCGATGGGCATGGGTTCGGCCGAGCCCCTCATCCCGCTCCACCTCGACGGCGACCTGCATCGCCACTACCGCAAGCTGCTCGATCCACTCTTCGCCCCGCGGAAGATGGCGCTGCTGGAGCCCGACATCCGGGCGCTGGCCGACGACCTCATCGACGAGTTCATCGACGACGGCGAGGTCGACCTGTTCGAGGCCTTCTGCGTGCCGCTGCCGTCGACGGTCTTCCTCACGCTCTTCGGGATGCCGCTCGACGACATGCCCGCACTCATCGACTTCAAGGACCGGATCCTCAAGGCCGAGGCCGAGACGCTCGACCAGAAGGAACGGGAGGCCCGTGAGGTCGGCCTCGAGATGCGCGTCCTGCTCCGGCAACGCCTGGAGGAGCGCAAGGCGAGCGGCGATCGACCCGGCGACCTGCTCGACTCGTTCATGCACTTCGAGGTCGACGGTCACACGCTGAACGACGACGAGATCGTCAACATCATGCACATGTTCACGATCGCCGGCCTCGACACGGTGACGTCGTCGCTGTCGTGCATCCTCGCCTGGTTCGCGACCCACCCCGAGCAGCGGGACCGCGTCGTCGCGGATCCCGACCGACTCGCCCCGGCGATCGAGGAGGTCATGCGCTTCCAGAGCCCGGTGCCCTCCAGCGGGCCGCGATGGGCGACGGCCGACACCGAGATCAACGGCGTCCCCGTGCGCGAGGGCGACCTGATCTACCTGTGCTGGGCGAGCGGCAACCTCGACCCGGAGACGTTCGACCAACCGCTGGACGTCGACCCCGAGCGGGCGGAGAACCGGCACATCGCCTTCGCGTCCGGGCTCCACCGGTGCCTGGGCTCGCACCTGGCCCGCAACGAACTGCGCGCCGCGATCGACCAGTTGCACCGCCGCATCCCGGACTACCGCCTCGCCGGTGGTGCCGGTCTCGAGTTCGAGTTCGCCGGCGTGCGGCAGGCGACCTCGGTGCCGATCACGTTCACCAAGGGCGGGGCCTGACGAGCGGCCCCGCCCCGGGTCGGGTTCGTCAGCCCTGCGTCGGCGGGGGCGAGGGCGCGGCCACCACGCCCGACGCCTCGAGCGCGTCGATCTCGTCGGACGAGCGGCCCAGTTCCTCGAGCAGCGCCCGGTTGTGCTGGCCACGGATGCACGGGGGTGCGACCCGGCCGGGCGTCTCGGAGAACGACACGGGCGGCGAGGCCCGCACGAGTTCGCCGTAGAAGGGGTGCTCGACGGTGACGGTGAGCCCGGCCTCGCGCAGCACCGGGTCGAACGACGTGAAGACGGGCTGGCCCTGCATGTTCACCTCGACGCAGCCGACGTCGGCGGCCGAGAGTTCGGACTCCCACTCGCCCGCCGGCTTCTCGGCGAAGCGGGCGGCGAGGACCTTCACCAGGTCGGCGTCGTGGTCGGCGCGGGCGCTGGCCGTGGCGAAGCGGTCGTCCTCGAGCAGGTCGGGTGCGCCGATCGTCCGGGCCAGGGCGGCGAACTCGTCGTCGTCCCGCACCTCGAGGCACACCCAGCCGTCGCCCTCGGCGGCGTAGAGCCGTTGCAGCGCGCTCGTGCCGTAGTAGTCGTCGTCGCACAGCGGCACGGGTGGCTTGCCGTCGTAGGTGCAGAAGTCGTCGGAGTAGGCCCACGCGTTCCCCGAGATCATCGACGTGCGCACGTACTGGCCCTCGCCGGTGCGGTGCTGGTGGTACAGCCCGAGCGCGAGCGCGGCGAGCACGCCGAGGGCGGCGTTGGAGTCACCGTCGACGAGCGCGTTGAGCCGGGGGAGCACGATGGCCTGCAATTCGACGACGCTCATGTCGATGCTCTGGGCCGGGTCGATCCAGTGCCCGACCTGGCGGCCGAACGCGCCGCCGACTGCCTCGGCGGCCTGGGCGTAGAGCGCCCGATCGGCGTACGGGCCGTCGGTGCCGTAGCCGGCGGCGTGGACGTAGAGCAGCCGGGGGTTGATCGCCTTCAGCTCGTCGTGGCCGAGCCCGAGCTTCTCGGGGATGCCCGAGCGGAAGCCGGTGACGAAGGCGTCGGCGTTGGCGACGAGGGCGTGCGCGATGGCCTGCCCCTCCGCCGACTTGAGATCGAGCGAGATGCTCTCCTTGCCCGCGGTCGTCTTGTTGCTCGCCACCTCGGGCCCGAACGAGTTGCGGTGCGGGTCGCCGTTCGCGTCCTCGATCTTGATGACGCGGGCGCCGAGCGCGGCGAGCATGGCCGTGGCGTACGGCATCGCGTAGAAGTAGCCGAACTCGATCACGGTGATGCCGGCGAAGGGATGGGCCGGCGCGTCGCCGCCGGTCGGCGCCGGACGTTCACCGCGCTCGACGGCTCCGTCGTTGGCGCCGAGGGCCGGCGCGGGCCGCGTGATCGCCATCGGTGTGTCGGCGAAGTGGCCGATCGGGCCGACCTGGCGGATCGGACCCACCTCGGGGTCGTCCACCGTGATGACGTCGCCGTTGTGCACGATCTGCGGGTGGTCGAGCCCCTCCTCGCTGGTGCCGGCGACCTCGAAGGCGATGTCCGGGCTGGCGAGCAGCTTCGGCAGCCAGTGGTCGAGGTCGTGCTCACGGAACGCGGCGACCAGCTGGTCCTCCCACTCCTGGGCGTCCTCGGGGCTGTCGAACATCGGGATGCGGCTGAAGCGGTCCTCCTTCGTGATGTCGCCGATCCCGGCGACGTCGCACAGCGCCTGTCCCTGGTGGGGGAGCAGCGTGGAGGTCTGGATGAAGCGACTGTCCTTGGTGGCGAGCAGCACACCGAAGCGGCTCGACGCCGTCACCGAGCGCGAGTCGCTCGACGCCGACTGGCCCTGCTTGGCCATGAGCTGGACGATCGTGGCGACGAAGTAGTCGAGCGGGTCGACACCGTTCACCAGCGTGGCGTCGACGGCCTGGCCCCGGCCGGTCTCGTCGCGGACGATCAGCGCGCCGAGGATGCCGGCGACCGCCTGCATGGCGGAACCGAAGCTGCCCCAGGGGACCGGGAACATGATGGGACCCTCGCGATGGCCCCACGCGCCCCGCGCCCACAGTCCGGCCTTGGCTCCGACCAGGGAGTCATACCCCTTGAGGTGCGCGTAGCCGCCCGTGCGTCCGAACCCGGTGATCGAGCAGTGCACCAAGGACGGGTTGGCGCCGCGGAGGTCGTCGGCCCCGATGCCCCACGCCTCGGTCGTGCCGGGCGCGAAGCCCTCGATGACGACGTCGGCGGACGCGGCGAGGTCGCGGAGTTGGCGCTGCCCCTCGTCGGAGCGCAGGTCGACGACCATCGACTCCTTGCCCCGGTTCCACACCTTGAACCCGCTCGGGTTGCGGGTGCGCAGCAGGTCGCCTTCGGGTGGCTCGATCTTGATCACGCGGGCGCCGGCGTCGGCCAGCACCATCCCCGCCATGGATGCCGCGCCGCTGCCGGCGCCGATCTCGATGACGTTGAGTCCTTCGCAGATGGCCGTCATGCTTCCCCCGTTGCCTGATCGTCTCGTGGAATCGATATCGCTAGAAGAGTATATGCAATTCCCGAGAGCGCCCGCCAGGCGCGGCGTTCAGCCGTCGCGGCGCAGCGTCAGGCCCTGCGCGTTGAAGAAGAAGCCCCCCGCCGTCACGAGCGCTCGCTCGGCGCCGTCGACCTGGCGGTCGCCGGCGAGCCCCTGGAGTTGGTGGACCGCCTCGCGGATGTGGCCCGACGCCTGGGTCCCGCCCTCCGAGAGCGAGCCGCCGTGGGGGTTCACGGGCACCCGTCCGTCGAGGAGGATGCGGTCACCGTCGCTGTCCCAGTTCGCCCCGAGGAACGCGCCGGCCTCGCCGGGTCCGCAGTAGCCCACGTTCTCGAACCAGTTGAGCGTGATCGGGGTGAAGCCGTCGTAGGGGAAGTAGACGTCGATGTCGTCGATCCAGAACCCCGCCTTGGCCTTCATGCCCTCCACGACGGCGTGCTGGCCGTGGCGTCGCAGGCTCGGCGTCTGGTCCTCCTGGGGCTTGTCGATCATGCCCAGCACCGCCGCGTCGATCAGGACCGGCCGGAGCGGGAGGTCGCGCGCCCGCTCGGCGGTCGTGATGACGAAGGCGTCGGCGCCGTCGACCGGGACGTCCATGTCGAGCAGGCACAGGGGCCAGCGGATCATGCGCGCCGCGAGGTAGTCGTCCATCGTGATCGGGTCCCGCAGGGCCGCCGCCGGGTTGCGGGCGGCATTGGAGCGGTCGCTGATCGACACGAGGCCGAAGTGCTCCTTCGGCACGCCGAAGTCGTGCATGTAGCGCGCCGCCCAGGCGGTGTACCCCATGGCGCCGAAGATCGTCTCCGGACCCGGGTTGGGCAGCGACATCCCCATGACGTTCATGCGGAACGGGTCCTGGAGCGACTTCAGCGTGTTCCAGGGGAGGCGGTAGGCGGCGTGGTAGGCGAGCACGACGTCGCACAGCCCGGCGTGGACGGCGGCGGCCGCCGTGGCCACGTGGTTGACGAAGGGGATCGGCGGGTTGTCGAACCACGTGATCTCGGGCAG
>JBHIXO010000009.1:0-35696 GCA_041984725.1 Acidimicrobiales bacterium | reverse complement strand
GCCCAGGTCGGCATCTCGCCGGAGCAGTTCCTGCACCTCGTCCGGGGGCAGACGATCGCCATCATGACGATGCCGTTCTCGGAGCTGAACCTCCTGATGCTCCTGCCCTCGACCCAGCTGGCCGACCTTGCCGGCGAGGAGCCGTTCCCGGTGCCGTCGTCGATCCGCGAGTGGTACGCGACCCTGCGCGACGCCCGTCGCCGGGCCCGCGACGGCGACGGCGAGGGTCCGCCGCCGCAGTCCCGCGGCGAGTTGCTCCTCATCAAGCAGCTCGTCTTCTTCGAGCGGTACGGGAAGCTCTTCCTCGGCGACAAGCCGCTCCTGTTCGACCCCGACGTCTACCGCGAGCTGCTGGCCCGGACGGCCGGCGACGTCCCGGCGGCCTGACGGGCCGACGGTAGGGTCGATCCATGGCTCGCACGACCAGCGCGGCGTCGTCGAGCGCCACCAACGACTCCGGTCGGCTCGGCGCCGACGACTGGCTCCGCGCCGCCTTCGAGATCATGGTCGACGACGGCATCGGCGGCGTGAAGATCCAGCGACTGTGCGAGCGGCTGGGCGTCACCAAGGGGAGCTTCTACTGGCACTTCGAGGACATCGACTCGTTCCTCGGCGCGCTCGCCGACCGGTGGGCGGACGAGAGCGCGCACCTGCCCGGCCTCGACGACGACGGCGCCGACCCGGAGCAGGTCCTGCTCCGGGCCATGAAGCTCTTCGCCGACGGCCACAACCGCAACCTCACCCGGGCGATGCGCGACTGGGCCCAGACCGACGAGCGGGCCCGTGCCGCGATCCGTCTCGCCGACCGCGCCGTCTTCGCCGCGGTGCAGTCCGCCCTCGTCCGCCTCGGCTTCGAGGCCGGCGAGGCCGAGCTCCGGGCCAAGATCCTCTACTACGCCGGCGTCGGCTTCGCCCATGTCGGCCCGCTCGGATCGCGGTCGTCGGCGCAGCAGCAGCTCACGGCGACCTGGGAGCTCCTGGCCCGGGTCTGAGGTTTCCGTACCATACCACTTGGTATGGAGCGTCGAACCTGGTAGACCGATCGCATGCCCAGGCTCCGACAGATCCCGCGCGGCGAGGCGAGCGCCAAGATCGTGCTGAACATGTACGACATCCTCTTCGGCGACCGGGACCCCGTCGCCGAACCGGGGACGGCCACGGGCACGCCTGGCGACTGGTGGACCGTGTACGCCAACTCGCCGGACGTGCTCGAGTACGCGTGCCGGGGCTTCGGCCTGTACGCCAGCCCCGACCGCCGCATCGAGCCCCGCCACCGCGAACTCGGTCAGACCCGGGCCGGGTGGCTCGTCGGCAGCCAGTTCGTCTTCTCCCAGCACTGCAAGGCCTGCCGGGCCTACGGCTTCAGCGAGGAGAAGATCGAGGCGCTCAAGTCGTGGGAGGTGTCCGACCTCTTCGACAAGACCGAGCGTGCGCTGCTCGCCTACACCGACGCCCTCGTGCTCCAGCACGGCCGGGTCGACGACGGGATCTTCCAGGCGCTGCGCGAGGACTTCGACGACGAGCAGATCCTCGAATTCACCTACATCACGGTGATGTACGCCGGGCACGCCGTCATCTCCCGGGCGCTCCGGACCGAGTTCGACGACCGCGACGACCCGATCGTCGAGATCGCCGCGCCGGACGACTACGTGCCGGAGAACCTCGGCCGGACCATCAGCGGCCGGCAGGACTGATCCACCGTGAGCCGGCCGTCGGTGCTCGCGACCGACACGGTCCACCGGCGGCTGTGCCACGCGCTCTTCGACGCCATCGAGGCCGGCGACCTCGACGCCGTGGCGGCGTGCTTCGCTCCCGACTTCAGGATGTGGTTCAACGTCACCGGGCAGACGAGCGACCGCGACGGCACACTGGCCGCGCTCCGGGGCGGGTACGACATCCAGCGGCGCCGCACGTACAACGACCGCCAGATCAACACCTTCGACGACGGGTTCCTGGCCCGCTACACGCTGAACGTGGTGCTGCACGACGGCTCTGCCGCGACGCTGTGGGCGTGCCTCGTCGCCACCGTGCACGACGGCCTCATCGTCCGCATGGACGAGTACCTCGACTCGTCGAAGTTCGTGCCGCGCGGCGGGCGGAGCGGACGGTGAGCGGGATGGACGAGTACGAGATCCGCGAGCTGTGCCACGCCTTCTTCGACGCCTATCAGGACCGGCGCACCGACGTCCTCGACCGCCTGCTGGCCGACGACTGCATCATCTGGCACAACGTCTTCGGGCGCGAGACCACCAAGCACGACAACCTGTCGAAGTTCCACGACAGCTACGCCGGCCAGCGTCGCCGGACCTACGACGACCGCATCGTGGACACGTTCCACGACGGCTTCGTGATCCGGTACCAGCTGCGCGGCGTGATGACCAGCGGGCACCACGGGTCGCTGTGGATCTGCATCGTGGGGAAGGTCCGCGATGGCCGGATCACCCGCATCGACGAGTACATGGACTCCGACAAGTTCCTGGCCTGGGCGGGAGCCTGAGCCGGGCGGGGAGAAGGGGAGCGAGCACATGAGGAAGGACTGGCAGACCCTCGAGCTGTGCGATCGGTTCTTCGACGCGATCGAGCAGGCCGACCACGACACGCTCGAGGCGTGTTACGCACCGGAGGCGGTGGTGTGGCACAGCCACGACTGCCTCTACCAACCCCGCGCCGACAACCTCGCCATGCTGCGTCGTGGGATGGAGAGCCCGTCGAAGACGCGCTTCCGCGACCGGCGCATCCGCGTCTTCGAGGGCGGCTTCGTCCAGCAGCACCGCATCGAGGTCACGCACCCCGGCGCCGGCGCCGACGGCGAGGACTTCGTCGGGAAGATGGACGTCTGCTTCGTGGCGTACGTCCGCGACGGGATGATCAGCCGCATCTACGAGTACTTCGACACCGGCCGGGTCGCAGAGTTCCTCCCGCCGAGCCCATCCACCGACAAGGAGACCGCAACCGCATGAGTGGGATCGACCTCGGCATCGTCGTGCGCGACATCGACGCGTGCCTACCCTTCTACCGCGACGTCGTCGGCCTCCGGCCGATCTTCGACTTCGACCTGCCGGGCGGCTCGCACATGTGGCAGCTCGCGTGCGGCGACAGCGTCATCAAGCTCGTGACCCACGAACCGACGCCCGATGCCGCCAACCCGCCGGGTGGATCCGGTGGCGGCACCGGGCTGCGGTACTGGACGATGAAGGTCGACGACATCGACGCCGCCGTCGCCCCGTGCGAGGCCGCCGGCGCCCCGATGCCGCTGCCGGTCACCGAGCTCATGCCCGGCATCCGCATCGCCATGGTCGAGGACCCCGAAGGCAACGTCCTCGAGTTCCTCGAGCAGAGGTGACGCGCACGTGAGCCGCGCCGCCCGTCCGGACACGAGCCACCTCGGCGCCGACGGCCTCGTCGAACGCGTCGCCGCACTCGTCCCGCTGATCGCCGCGACTTCGTTCGAGGCCGAGGCGGCGCGGCGACCGCTCGACCACGTGATCGAGGCGCTCGAGGCCACCGGCGTCTTCCGGGCCTTCGTCCCGGCGCGCCACGGCGGGTACGAGATCGACCTGCCGACCTACCTCGAGATCGGCACGACGATCGCGCGGGCCGATCCGTCGATGGGTTGGATCACGACCTTCTACATGGAGCACAACTGGCTGCTCACCATGTTCCCGGAGGAGTTCCAGGACGAGGTGTTCGGCGCCCAGCCGTACGTGCTGGCACCCGGGAGCGTGAACCCCACCGGCCGGGCGCTGCCCCAGGACGACGGCTCGTACCTCCTCAGCGGGCACTGGACGTTCGGCACCGGCATCTGCCACGCCGACTGGGTGCTCCTCAGCGGACGGATCGAGGGTGACGAGTCGGGCGCGGCCCGCAACTTCGTCGCCCCCGTCGAGCACGTCGAGGTCAAGGACACGTGGCACGTCGACGGCATGGCCGCCACCGGGAGCCGCGACATCCACGCCGACGGCGTGGTCGTCCCGGCGCACCGGGTCTCGCTCGCCGTGCCACCCCACCTCACGGCCGGCCCCGACGCCCCGTACCTGCACCGCATCCCGCTCGCACCGTTCCTGTCGCTCACCGCGGCGATGCCGGCCCTCGGTGCCGCGCAACGGGCCGTCGAGTTGTTCCGGGCCCGACTCCACGAGCGGATCATGTTCGGGACGACCAAGTCGCAGGCCAAGCGGATCCCGACCCAGGTGCGGCTCGCGAACCTCACCGCGGAGCTCGACATCGCCGAGACGTTGCTCCGTGACGTGACCGCCCGCATGCAGGCCCACGCCGAGGCGCGGACGAGCCTCACGTTCGACGAGCAGATGCGCCTCCGCCTCCTCATCGCCCACACGGTCCGGCGGTGTCGCGGGATCGTCCGCGACGTCATGGAAGCCAGCGGCGCGTCGGTCCATTCCCTCGACAACGAACTCCAGCGCATCCACCGTGACATCCACATGATCGCGGCGCACACTGTCTTCGACGTCGACCTGCTGGCCGAGGGCATCGGCCGTCAGCTCGTCGAACAACTCTCCGAGGAGGAGACGTCATGAGCACTGCCAACGCACCCGGGTCCAGCACCGCGGCAGCCGGCGAGATCGGCTCCAAGGTGCGGGGTCTGAACCACCTCGCCCTCGTCTGTCGGGACATGGAGCGGACGGTGCACTTCTACTCCGAGGTCCTCGGCTTCCCGCTCGTGAAGACCGTCGAGCTGCCCGGTGGCCGCGGTCAGCACTTCTTCTTCGGTATCGGCGGCACGCAGAGCCTGGCGTTCTTCTGGTTCCCCGACGCCCCCGAGGGCGAGGCCGGCGTGACGCACCAGGGCTTCCTCGACAGCCCGGCCGGGCCGGTGTCGGCGATCTCCACGATGAACCACGTGGCCTTCGACGTCGCCCCCGAGGAGATCGAGCCGCTCCGCGAGCGCCTGAAGGCCGCGGGCCTGAAGGTGTCGCCGGTGGTCAACCACGACGACAGCGAGTTCGGCGCGGCGGCCGAGATGCACGACGGCGTCTTCGTACGCTCGATCTACTTCCGCGACCCCGACGACATCCAGCACGAGTTCGCGGCGTGGACCAAGGTGTTCGACGAGTCCGACGTGCGGCACGCGCCGGCCCGGTCGACGGCGTCGCAGCCCGCCTGACGCCCACCCGGCTGGCCCTCAATCGGAGGCACGAGAGAGCACCTCGTCGAAGCCGGGCTGCTCGGCCTGCCGGCAGAACTCGGCGAGGACGGATGCGGCGAAGGTCCGCATGGTGGCGGGCGTCCCGAACTCCAGCTCGCCGCGCTGGGCCCGCGCAGCGAGCTCGGCCGGGCTCGGTGCGTCGAGGTCGACGATCGGGTCCGCGCCGAGGGGCGCGAGCGCGAGCGTGATCGCGCTTCCGGCGAAGAGCGACGCGCCGAGCTGCGCGAGCGTCAACCGGGCCCGCAAGCCGTCGTCGACCGGGCCACCGTGCCACGCGGTCAAGAGATGGTCGCGGAGGTCGTCGCCGGGCGCGAGCTGGTTCGCCACGACGGCGAGGTCGACGAGCGGGTCGTTCGGCGCCGACGTCTCCCAGTCGACGAGCCAGAGGCGCTCGCCGTCGAAGAGGAGGTTGGCGGCGTTGGGGTCGTTGTGCGCGGGGACGAAGTCGCGCGGGTCGCGGGGCCAGGCGTCGAAGATCCGCCGGCGGTGCGCGCCGATGCGTCCCGCGACGTCGGGCGCGATCGAGCCGATCGTCGTGGCGAAGTCGAGCATCCGGCCGATCACCTCGGCCCAGTCGTCGTGCGCGGGGAACGGGTCGAGTTCCTGCACCCGGGTGACCAGGGCCGCGATCGCGTCGAGCAGGCCCGTCGGACCGCCGGGGAAGCGGTCGAGCGGCTGCGTGTCGATCCAGCGGGTGACGAGCACGCCGTCGGTCTCGTCGACGTGGAGGACAGGGGGCGCGATGCTGGCGTCGGCGGCGGCGAGCAGGTTGCGGTACTGGTGCTCGTTGCGGCCGGGCATGCGCTGGCCCTCGAGCCGCAGCAGGTACGGACCGGCGTCGGTGGACACCCGGAGGATGATCGCCCCCGACGCGCCGGTCGGCCCCGGCTCGACCGCATCGACGTCGTGGTCCGCGAACACGGAGTCGAGCGTGCGGCGCACACCGTCACGTCGATCGTCGGGCACGAGGGCGAGGTCGATGGTCACGGGACGGACCGTACGACGGGCGGCGCGGCTCGACCGGGCGCATTTTGCGACGCCCGGTCCACGCTCCGACCGACTCTGGCAGCATGGCGGCCATGACCTTCCGCGTGATCGGCGCCGGCCTCGGGCGCACGGGGACCATGTCGCTGAAGCAGGCGCTCGAACGGCTGCTGGGCGAGGACTGCTACCACATGGCCGAGGTGTTCGGTCATCCCGAGCACATCCCCGAGCTGCGCCGGGCGGCCGAGGACGGCGACCTCGACTGGGTGCGGTTCTTCGAGGGATGGGGCGCGTCGGTCGACTGGCCGACCTGCGCCTGGTGGGACCAGATCGCCGAGGCGTTCCCCGACGCCGTGATCCTGCTGTCGAGCCGCGACTCGTTCGAGTCGTGGTACCGCAGCGCCACGGCGACGATCTTCCACGGCATGGAGGACGACCCGGGGCGCGACGACGACTGGTACCTGATGATGAAAGCGGCCATGACCGCACACTTCACCTGGCCGGTCAGCACCGACCCCGCCGACCAGGACCGCCTCCGCGAGGCCTACGACCGCCACCATGCGTGGGTGCGGGCCGAGGCCCCGCCCGACCGGCTCCTCGAGTGGCAGCCCGGCGACGGGTGGGAACCGCTCTGCGAGCGTCTCGGCGTCCCCGTGCCCGACGAGCCGTTCCCGCACAGCAACTCCACCGAGGACTTCCACAAGCGCTTCGGCACCGACGCCACCTAGGAGCCGGCCGCCACCATCTCTCGGAACTGGCGGGACGAGCGGAACGCGGCGCCACCATCTCCTGGAACTAACGGGACGAGCGGAACGGTCACCAGCGGGGTGGATGCGTCCCCGGCGGGCTCGACGCGACGTCCCAGCGCGCCGGGGTGTGCGAGAGCGCCACGCCCGGGCCGAGGTGGCGGAGCCGACCCCAGGGCGAGTCGGTCTCGACACGGCCGGCGAGGACCTCGTCGATGCCGGACGCGGCCTCGGGATCGCGGGTCGCGCCGAGGCGCCGGAACCAGGCAGCGGTCTGGCACAGCGACGCCTCGACGTGCCACGAGCCGCCCTCGCTCGCCTGGCGGCGCAGCGCCTCGGCGACGCCCCAGGCCGCGAGCGCGCCGGTCGTGTAGTCGCACGCGGCCGCGGGGATGAGCTGGGGCCGCTCGACCGTGCCCTGGATGGTGGCGATGCCCGACGTCGCCTGGGCCAGTTGCTCCCACCCGGGACGGTCGGCGAACGGGCCGTCCGGCCCGTAGCAGGAGATGTCGGCGGTGACGATGCCGGGTCGGCGGGCGGCGAGTCCGGTGGGGTCGAGGCCGCGCCGGGCCAGCACCCCCGGGCGGTACCCCTGGACGAACACGTCGGCGCCGTCGATCAGCGCGTCGAGCGCAGCGCGACCGTCCGGGTGGTCGAGGTCGACGACGGCGGACCGCTTGCCGTGGCCGGTCTCGATCATGAAGAGCTCGAGGTCGGGGGTGTGGGGCCCGTTGACCCGCAGGACCGACGCGCCGTGGGCGGCGAGCGTGCGCCCGCACGTCGGGCCGGCCAGGACGCGGGTCAGGTCGAGGACGCGGATGTCGCGCAACGGCCGGTCGCCGGCCCGGGCGTCCACAGGGGTGTGCGTCCGGGGATCGGCGTCGCCGGTGCGCGTGAGACGGACGGCGCCGAGGCCGGCCACCGCCCGCCCCGCCGGGTGGGTGTCCCACTCGTCGGGGGTCCGCACGATCGCGCCGCACTGACCGGCGGCGGCAAGGGCGTCCTCGAGATCGCCGGCGTCCCAGCGGGCGACCGCGCCGGCGATGTCGTCGGCCCCGGACTCGGCCGGGCACCCGAGCACGCGCAGCGTCCCGGCGCGCAGGCCGGGCATCCCGCCGTGGAGGTGGATCCAGCGGTCGTCGGCCGTCGGGTACATGGCCACCGTGGGGTTGCCCGCGTTCTCCCGGTCGCGTGATCGACCGTCGACCTCGACGAGGAGGAAGCCGAGCAGCGACGCGGCGGCCTCGACCACCCCGACCCGCACGTCTTGTACGGGGAGCGCGCGCCCCTCGCCGAACGCAGCGGCGGTCGCCGCGGCCAGCCCCTGAGCCGTGGCCGCCGCGACCCCGACCGGGAACGGCGTGGGCAGCACCGGGTCGGCGCCGTCGACGTGCAGGCGCGACGCGATGCCCGCGTCGACGTCGACGCCGAGGACGGCGAGCGGGTCGGTCACGCCGGCAGCAGCCGGCTCCGGAACAGGCCGAGGACGCGGTCGAGCGCCTCTCGGGTGGCCGAGCCCGGCTCGTCGATCAGGTGCTCGGTGACGACGGAGTGCGGCGCCATCGCGGCGTCGGGGTTGGCATCGGCGTCGTCGAGCTCGATGGCGACGAACGCGTCGCCGAGCTCCCGCTCGAGGAAGCGGAACCGGTCGGACGGGACGAGCCGGTCGGAGCGGAACCGCATCCCGATGACCTCCAGCCCCTCCGTGGCGCACCGCCGCTTCACGACGGCGAGGTCCTCGGGGGAGATGTCGATCGTGTTCCGGCGGGATCCGGTGAGTCCGAGCGGCATCGACGGCTGCGACAGCACCGGGGCGAGCAGCCGCTCGTCGGTGGCCATGGCGAGCGCGAAGCCGCCCGTGAAGCACATGCCGATGGCGCCGACGCCGGGGCCGCCGCACTGCTCGTGCTCGCGACGGGCGAGCGCGCGGAGCCAGTCGATCACCGGCGACGTCTTGCCCGTCGCCCACACCGTGAACTCACGCGAGACGCAGGCCGGCACCATGCTCGACACGGCGTACCCGATCGCGGGCTTGCCGTTCGGCGCCGGGTCGCGGCCCGGCTGCCCGAACAGGTGGGGCAGCACGGCGGTGCACCCGAGCTCGCGGACCCGCCGGGCGAACTCGGCGACCTTGGGTGTGATCCCCGGCATCTCGGCCATGACGATGACCGCCGGCCCCGTGCCGGACCGGAAGACGTCGCGGGTCGTGTCGTCGTGGGTGAACGTGGTCTTCGTGAAGTCGTCGAGCTGGTCGTCGGCCATGCGGGGACGTTACGGCCACGGACGCCCCGCCGTCTCGGGCGGCGCGCCGCGGCGTGGCTAGGTTCGCGCCGCAGGACGCCGACCACCGGAGGGACACAGGCGATGAGCGACACCCAGGGCCCAGGACAGCGACTGATCGAGCCGGAGTTCTGGCACCAGCCGCTCCAGGACCGCATGGCCGAGTTCGCGGAGCTCCGCGAGATCGGCCCGTTCGTCTACGCCGAGGCCGAGAACATCCTCACCGGGCTGATGGAGCAGTTCCACGCCGTCACCCGCTACGACGAGGTCGTCGAGATCAGCCGCCGGCCGAAGGAGTTCTGCTCGGGCAAGGGCGCGGTCTCCATCCCCGACATGCCTGCCGAAGCGCTCGAGTTCTTCGGCTCGTTCATCAACATGGACGATCCCCGCCACGCCCGCCAGCGCGGCATCGTCGCCCGGACGTTCACCCCGAAGCAGCTGCAGGGCGTGCTCGACTCGGTCGAGACGATCTGCACCGAGGTCATCGACGGATTCTGCGAGCAGGGCGAGGCCGACCTCGTCGAGGTGATGTCGCAGCCGTTCCCGCTCCTCGTCATCTGCGACATGATGGGCATCCCCCGCGCCGACTTCGACACGGTCCTGCAGGCGACCAACGTGATCCTCGGTGGCGGCGACCCCGAGTTCATGGGTGACGGCGACCCGATGACGGCGCTGTTCGAGGCGGGCATGAGCCTCACCAACCTCATGAACGACCTCGCCGAGGACCGCCGGAAGAACCCCACCGACGACCTCACGTCGAAGCTGGTCCACAACGACCTCGGCGAGGACATGCTCGCCCCGAACGAGATCGCGCCGTTCTTCATCCTCCTCGCCGTCGCCGGCAACGACACGACCCGGACGGCGATCAGCCACGGCATGAACCTCCTCGCCCAGAACCCCGACCAGCGCAAGATCTGGCAGGACGACCTCGACGGCGTCAGCGCGACGGCCGTCGAGGAGATCGTGCGCGTCGCCTCGCCGGTCACCTTCATGCGCCGCACCGCGACCGGCGACGTCGAGGTGTCGGGCCACCAGTTCCGCGAGGGCGACAAGGTGGTGCTCTTCTACGGCGCCGCCAACCGCGACCCGCGCCACTTCGCCGACCCCGAGCGGTTCGACGTCCGGCGCGACCCCAACCCCCACGTCGGCTTCGGTGGCCCCGGTCCGCACTTCTGCCTCGGCGCGCACCTCGCCCGGCGCGAGGTCAACGTCGCATTCCGTCAGCTGCTCACCCGTCTGCCCGACATCCAGGTCTCGGGCGACCCCGTGCCGCTCGAGGCGGCGGGTGTCCCGCTCGTCGGCGGCATCAAGCGCCTGCCGGTCACCTTCACACCGACCGCGCCGGTCGGCAGCTGACCGCAGCGGGACCCGCCCCGCGCAGGACGTGACGCCTCAGAACGTGACGCCTCAGAACGTCACATCGGCCGCCGGCACCACCGCGGTGTCGCGGCCCGGCGCCTGCTGGAAGCGCCAGTACAGGTTGGTGTGGGCGATCACCTGCGCGGGCGGTGGCGCCCCGTAGGCGGTGAGGTCCTCGGTCGTGTGGGCGTCCTCGACGAGGGTCACGTCGTAGCCCCGCACGAGCGCACCGTGCAGCGTCGAGCGGACGCACGCGTCGGTCTGGGCCCCCACCACCACGAGCGAGCCGACCGCCCCGTCGGCGAGCACGACCTCGAGGTCGGTCGCCTCGAACGAGTCGCCGTACTGCTTGTGCACGACCGGTTCGCCGGCGGCGGGCACGAGTTCGGGGACGAGCTCCCACCCTGCCGTGTCGCGGGGGAGGCCCTCGTCGCTGTGCTGGACCCACACGACGCCGACGCCGGCGGCGCGCGCCCGGTCGACGAGCGAGCCGATGGTGGCGACGACGGCGTCACGCTCCACCGCGCCGGCGACGACGTCGTTCTGCACGTCGATCACCAGTAGCGCGGTGGCCGGTCGGTCCTGCAACGTCGTCATCGTGGCCTCCGCTCGTCGGTGCGCGTCATCCTCGCGCGCCGGACGCGTCCGGACGGTCAGGTCCGGACGGTCACACCCGGACGAGCAGGGAGACGGTGTAGCCACCGTCGACGGAACCGGCCACGGTCGCCAACTGGTCCGACCAGCCGTCGCGGAAGATGCCGTCGGAGTCGAGCGACAGCCGGGCGAGGTTCGACGCGCTGTTCCCGTAGCGGTCGTCGGCGTAGACCACCTCGCAATCGGCCTGGGGCAGGGCGATCTGCGAGGTCTTGCGGGCGTCGGAGCCGGCATCGGCGTCGTCGAGCGACTCGAACACCTCGAAGTGCCAGTGGGGCCATCGGCCCGAGTAGCAGCCCGGGAAGACGGTGGTGAACGTGATCCGGCCGGCGTCGTCCGCGGTCTGGACGCCGCGCAGGTAGTTCTGGTCGGCGATCTCGTAGATCGAGTACTGGCCGCCGGCGCTGCACTGCCAGAGGTAGAGGGCGGCACCGGGGAGCGGTGACCCGCTCGACGCGTCGACGACGGTCAACTGCACGGTCGTCTCCACGCCCTCGGCGGTGCCGGAGAAGTCGCCGAAGCTCGTGCGCAGGTCCTGGCGGACGACGGCGCCGTCGGTGAGCACGTTGGGGCCGTTCGAGCCGTCGGCGGGGAAGGGGCCGGCGGTCTCGTCGGGGATCTCGTCGCCGGCGGACGCCACGACGTCGCCCGCATCGCTCGCGCCGGCGGTCGTCGACGACGAGCCGCCGGCCGTCGTCGAGGAGGACGACGTCGTGTCGGCGGCGTCGCCGGAGCCGGAGTCGGAACCGCACGCGGCGAGGACACCGCCGAGGCCGAGGCCGCCGAGCAGCAGCATGGCGCGACGGCGGGGGAGCAGGTGGGGGAGGTCGTGGCGGAGTCCGCCGTGGTCCTCGGGGGCCTCGGGGAGGCCGGGGGCGGGGTCGGTCATGGCCCTGACCGTACGGAGCGTTGCCCACGGTTGGCTGGACACCACCTGGGAACTCCCTGGGAACGGCGGACGCGCCCGGTCTCGCTGCGGTCGGGTCGTCAGGTCGCCGACCGCCCCAGCTTCCAGTACCCGCGCACCGTCGCCGCCCGGCGCGACAGCCCCCGCTCGTCGAACAGGTACTTGCGCACCCGCTGCACGCCGGCGGCCTCGCCCGCCACCCACACCGCCGGCGGCAGGTCGTCCATGGCCCGGACGGCGGCGAGCAGCTCGTCGCCGGGCTCGGCGTCGGGGCCGAGCTCGCGCCACACGACGTCGGAGCGCGGGTGGGCGGGCAGGTCGTGGCGGGCCGCCGGGTCGGCGATCTCGACCACGACCGTCACCGCCACGTCGTGCGGCAGCACCTCGAGCAGCTGGGCCATGGCCGGGATGGCGGTCTCGTCGCCGGCGAGCAGGTACGCCCTGGCGTCGCCGTCGATCTCGTAGCCCCGTCCGGGCCCGGAGACCGCGACCTGGTCGCCGACCTCGGCAGCCGCCGCCCAGTCCGACGCGGCGCCCCCGGCGTGGACGACGATGTCGATGGTCAGCTCCCGGGCCTCGGCGTCGAAGACCCGCGGGGTGAACGTCCGGATCGGTGCCCGGTCACCGGCGGCGGTCTCGAACTGGTTGCCGGTCCACGTCGGGAGCTCGAGCGAGCCGTCGGCGGCGGGGAGCAGCAGCCGGACCGAGGCCGCCGGCTCGTCGATCACCATGCCCGCGAGCTCGTCGCCGCCGAGCACGAGGCGCCGGAGGCGGGGCGTCACGTCGTCGACCCGGCGGACGGTCACTCGGCGGAAGGGAGGTGGTTCACGTCGGGTGCGGGCGATCCGGCGGTCACGGTCGTCGTCGGTCACGTCCCCATGGTGACAGCCCGTCCGGGACCCGTACGATGCCTCCCTCGTGCCCCGCACCTTCCCCGAGATCATCGACCTCGAGCCCCACGGCACCGACGTGTGGGTGGGCGCCACCGACGACTTCCCGTGGCCGGGGCGGATCTACGGCGGCCAGGTCGTGGCCCAGGGTGTGCGGGCCGCGCTCCACACCGTCGACGAGGCGTTCCGCCTCCACTCGGTCCACGCCTACTTCATCCGGCCGGGCACGACGACCGAGCCGGTGCGCTACGAGGTCGACCGCATCCGCAACGGGCGGTCGTTCTGCACCCGCCGCGTCGTGGCCCGCCAATCCGGCGGCGCCATCCTCAACCTCGCCACGTCGTACCAGGTGACCGAGGACGAGCCCGAGGCGATGGTGGTCGCCCCGCCCGACGACGTCCCCGGCCCCGACGACCTGCCCCGCGACGGGTGGGGCGGCCTGATCGACCGACGCACGGTCGACTACCCGAAGGGCGCCGGCCGGGCGTCGGGCTGGGTGCGCATCGTCGACCCGCTGCCCGGGGGGCACGGGGTCGCAGAGTGCGGTCTCGCGTTCACGTCCGACACGCTCCAGTTCGGCGCGGCCCGGTCGGCCCACCCCGAGGGCGAGGGCACGCACGGCCGCGACGGGCTCTTCATGGGGGCGAGCCTCGACCACGCCCTCTGGTTCCACCGCCCGGTCGACCCGACCCGCTGGCACCTCTACGAGGTCCGCTCGCACGGCCTCGTCAACGGCCGGGGCCTCGTGGTCGGCGACGTGTTCGACGAGGCGGGCACGCACGTCGCGACCATGGCGCAGGAGCTGCTGCTGCGGGTGCGGCGCGACCCGTCCTAGTTCGTCGGGAGCATGTAGGCGCCCTTGGCCACCGCGGTCGGGCGGTCGGGGTCGTCGGTCCACACCCGCACCGAGCCGACGATCTTGCGGCGCCCGGCGCTGAGCAGCTCGGCCCGCCCCCAGACGACGGTGCCGACCGCCGGCCGCAGGAACGTGATGTCGACGTCGCTGGTCAGCGCCATGAGCTCGATGCGGTCGACGACCCCGAAGACGAGGTACCAGAGGGCGGCGTCGACGACCGAGAACTGGGTCGGACCGGACACGTAGCCGCCCGGCCGGCTCATCCCCGGGTCGACCGCGCGGCGGACGACCGCGAAGTCGGCGCCGAGGTCGTGACAGTCGCCGCCGCTCGCGGCCGGGAACGCGTCCCGGATGGCGGCGTTGACGGCGTCGGCGGTGAGGGTCGGGTCGGCCACGGACCGAACGTACCGGCCCTAGATTCGCCGCCGTGTCCCCGGCAGCTTCGGTGGTGGTCCGACCCGCAGGACCCGACGACGACGAGGCCGTGCTCGGCCTGCGCAACGCCCTCATCGCCACGACGGCCGTGGAGTGGACGTCGACGCCCCACACGATGGAGGGCCACCGAGGCTGGCGGGCGAAGCACCCCGTGGTCCTCGTCGCCGAGGTCGACGGCGAGGTGGTGGGGTTCGCGGCCTACGGCGACTTCCGCGACTCCGTGGAGCGCCCCGGCTACCGCTTCTGCGTGGAGAACAGCGTCCACGTGCGGGAGGGTTTCTGGGGGACCGGCGTCGGCCGGCGGTTGATGGAGGCGCTGATCGAGGCGGCGCGCGCCGCCGGCATGCACGTCATGGTCGCCGCCGTCGACGGCGCCAACGAGGGCTCGATCCGGTTCCACGAGCGGCTGGGCTTCGAGCGCGTCGGCCACCTCCGCCAGGTCGGCGCGAAGTTCGGTCGCTGGCTCGACCTCGTCCTCCTGCAGTGCGATCTCGACGACCGCGAGGCGCCGCCGCCCGACTGATCGGCGGAGCTACCGCAGGACGACGACCGTCGTGCCGACCGGTGCCCAGCGGTAGAGGGCCTCGGCCTTGTGGTCGGCCTGGCGGACGCAGCCCGCCGAGCGGTACGAGCCGAGCTGGCTCTCGGACTGCAGGGGACGGCCGTCGGAATAGCGGGGGATCGAGTGGAAGCCGATCGCCAGGTTGCTGCCGTGGGCGAACCGCACCATCCAGCGCATGGTGATGCCGTCGTGGCCGGCCCAGGCCCGCTCCGACTTGGAGAAGACCTCGTAGGTGCCGGGGCGGGGGACGCCGGCGCGACCGGACACGAGGTAGGAGTCGACCACGAGGTCCTGGGCGTCGACCATCCAGACCCGCTGGCCGCTGTTGGAGTAGATGATCCGCATGCCCGTGCCGGTCCCCGCGGGAACGGGCGGGCCGGGCGGCGGGGGCGGGGCCACGGGTTGGGCGGTGCCGGTGCGGTCGATGTGCTCCTGGCTCTCGGAGAAGCTCACCAGCAGCGCGGCGCGGGGATAGCCGCGGCCCAGTTCGCCCTGCCAGTACGCCTGGCCCGAGGAGTTGGCCTCGCGGCCGAGGACGTTGCGGTAGAGCAGGGCCACGAACGTGGCGTCGTCGACGGACCCGTAGCGGACCTTCCACTCGTCGGCGACCATGAAGTGCTCGGCGATGGTGGTCAGCGGCATGCCGCGGACGTAGAGGTCGACCCAGTACGCCTTGCCCGACGGGTCGGGGTCGCGGTTGTAGGTCGCCCGGTAGAGCCGGGCGACGCTGTCGCTCACGCCCGGCGTCGATGCGTCGGCGCGGGTCGCGGTCGCGTCGGCCGGCGCGGCGGCCGCAGGGGCGGCGGTGAGGGCGAGGCCGGTGAGGCCCAGCAGGAGGGAGAGGACGGCGATCGCCGTCGTCAGGGTCCGGATCGTCCGCTTCACGGTGGTCATGGTGGCACCTCGTGCGTTCTCGGGGGAGGTCGGAGGCGACGTGCGCCCGACCCATGAGACGTCCGACGTCGTAGGTTCGTTCCGTGCACCTCGGCGTGATGATGTTCCCCACCGACCTGGCCATCGACCCGGTGACCCTGGCCCGCGAGGCCGAGGCCCGGGGCTTCGAGTCGTTGTGGTTCCCCGAGCACTCCCACATCCCGACGGCGCGGACCACACCGTGGGGCGGGCGCGAGGGTGCGCCCCCGCTCCCCGAGGAGTACTGGCGCACCCACGACAGCTTCGTCAGCCTCGGGGCCTGCGCCGCCGTCACCGAGCGCATCAAGCTCGCGACCGGCATCTGTCTCGTCGCCCAGCGCGACCCGATCTGGCTGGCCAAGGAGGTCGCCACCGTCGACCGGATCTCGAACGGCCGCTTCCTGTTCGGCGTCGGGTACGGGTGGAACAAGGAGGAGCTCGCCCACCACGGCGTGGCCTACACCGACCGCCGGGCCGTCCTGCGGGAGCGCATCCTCGCCGCCAAGGCCCTGTGGACCGAGGACGAGGCCAGCTTCGCCGGCGAGCACGTGCGCTTCGATCCGTCGTGGGCGTGGCCCAAGCCCGTCCAGCGGCCCCACCCGCCCGTGATCCTCGGGGGCGCGGCCGGGCCCAGGACGCTCGCCGACATCGTCGAGTTCTGCGACGGCTGGATGCCGATCGCCGGCCGCCACGGCCTCGTCGACCAGATCCCCGCGCTGCACCGCGTGTGCGAGGACGCGGGTCGTGACCCGGCCACGATCGAGCTCGGCCAGTTCGCCGCCCGCCCCGACCCCCACGCCCTCACCGAGCTGGCCGAGGCCGGGATCACCCGGGCCGTCCTCGGCCTCCCGTCCCGGCCGGCCGACGAGGTCCTGCCCCTCCTCGACCAGTACGCCGCGCTGCTCGACCAGGTGCCGCCGTCCTGACGCCGATGGCCTGACGGCACGGCCGCACCGGTCGTTCGCGCCCGGTTGCTCGGTCGACCGATCGTCCGTACATTCCGGGACGTGCCGATCGACCGCGCCAGCCCGATGCCACTGTGGGCCCAGGTCCTCGACGACCTGCGCCGGCGGCTCGACGCCGGCGAGTTCGCCGAGGGGTTCCCCACCGACGTCGAGCTGACCCAGCACTACGGCGTGTCGCGCCACACCGCCCGCGAGGCCGTGCGCCGGCTCCAAGAGGAGGGCGTCGTCAGCCGCGAGCGCGGTCGGGGCACCTTCGTGAACTCCCCGACCATCGAGCAGGCGACCGGCGCCATCTACAGCCTGTTCCGCTCGATCGAGGCCCGCGGGCTCGAGCAACGCAGCGAGGTCCTCGACCTGTCCGAGGTGGTCGACGACACCGTCGCCGAGCGTCTCGGACTGACGTCCGGAGCCCGGCTCGTCCGGCTCGAACGGCTGCGGTCCGCCGACGGTCACGTCCTCGCCCACGACACGGCGTGGCTCCCGGCGGAACTGGCCGCGCCGCTCCTCGAGGTCGACTTCGGCCACACCGCCCTGTACGACGAGCTCCAGGCCCGGTGCGGCGTGCAGATCACGTCGGGCACGGAGTGGATCTCGACCGAACTGCCCGACGTCGACGAGCGCCGGCTGCTCGGGGTCGCCGCCAAGCAGCCGGTCTTCCGCATCCAGCGGTCGAGCCGGGCGGGCGACCGGCCCGTCGAGTTCCGTGAGACCGTCGTCCGGGGTGACCGCTACACCTTCGTCGCCCAGTGGTCGCCGTCGGAGTCCTACGGGACGGTGCTCACCACGTCGATCTGATCCATCGTCCGGACCGGCAGCGGTGCTGGGGTCGTCTCCACCTCCGGACGTCGGGCTCGAGCTCATCGCCCGGAGCGGCAGACGTGCCCTGGTCGTCTCCACCTCCGGACGTCGAGTCGGACGCGCCGGTCGGGTCAGCCGGGCTGGGCCGCCATCGCCCACGCCTCGTAGCCGCCGAGGACGTCGCTCACGTCCGCGACCCCGTGCGCGGCCAGCACGCTCGAAGCGACCGACGACCGGTAGCCGCCGGCGCAGTAGACGACCGTCGGTCGGGCGGGGTCGATCTCGTCGAGGCGGCCGGGGATCTGACCGACCGGGATGTTGACGGCTCCCGGCACCGACCCGACGGCGTATTCGCCGGGGTTGCGGACGTCGATGACCTGGAGGTCGTCGAGCGTGGCGCGCCGCTCCTCGAACGTCGTTGGCGTGAGTCGGGACGAGACGACGACCTCGTCGCGGTGGTCGAGCAGGACGGCGTAGGGGTCGGCGACGACGCCGGCGACACGGTCGAAGCCGATGCGGCCGAGGCGGTTCTTGGCCTCCAGCTCGGTGCCCGGCTCGACGAACAGCACGATGTCGGTGTCAGCCGGCACGATCGAGCCGGCGAACTCGGCGTAGCGCCCGGCGAGGCCCACGTTGACGGCGCCCCGCAGGTGACCGCGGGCGAACTCGACCGGGTCCCGGCCGTCGACGAGGACGGCGCCACCGGCGACGGCGGTGCGAGCCTCGTCCCACGTCAGTGAGGCGGGCGGTTCGTCCTCGTGGAGCACCGGCCGGTCCCTGCGGTTGAGGTCGGCGTCGTAGCCGAAGTAGGCGGGCGCCGGTTGCTGACCCTCGGTGACCAGGTCGACGAACGTCTCCCGGTCGGGGGCCTGCATGGCGTAGTTGGACGTCCGCTGGTCGCCGATCGTCGACGACAGGTCGGCGGACAGGTTCTTGCCGCACGCCGAACCCGCACCGTGGGCCGGGAACACGCGGGTGGCGTCGGGGAGGGTGAACAGCTTGTGGTGGAGACTGTCGTAGAGCTGGTCGGCGAGCTCGTCCTTCGTGAACCCGACCGAGGCGAGGAGGTCGGGCCGGCCGACGTCGCCGACGAAGAGCGTGTCGCCGGTGAGCACGCCGTGGGGGACGTCGTCGTCCCCGTGCTCGTACACGACGATGCTCATCGACTCGGGCGTGTGCCCGGGGGTGTGGCGCATCTCGAGCACGACCTCGCCGAGCCGGAACCGCTCGCCGTCGGCGAAGCCCCGGGACGCGAACTCGGTGCGGGCGACCGACGAGAACCCGATGTCGGCGCCGGTGGCCTCGGCGAGTTCCAAATGGCCGGACACGAAGTCGGCGTGGAAGTGCGTCTCGAGCACGAGGACGATCTCCAGGCCGTGCTCCTCGGCGTCGGCGAGGTACTCCGCGATGTCGCGCTGGGGGTCGACCACCACCGCGGTGCCGCTGGACTCGTCGCCGATCAGGTACGAGGCGTGGGAGAGGCAGTCGAGGTAGTACTGGTGGAAGATCATCGGGGCCTCCGACTTCTCGGTGGTGGTCACGGTTGGTGGACTGACGTGCCGACCGGACGCGTCAGCGCGTCGTGGACGCGGCGGTGAGCTGGGCCACGACGTCGTCGACATCGCACGCCGGACCGCGGTTGTAGGGAAGTCTGGCCAGGAGCGAGCCCATGGCGCAGGTGTCGGTCAGGGCTGCGAACGTGAGACCTCCCCCGACGGCGCCGGCGACGAACCGGGCGGGCGGGGCGGCGATGCTGGCCAGCACGGAGCCGAGCACGATCGACCCGGCGACGAGACGGACCTGACGTTCGAGGCTCCAACGCGGTTCGCCGACGGTGACGGCGCCGCCGGCGGCGTGCCACGCCTGCATGCCGCCCGTGAGCAGTCGGAGGTCGACCCGACCGGCGGCGGCGAGCCGCTCCATCGCGGTCGATGCCCGGGCCCCGGATTGGCACACGAGCACGATGGTGTGGTGGAGGCCGGCGAGCTCTGACACGTGATCGCCGAGATCGCTGAGCGGGACGTTGTAGGCGCCGGGGATGTGGTCACCTCGGAACTCGCCCGGGGTCCGCACGTCGAGCACCCGGGTCTCGGGATCGCGGGCGAGCAGCGACCGGAGCGCGGGCGCCGTGATGGCGGCGCTGGTTCGTCCGGTCTCGTCGACGGCCGGTGCGGCGGCCGCGGGAGCGTCGGTGCGGGGGTCGGGGGAGCGGTGCGCGGGCATGGCTCGAAATGTACGGATGATCGGAGCGATTCGCAACCCGATGCGTCTGAGGGGGCGGAGCCGAGGTCGTGGGGAGGTTGCCGCTGCCGTTCGCATCACGTAATGTACGGACATTCGGAAGAACGACTCTCTCCCTCGCCAGCGCCGAACGAGCTGGCCGTCGATCGGCTGGCGCTCGATCGACCGGGCCTCCATCGGCGCCGATCTGGCCGCGGGCCTGACCGTCGGCGCCATGCTCGTCCCCCAGGCCATGGCCTACGCCCTCCTCGCCGGCCTGCCGGCCGAGGTCGGCCTCTACGCGTCCACCGTCCCCGTCCTCCTGTACGCGCTGTTCGGGACCTCACGCCAGCTCGCCGTCGGCCCGGTGGCGATCGTCTCGCTGTTGACGGCCTCGTCGCTCGCGGCCGTCGCCGACGAGGGCTCGGCGGGCTACCTGGCGGCCGCCGGCGTCCTCAGCCTCCTGGTGGCTGCGGTGCACCTGGTGATGGGCGTCGGCCGACTCGGGTTCCTGGTCCGCCTGCTGTCCCACCCGGTGCTGGTCGGCTTCACGTCTGCGGCGGCCGTCATCATCGGCGCCAGCCAGGTCAAGCACGTGCTCGGCGTGCGGATCCCGAGGGGCGAGCACCTCCACCAAACCGTCTGGGAATTGGTCCGGGCGGCCCCCGAGACCCACCTGCTCACCCTCGGTACCGGCGTCGGGGCGATCGTGCTGATGGTCGCGCTCGGTCGCTTCGTGCCCCGGGTGCCCGGCGCGTTGGCCGCCGTCGCCGTGACCACCGCGCTGTCGGCGTTCTTCGACCTCGAGTCGCGTGGCGTTGCCGTGGTCGGGGCGGTTCCCCAGGGGCTCCCACCGTTCACGCCGCCCGAGGACCTCGGAGTGGTCGGCGCGCTGTTGCCGTCCGCGTTCGTGATCACCCTGGTCGGCTTCATGGAGTCGATCGCGGTGTCGAAGGTCTACGCGCGCCGCAACCGCTACCAGCTCGACCCCGACCGCGAGTTGGTCGGACTCGGACTCGCGAACCTCGGTGCGGGGCTCTTCGGCGGCTACCCGGTCACCGGTGGGTTCAGCCGCACGGCGGTGAACGCCGAGGCGGGTGCCCGCACCAAGTTGGCGTCGGTCGTCACCGCGTCGGTCGTCCTCCTGGTGATCGTGGCGTTCACCCCGGCGTTCAGCCGGCTGCCGTCGGCGACCCTGGGTGCGATCGTGCTCGTCGCCGTCGCGAAGCTGTTCGACCTCGACGAGATCCGCCGCATCCGCGAGCTCAAGACGAGTGACTTCGTGACGCTGGTCGTCGCCTTCGTCGCCACCCTCGCACTCGGTGTCGAGCTGGGCATCGCCGTCGCGGCGGTCGCGTCGCTGATCGTCATCGCGGCGCGGATGATGGCGCCCCACACGGCGGAGCTCGGTCGTCTCCCCGACTCGGGCATCTTCCGGAACGTCGAGCGCTTCCCCGAGGCCGAGCGCATCGCCGGTGTCGCCATCATCCGATTCGACGTCTCCCTGTCCTACCTGAACGTCGACTTCGTGAAACGGCGCATCGGCCGGCTCGTCGCCGAACACGACGATGCCTTGCACGCACTGGTGATCGACGGTGCGGGCATGAACGACATCGACTCGTCGGCGACCGAGACACTGGCCGAACTGATCGGCGAGCTCGAGTCGCAGGGGATCGCCGTGCACCTCGCCGCCGTGAAGGGCCCCGTTCGAGACGTCCTCGCTCGTGCCGGCCTCCTGCAGCGGCTCGGCGATCGGGTGCACGATGACGTCGCCAGCGCCATCACGGCGCTCAGCACGGAACGTTGCACCCCACGACCCAACCCCCACCCCCAGGAGGTCTGACCGTGCAGGTCATCACGATCGAGACACCGTCCCTCGGCGACCGCAGCTACGTCGTCCACGACGGCCGCGTCGCGATGGTCGTCGACCCGCAGCGCGACATCGACCGGATCCTCGACGCCGCCGGTGCCGCCGGCGTCCGCATCACCCACGTCGCCGAGACCCACGTCCACAACGACTACGTGAGCGGCGCGCTGGCCCTGGCGCGCCGGACCGGCGCGGCGCTCGTCCACGCCGCCGGTGAACCCGTGCGCTTCGACCACACCGGCGTCGCCGACGGTGACAGCTTCGCCGTCGGCGCGCTCGGCGTCGAGGTCGTGCACACCCCCGGCCACACGCACCACCACCTCGCCTACGTCGTGCGCGACGACGAGGAGCCGCCGGCGGTGTTCACCGGAGGTTCGCTCCTGTACGGCACCGTCGGCCGCACCGACCTCATCGCGCCGGAGGTCGTCGACGAGCTCACGCGGGCCCAGTACCGGTCGGCGCACCGTCTCGCCGACCTCCTCCCCGACGAGGCGCAGGTCCATCCGACCCACGGGTTCGGCAGCTTCTGTGCGTCGGCCTCGGGTGACGGTGAGTCGGACGGCACGCTCGCCACCGAGCGCCGGGTCAACCTGGCGCTCACCGCCGCCGACGAGGAGTCGTTCGTCGACCGGCTCGTGGCCGGCCTGACCGCGCACCCGAGCTACTACGCCCACATGGCTCCGGTGAACCTCGCGGGGCCCGTCCCGATCGACCTGTCGCCGCCTGCACCGGTCGACGCCACGGAGCTCGCCCGTCGGATCCACGACGGCGAGTGGGTCGTCGACCTCCGCGGGCGCCGGGTCTACGCCGCCGAACACCTGGTCGGCACGATCGGGATCGAGCTGGCCGACCCGTTCTCGACCTACCTCGGTTGGCTCGTGCCGTGGGGCACGCGGATCACACTGTTGGGCGAGTCCCCGGCGCAGGTCGCCGAGGCCCAGCGTCAGCTCGTGCGCATCGGCATCGACCGGCCCGGCGGCGCCGGCGCCGGTCGGAGCCCCGCCGAGTGGGCCCCGACGCACGATCGACGGGGTTACGACGTGATCGACTTCGCCGGCGTCGCGGACACGACGGGAACGATCCTGGACGTCCGCCGCCCCGACGAGCTCGCCGACGGCGCCGTCGCCGGGTCGGTCCACGTCCCGATCGACGAGCTCCTCGACCGCCTCGACGAGCTGCCGGACGGCCCGCTGCTCGTCCACTGCGCCAGCGGCTACCGAGCGAGCATCGCCGCCAGCCTGCTCGACCGGTCCGGCCGTACGGTGGTGCTCATCGACGACGACTTCGCATCCGCGGCCCCGGCGGGCCTGACGGTCGAGACCGCCGATCCGCCCGAGACCTCGTGATCGAGCCCGGTGACCCCGTGCCCGACCTCGACCTCCTCGACGACCGGGGCGAGCCCTGGTCGCCCGCCGGTCGACGGGGCACGCCGGCGGTCGTGATCCTGCACCGCCACTTCTACTGACTGCCGTGCCAGGAGCACGTCCTCGCCGTGGGCGAGCGACTCGACGAGTTCGACGGCGCGACGGTCAGCGTGGTGTTCTTCGACGCCACCGACCGCCTCGGCGACTACCGCCGCCACCACGGCGTGCCCGACGCGATCCGCCTCGTGGCCGACCCCGAGCGGCGGGTCTACGACGCGTTCGGGATCGACCGGGGGAGCTGGTGGCGGGTGTGGGGACCCCGCACCATCCGGGCGTACGCCCGGCTGCTCGGCCGGGGCCGCCGCTACCACCGTCACGAGGGCGACTCGCTCCAGTTGGGCGGTGACGTGGTGGTCGGGGCCGACGGCCGGGTCGTCGAGGTCTTCCGGCCGCCCGACCCCGACGCCCGCCCGAGCGTCGACGAGCTCCTGGCCGCACTCGCCCGCGCCTGACCCGATCGAGACCCGCCGCCGGGGGGACGCGTGGACCGGGCGGGCACGATGGGGCGTTCACCGCCCACACGTCGCCCCGGCGTTCCGACACGTGGACGAACGGCGTGCGATCGTGCGCCCGTCGTCCACACGTCAGACAGTCGTGGCGGGTCAGCGGTCCTGGCGGGTCAGCGGTCGCCGGTGAGTGCGTCGACGTGGGCCGGGCGGTCGACGCCGTCGGCGAGTCGTGGGTCGGGGTCGGCGGGGTCGATCACCGTGCGGACGGGGAGGACGCCGGCCCAGATCGGGAGCGCGTAGTCCTCGTCGTCGTCGATCGGGGGACCGGTGCGCACCTTGGCCGAAGCCCGGTCGAGCGGCACGACGAGCACGGAGGTGCCGCGCGCCTCCTTCTCGGTCGTCGGGCGGAGCATCGCCTGGCGGCCGGGCGCCAGCCGGTCGACGAACAGGTCGAGGGCGGCGGACTTCTCGGCCTCGTCGGTGAGCTCGGTGGCCTCGCCGACCACGACGACCGACCGGTAGTTCAGCGAGTGGTGGAAGGCGGAGCGGGCGAGGACGATCCCGTCGACGTGGGTGATGGTCACGCACACGGGCTCCCCGCGACCCCGCCGCACGGCACCGGTGGCGGGCGCGCCGTGGAGCAGGAGCCGGTCGCCGTCGCGGACGACGAACATCGGGATGACGACCGGGTGCCCGTCGCGGACGGTGCCGACGTGGGCGACGAGGGCGGTGTCGACGATGCTGTCGATCGTCTCGCGGTCGTACGCGGCGCGCTGCGCGGCACGCCGGACCCGCACGTCGTCGTGGACCTCGGTGCTCGTTCCGTCCATGGGGCGAGACGATAGGCAGGGGACCCTCCGCGCCCCCGACCCGATTCCCCCGAGCCGGTCAGGCAGCCCAGATCTCAGGCGGCCCGGATCTCAGGCAGCATCGCGCCGGAGGTAGAGCACGGCGCCGGCACCGGCCGCCAGCGCCCCCGCGGCGGCCACGAGCGCGAGGGCGACGCCGTCGACGGGCAGTGCGGGGACGAGGGCGACGTGGTCGTAGGGCGAGACGCCGCGTAGCCACGACGGGAGGCGGAGGAGGTCGGCGAAGATCCCGACGACGACCGCGACCGCCAGCACCGCCCACGCCGCGGGAGTGGCCCGGGCCGAGACGCCGTGCAGCAGCACGGCGACCCCGACGAGCACGAGCACGGCGGGGGCGTAGGCCACGGCGGCGATCGCGAGCCGGGGCACCTGGCCGAGGTCGCCGGCCACGATGCCGTGGGTCAGGCCCATCGCCGCCCCGCCGGCGGCGAGCACGACGACCGTCCCGGCTGCGGTCACGACCAGGTTGGAGCCGAGCCAGCCGAGCCGGGTGATGCCGGTCGACAGCAGCAGTTCGGCGCGTCCCTCCTGCTCCTCCGTCCGCAGCCGCAGCGCCGACTGCAGCGCGTAGCCCCCGGCGAGCAGGGCGACCATCAGGACGATCGTGGCGAGGAACGAGTCGACGATGTCGACCAGGCCCGAGGCGCGCAGGAAGTCCTGCATCGCCTCGTCGTCGCCGACCAGGTCCTCGGCGCTCTCGGCGACGCTCCCCATCATCGCGGCGAAGGCCGCCAGCCCGATGGTCCAGGCGAGCAGGACGCCCCGCTGCAGCCGGAAGGCGAGGCCGATCGGGTGCGTGAGCCATGCCGGGGCCCGGGGCGCGCCGGGACGGTCGGCCACGATGCCGGCACCGAAGTCGCGGTGCTCGCCGATGCGGATCGCCGTGGCGAGCAGTGCACCGGCGAGCACGAGGAGCAGGAGGAGCGGCCACCAGCGCTCGCCCGCGAACGCCCGGGCGTGCTGGGCGATGCCGATCGGCGAGAGCCAGCGCAGCGCCGGCGTCGTCGTGTCGCCGACGGCCCGCAGGGCGAACGCCACGCCCAGCACGGCGAGGGCGAGGCCCGACGCCGCCCGCCCGGTCTCGGTGAGCTGGGCGGTCACGGCGCCGACGCCCGCGAAGCAGGCGCCGACCGCGGCGACGCCGGCGGCGAGCGTCAGGCTGCCGGTGAAAGAGAGGCCCGACGCCAGGAGGCTCCCGGCCGCGCCCAGCCCGATCGCCGCGCTCGCCACGGTCGCGACGGCGAACGACGCGACCAGCGTCGCGTGGCGGCCGAGGGGCAGCGACCGCAGCAGCTCGGCGCGTCCGCTCTCCTCCTCGGCGCGGTTGTGGCGGGTCATCGACAGTGCGGCGAGCAGCCCCACCGCCACGAACAGCTGGCTGCTGATCTCGAACGCCACCCGGCCGCCGCGCGTGCCGATGTCGTAGGTCGGACCGGTGAAGGCGATGATCGCGGTGTTGCCGTCGATCGTCTCGGCGTAGGCGGCCAGCTCGGCGTCGGAATAGAGGCCGACCACGCCGGCGGTGCCGCCGCCGACCACGGCGACGATCGCCGCCAGCCAGATCAGAAGGCGCAACCGGTCCCGTCGGGCGATGAGCCGCGCCATCGTCCCCGCCCCCGCGAGCGAGCCCGCGGCCGTGCGCGACCTCACGGGGTCCGGGGCTCGGCGTCGTCGTCCGTGCGGTAGTGACGCAGGAACAGCTCCTCGAGCGTCGGCGGCGTCGCGACCAGGCTGCGCACACCGAGCCCGGCGAGCCGGCCGACGACGTGGTCGAGCCGCTCGTTGTCGACCGCGAACTCGACACGACGGTCGTGGGCGTCGAACCCGTGGACGCCGGGCTCGTCGGCGAGCGCGGTCGCCGGGCGGTCGGTCTCGGCCGTGATCGCCGTGCGGGTGAGGTGGCGGAGCTCGGTGAGCGTGCCCGACTCGACCGTCCGGCCCGCCCGGATGATCGTGACCCGGTCGCACAGGGACTCGACCTCGGCGAGGATGTGGCTCGACAGCAGGACCGTGCGCCCGTCGGCCCGCATCTCGCGCACGCAGGTCTGGAACTCGGCCTCCATCAGCGGGTCGAGCCCGGCGGTGGGCTCGTCGAGGAGCAGCAGTTCGGCATCCGAGGCGAGGGCGGCGACGAGCGCGACCTTCTGCCGGTTGCCCTTGCTGTATGCCCGCGCCTTCTTCGTCGTGTCGAGCTCGAACCGGTCGACGAGCTCGTCGCGGCGTCGGGGGTCGAGGTCGCCCCGGAGGCGACCGAGGAGGTCGATGACCTCGCCCCCGGTGAGCGTCGGCCAGAGCGTGACGTCGCCCGGCACGTACGCGAGGCGCCGGTGGAGCGACTCGGCATCGCGCCACGGATCGCCGCCGAGCATCGACGCCGTGCCGTCGTCGGCGCGCAGGAGTCCGAGCAGGATGCGGATGGTCGTCGACTTCCCCGAGCCGTTCGGGCCGAGGACCCCGTGCACCTCACCCGTGCCGACGACGAGGTCGAGCCCGTCGAGTGCCCGCGTCGGTCCGAACGTCTTGACCAGCCCGTGGATGTCGATCGCCGACACCTCCGAAGTCTGCCCGACCGGGAGCGTCCGGTCGGCGGACGCCACGTCGGACGCGGGTGCGGCGACCACAATGGCGGGAGCCGACGAGGAGGAGAGTCCGATGACCGAGGCGACCGTCCGCACCGAGCGCCGGGACCGGGTCCTCGTCGTGACCGTCGACCGACCCGAGGTCCGCAACGCGATCGACGGCCCGACCGCGACGGCGTTGCACGACGAGTTCTCGGCGTTCGACGCCGACCCCGACCTCGACGTCGCCGTGCTGACCGGCGCCGGCGGCACGTTCTGCGCCGGGGCCGACCTCAAGGCGATCAGTTCGGGCACGGGCAACCGCGTCGACGAGGACGTGACGCGGCCGGGCCCGCTCGGGTGCACCCGGCTCCTGCTGTCGAAGCCGGTGATCGCCGCCGTGGAAGGCCACGCCGTCGCGGGCGGGCTCGAACTCGCGTTGTGGTGCGACCTGCGGGTGGCGGCCGAGGACGCCGTGTTCGGGGTCTACTGCCGGCGATGGGGCGTGCCGCTCGTCGACGGCGGCACCGTGCGGCTGCCGCGGTTGATCGGCCACAGCCGCGCCCTGGACATGATCCTGACCGGCCGCCCGGTCGCCGGCGACGAGGCGCTCGCGTTCGGGCTGGCCAACCGGCTGTGCGCGCCGGGCGAGGCGTTGGCGCAGGCGCTCGAGCTGGCGGACTCGCTCGTCGCCTTCCCACAGACGTGCCTGCGTACCGACCGCCGATCGAGCTACGAGCAGTGGGGTCTCGGGCTCACCGACGCGCTCGCCAACGAGGTGACCCACGGGCTCGTGCCGATCCGCGCCGGCGAGACCCGCGCCGGTGCGTCGCGCTTCGCCGGCGGCGCCGGCCGGCACGGCGAGTTCTGACTCAGGTCGCGTCCCGCCGGGTGCGCAGCCCGAGGGCCGCGCCGCCCAGGGCCGCCCCACCCAGCGCCA
Source organism: Acidimicrobiales bacterium (assembly GCA_041984725.1). GTDB lineage: Bacteria > Actinomycetota > Acidimicrobiia > Acidimicrobiales > Salinilacustritrichaceae > Salinilacustrithrix. Next base: position 7,857 of record JBHIXO010000009.1, on the reverse strand, counting down.
GCGTCGCGGGGAGTCCGAGTCCGCCGCCGCCCGTCGCCGGCAGCACGCCCCCCGGTGCGCCCGGTGTCGCGGTGCCCGTCCCCGCCGTGGTGCTCGTGGTCGTGGTCGTGCTCGTCGTCGGGACGGGCACCGGCGGGGACGCGCCCCGGAACGGGCCGGTGATCTCGAAGGTCATGCCGAGCCGACGCGGGTTCACGTCGCTCGCCGGACCGCGCTGGGACGAGAAGTAGAGGCGGGTGCCGTCCGGCGTGAACGCCGGCCCGGTCACCTCGGACTCGTGGCCCACGATCCGCAGGAACGGGCTCGCCTCCCAGCGCCCGTCGTCGACCTCCTCGAGCAGCACGAGCTCGAGGTTGCCGCCGTCCTCGGCGACGAACACCTCGCCGCCGGGCGAGACCGTGATGTTGTCGACGCCGCTGAGGACGAAGTCCCCGTCGCCCACCGTGCCGTCGGGCGCCGTCAGGTGGTCGTCGTCGTACAGGACCTCGAGGAGCGCCCGGTCGAGGTCGAGTCGCCAGACGCGGTTGTCGCCCTTGGTGGTGAAGTACACGGCGCCGGCGTCGAACCAGCAGCCCTCGCCGCCGTCGAACGGGGCGCCGACGAGCCGGGAGTCGACCGTCGCCGTGAGCGGGTCGATGGGGGTCGACCACCCGATGGGCCAGGGTCCGGTCGTGCCGTCGTACGGGTCACCGTCGACCTGGAGCACGTCGAGGGTGCCGGCCGCGAGCGGGCTCGCGCCGGGGATGCCGAGATCGACGGGCAGCGGCGTGAATCGGTAGAAGCGGCCCCACGACAACCGTCCGGGCAGGTCGTCGCCGCCCGAGTCCTCGGTCATGTACACCCGGTTGTCGCGGGGGTCGACGGCGGCGGCCTCGTGCGAGAGCAGGCCGAGGAGCGGTCGGGCGACGCCCTGGCCCGCGCCGCCGACCTCGCACTCGAACACCCGGCCGATCGGGCCCTGTTCCTCGCACGAGAGCCAGGTGCCCCACGGCGTCGCGCCGCCGGCGCAGTTGTTCGAGATCGGGTTCGTGTCGCTCCCCGCGAGGATCGGGTACGCGTCGACGATCTCGCCGGCGGCGTCGAACCGGATGGCCCCCGCACCGCCCCAGCCCTGCGGGTAGGGGTTGTCCGGCGTGACCTCGCTGTTCGACGTGTAGACCCAGCCGCCGTCGGCCATCGCGAAGACGGCTCCGCCGTCGGGCTCCCAGTGCCAGCGGTGGTCGGTCGGCCCGACCGGGTCGTCGGTCACCGCGACGACCCGGCTCGTGAACCCCGCCGGCAGCATCAACCCGTTGGCGTCCGGGCCCGCGAGCGGTCCGTACCCGGTGCCGCGCCGGGCCGGCTCGGCCAGGACGCCCCGCCAACCGTCACCGGCGAGCAGCGCACCGGCCGCACCGGCGGTGGCGGTCAGGAACGAGCGACGGGAGAGCGCCATCGGCGCATGGTCGCCGTGACGGGTGAACGACGCCGGGACGCCGGGTGGACGACGGCTGAACGCCGACCCAGCGGTTCGTGTCGGGGAGACGTCGCGCCCGGCGCCGCCCGGTCAGCCCACGATGTCGATGTTGAACGGGTACCGCTCGTTGGGCCCGCCGGCCTCGCCGCCCGGCGGGATGTTCTCGAGCGAGATGCTGCCGCTGCCCGAGGCGCCGGCGACGAAGGTGAAGGTGGTCGTCCCGCCTGCACCGACGAGCGGGGTGCCGTCCTCGGCGGTGGCGCCCTCCTCGACGACCATGTCCTCGAACGTCACGAAGCCGTCCGGGGTGATGCCCACGAGTTCCCAGTGGTAGCCGGTCGACCCGTTCGACGGCAGCACGATCCGGAACCGCTCGCCCGGTGCGACCTCGTTGGTCATCGTGCCGGCGTCGGCCTCGGTCAGGGTGCGGCCGTTGTCGACGACCGGGGGCGGGGTCGGCGCCGTCGTCGTGGTCGCACCGGTCGATGCGGCGGCGGTGGTCGTGGTGGCCGCGGCGGCGTCCGCGCTCGCGTTCTCGGCCGGGGCCGCGGTGGTCGTCGACTCCGCAGGCGTGGTGTCGGTCGTCTCGTCCGCGGCGGGAGCGGTGGTCGAGGTCGACTCGTCCGTCTGCGCGCTCGTCTCACCGGCGGCGGTCGCCTCCGTCGAGTCGTCGTCGTCGCCACAGGCGCCGAGCAGGAGGCCGGCGGTGAGGACGCCGGCCAGGAAGCGGGTGGTCCAAGACATGAAGACTCCTGAGAGTGTCCCTCTGAACGCTCACCGTGAGCGATCGGCGAACGGTAGTCAGCACGTCGAACGGCGCCTCCTACCGTGCTCGAAGAATGTGGCAACGATCTCGCCGGAAGTTCTCGGACCCCGGAGCCCGTCGGGAGCGGTAGACCGGGCCGGTGGCCGACGAGATGCGCGACCTGCGCGGCGCCCGGTTCGAGGAACTCGACCTCACCGGGGCCCGCGTGCACGGCGCGTTCCTCGTCGGCACCACGGTGCGGGGCGCCTGGGTCGAGGGCCTCGACGTCTCGGGCAACGTGGTCTCGCTCGTGGTCAACGGGATCGAGGTCGCGGGCTATGTGCGGTCCGAGCTCGAGCGGCGTCACCCCGAGCTCGTCGACCTGCGGTCCACAGACGTCGACGGACTCCGGCGCGGGTGGGCTGCGCTGCGTCGCACCGCCGACGCGACGCTCGACACGGCCCGGTCCCTGCCACCGGCCGCGCTCGACGAGTCGGTCGACGACGAGTTCTCGTTCCTGCAGACCCTGCGCCACCTCGTGTTCGCCGCCGACCGCTGGATCACCGGACCCGTCCTCGGCCACGCCGACCCGTTCCACCCGCTCGGCTGGCCCTACGGGAGTGCGCCGCCCGAGGAGCGGGCGCCCCTCGACCTCGACGCGACCCCGAGCCTCGACGAGGTGCTCGCCGTCCGCGCCGAGCGCACCGGGTTCGTCGACGACCTCCTCGACGCCGGCACCGAGGAGTCGCTGGCCCGGGAGGTCGACAGCCCCAACGGCGGCACGGCGACGGTCGGCGACTGCATCCGCGTGGTCCTGAACGAGGAGTGGTGGCACCACCGCTACGCCGACCGCGACCTCGCGGTCCTCGTCGCCCGGGCGGGCCAGCGTTGATGGTCGCCGGTCAGCGGCGTTCGAGCCGGACGATCACCGACTTCGACGTCGGCGTGTTCGACGTCTCGGCCACCGAGCCGAGCGGCACGAGGGCGTTGGCCTCGGGGAAGTAGGCGGCGGCGGTCCGCCGGGCGATCGGGTACTCGACGATCCGGAAGGCCGGCGCCCGGCGGTCGATCCCGTCGGTCCACTCGCTCACGAGGTCGACCACGTCGCCGTCGGCGAACCCGAGGTCGGCCAGGTCGTCGGCGTGGCAGAACACCACGCGCCGGCCGTCGCTGATGCCTCGGTAGCGGTCGTCCATCCCGTAGATGGTGGTGTTGTACTGGTCGTGCGACCGCAGCGTCTGGAGGAGCAGTCGGCCCTCGGGGATCTCGAGCGGTGCGCACGGGTTGACCGTGAGGTGCGCCCGCCCGGACGGCGTGGCGAACCGGCGCTCGTCGCGCGGCGGGTGGGGGAGTGCGAACCGCCCGCCGTCGCGGACCCGTTCCTCGAAGCGGTCGAAGCCGGGCACCACCCGTTCGATGTGGGCCCGGATGCGGGCGTAGTCGGTGGGGAACGACGCCCACGGGACCGGCGATGCGGGAAGGGTCGCCTGGGCGAGCCCGCAGACGATGGCGACCTCGCTGCGCAACGCAGGTGACGCCGGCTCGACCGACCCCCAACTGCCGTGGACCTCGCCCATCGAGTCCTCGACGGTGACGTACTGGACGAGGCCGCCGGTGCGGTCGACCTCGGTCCGGCCGAGGCAGGGCAGGATCAGCGCCTCGTCACCCACGGCCGTGTGCGAGCGGTTGAGCTTCGTCGAGACCTGCACCGTGAGGCGGCACCGCTGCACGGCCGCGATGGTGCGGTCGGTGTCCGGCGCCGCCGCCACGAAGTTCCCGCCGACGGCGAGGAAGACGTCGACCTCGCCCCGCTCCATCGCCTCGATGGCGGCGACGGTGTCGTGTCCGTGCGCCCGCGGGGAGGCGATGCCGAACTCGGCGTCGAGGGCGTCGAGGAACGCCGCCGGTGGCTTCTCCCAGATGCCCATCGTGCGATCGCCCTGCACGTTGGAGTGCCCCCGCACCGGGCACAGGCCGGCGCCCGGCCGACCGATCGCCCCGCGCAGCAGCACGGTGTTCACGACTTCGCGGATCGTCGGGACCGCGTGCCGGTGCTGGGTGAGCCCCATCGCCCAGCACACGATGATGCGGTCGGTGCCGGCGAGCAGGTCGACGAGCCCGGCGACCTCGTCGGCCTCCAGGCCGGTGGCGGCGAGCAGGCGTTCGCGGTCGACCGCCTCCAGCGCCCCGGCGAGTTCGTCGTAGCCCTCGCAGTGGTCGGCGACGAAGGCGTGATCGACCGCGTCGCGTTCCACCAGCGCGGCGTTGACCAGTTGGAACAGCGCGTGGTCGCCGCCGGTGCGGATCTGCAGGAAGTGGTCGGCCAGCGACGAGCCCCGGCCGACGACTCCCCGCACCCGTTGGGGGTTGCGGAAGCCGAGGAGTCCGGCCTCGGGCAGCGGGTTGACGGCGACGATGGTGGCGCCGCGCTCCTTGGCCCGTTCGAGCGCGGTCAGCATGCGCGGGTGGTTGGTGCCCGGGTTCTGCCCGACGACGACGATGACGTCGGCGTGGTCGAAGTCGTCGAGGCGGACGCTGCCCTTGCCGATCCCGATCGTCTCCCCGAGCGCGCTGCCCGACGACTCGTGGCACATGTTGGAGCAGTCGGGCAGGTTGTTCGTCCCGTAGCTGCGGACGAACAGCTGGTACAGGAACGCGGCCTCGTTGCTGGTTCGCCCCGACGTGTAGAAGACGGCGCGGTCGGGGTCGGTCGCCCGGAGGTGGCGGGCGACGACGGCGAACGCCTCGTCCCACCCGATCGGTTCGTAGTGCGTCGCCCCGGGAGCCCGGTGCATCGGCTGGGTGAGGCGGCCCTGGCGGCCGAGCCAGTGGTCGGTGCGCGCCGCGAGGTCACCGACGGGATGGGCTGCGAAGAAGGCCGCGTCGACCCGGCGTTTCGTCGCCTCCTCGGCCACGGCCTTGGCGCCGTTCTCGCAGAACTCGGCGTGCGAGGCGTCGTCGGGATCGGGCCAGGCGCAGCCCGGGCAGTCGAACCCGCCCGACTGGTTGAGGTCGCGCAGCAGACGCCAACCGCGACGCACACCGACCTGACGCACGACCGGGGCGAGACCGTGCACCACGCCACCCACGCCCGCCGCGGTGGTCGCGGGCTCGCCGACGTCGAGTCCGGCGTCCTCGGCGATGGAACGGTCGGCGTCGGAGGTCATCGCCCCGAGCCTGGCAGACCGTCGCTACCGGACCTCGTCGGCGCCGCCGCGCCGCTCGGCGGCCGGGACGATCGTCACGGGGACGGGCGCGTGTTGGGCGAGTCCGGTGCTGGTGCTGCCGAGCAGGAGGTCGGGGAAGCCGCCCGCGCCCCGGCTGCCGACGACGAGCAGATCGACCTCCTCCGCTGCCGCCACGCGAAGCAGGACCATGGTGGGCGGCCCGTCCTCCAACAGCGTCCGCGACGCGACGTGGGGTCGCTCCTGGAGCGGTGAGCACCAGACGTCCTCGAACATGCGGGCGATCTCGTCGCGGTGCTGGTTGCTGGGCACCGGGTCGCCGCCGATCGACTCGAGGAGTCCGACGGCGTGGACCGCGACCACCTCGGCGCCGCACGCGGCGGCCAGGTCGACCGCCCACGCGAGCGCGTCCTGACTCGTCCGAGAGCCGTCGACGCCGACCAGGATCCGCTGCACGGGCACGGCCACGATGATGGCCCAGGGCGGGACGGCCGGCCAGGGACCTCCGTCACCCGGTGCCGAGGCGGGCGACGATGTCGTCGACGACGTCGCCCGGCGACCGTCCGGACGTCTCCACGGCCTCGAAGCGGCCGTAGCCGGCGGCCCGCTCGGCGAGCAGCTCGCGCACGCGGGACGCGGGGTCCTCGACGTCGAGGAGCGGCCGGCCGATCCGGCCCTGGTCGTCGACCACGCGGGCGACGATCTCGTCGGGCGGCGCCACCAGGCAGAAGGCGCGCCCGGTGGCGAGCAGCGCGGTCTCGTTGGCCGGGTCGAGCAACAGCCGGCCCCCGGTGGCGATGACCAGGCCGGTGCGCTCGCCGAGCTCGGCCGCGACGGCGCGCTCGATGGCGCGGAAGGCCGATTCGCCCTCGGTGGCGAAGATCTCGCCGATCGGGCCGTGGCGGGACTCGATCACGTGATCGGTGTCGACGAACTCGTACCCGAGCCGTCGGGCCAGCAGCCGGCCGACCGTCGACTTGCCCGTGCCCATGAAGCCCGTGAGCACCACGTTGACGGCTGCGTAGAGTGCCCCACTGCCCGCCTGTTGGCCATCGTCCGACATCGGGCCCACCATGCCACGCCGAACCGGCGCCGGCCCGACGACATGCACGCACAGGGGGACCCGACCATGGGCAACTGGAACTTCGCCGACATCTGGGAGACGGTGGCCGACCAGCTGCCGGACGCCCCGTGCCTGATCCACGGCGACCTGCACCGGACCTGGAAGGAGGTCGACGCCCGGGCCGACGGCATCGCCCGGCACCTCCTCGACGCCGGCCTCGAGCGCCAGCAGGCGGTGGCCCAGTACCTCTACAACGGCCCCGAGTACATGGAGTCGATGTACGCCGCGTTCAAGGGTGCGTTCGTCCCGGTCAACACCAACTACCGCTACACCGCCGACGAGCTCCTCTACCTGTGGGACAACGCCGACGCGGGCGCCGTCGTGTTCCACGGATCCTTCGTCGACACGATCGACCCGATCCGGGAGCAGCTGCCGAAGGTCCGCTGCTGGCTGTGGGTCGACGACGGTTCCGGCGCGTGCCCCGACTGGGCGACCCCGTACGAGCAGGTCGCCGGGAGCGGCGCCGGCCGCGTGGCGCCGTCGTGGGGTCGCACCGGCGACGACCTGAACATGCTCTACACCGGCGGCACCACCGGCATGCCCAAGGGCGTGATGTGGCGTCAGGACGACCTCGTCGTGAAGCTCACCGCGTCGCTCGGCGCGCCGTTCCCCGAGGAGGCCGACCTGTCGATCCTCCCCGAGCGCCTCGCCGCCCCCGGCGCCCGCTTCCTGCCCGCGTGTCCGCAGATGCACGGCACCGGCAACTTCCCGGGCCTGTCCACCTTCTGCGGCGGTGGCTCGATCGTCACGCTCACCGGCCGCACCTTCGACCCGGTCGAGTTCCTCGACGCCATCGAGCGCGAGGGGGTCAACACCTCCGCGATCGTGGGCGACGCCTTCGCCAAGCCCATCCTGCGCACCCTCGACGAGCACCCCGGCCGGTGGAACCTGGCCAGCCTCGTGGGGCTGGTGTCGTCGGGCGTCATGTGGAGCCAGGAGACCAAGACCCGCCTCCTGGCGCACCACCCGTCGATGCTCCTCCTCGACGCGTTCTCGTCGTCGGAGGCGCTCGGCATGGGCCAGTCCGTCTCGGGTGGCGGCCAGACCGCCAAGACCGCCCGCTTCGAGCTGAGCCCCGAGACCATCGTCATCGACGAGGACAACCGACCGGTCGAGGCGGGGTCGGGCCAGATCGGCCGGCTCGCCGTCGGCGGTCGCCAACCGCTCGGCTACTACAAGGACGAGGAGAAGACGGCCAAGACCTTCCTGGTCGTCGACGGCCAGCGCTACTCGTGCCCCGGCGACTTCGCCACCGTCGAGGCCGACGGCACCATCACGTTGCTCGGCCGGGGCTCGGTGTGCATCAACACCGGCGGCGAGAAGGTGTTCCCCGAGGAGGTCGAGGAGG
>JBHIXO010000008.1:0-37108 GCA_041984725.1 Acidimicrobiales bacterium | reverse complement strand
CTGGAAGCGGGCCACGACCTGGAGACCACGAGCTATCCGCTCTGGACCCTGGACCGCGAGACGGTGCGCCGCCTGGCCGACCAGGGCGGCCTGGTCGCCCCGACCGGCCCGGCCGGCTCGGTGCTGCTCTTCCACGGCAACCTGCCGCCGGCGTGGCTCAAGGCGAAGCCGCGGTTTCGTCCTACTCGGCTGAATGGGGCCGAGCGACGAGCAAGGATGGCGTGATGGGTGAGGACCGTCTCGACAACTGGGTGTTCGTCGCAAACGACGGGGCCGACCTGGACGTTGATGCCGTTACAGCGGTTGCGAACGAGGCGCTTGCAGCCGTCCCGGACGGTGTGCTCGAGGCTTCCGGCGAACTCATGCCACGGGTCAGGCCGCCCGGCGACGTGTCTTGTCGTATCTGTGGATCCAGCGGTGACCTGTCCCGCGAGCACATTCCGCCTCGCACCGCCGGCAACACCGGGAAGCACTACGCACACAGCTTCTCTGACTGGCTGGAGCGCGACTCCCTCGACGACCTCGCCGGCGGCAGCCATGAGCAGGGAGGGAGTTTCGGCTGGGTGCTCTGTCGAACCTGCAACAGCCGCACGGGCCGCCTTGCAACGGAGTACGGACGGTGGTGCGGTATGGCCGCCAAGCTGTTCGTCGAGGACCTCCGGCCGGTCGAGGTCATGGACGCTGAGCTCGTCACACCTCTTGTTCGAGTTGAATTCTCGGGTTGTCGCCCGGCGATGTTCGCTCGGCAGGTGCTCTCGATGATGGTGTCGTTGGCCGGGCCGTGGCCGGTCACGGCCCTCTACCCCGGACTGCAGGCAACACTGCTCGATGGCGCCCCATGCGCGCTTCCTGACGGCCTCAGTCTCGAGATGGGTCTCTGCGCACCCGTAGCGGCGCGGCACGCTGGCCCAACACTCGTCGTAGACTTCGAACGGGCCGCATGGCGGTGGATCGTCGCACTCGCCTATCCGCCGTTCGCCTTCGAGCTCACGCTCGCTGGGTCTACCTCCGAACACGAGCCCAGGCCCTTGTGCGGGATCGGGGGATTCCTTGAGTACGACGACGCCATCAAGGCCGACGTCGAGCTGGATCTGATCGTCGGATTTGTGCATACGCCTTACCCGACCGACTACCGCACCCGGGCCCAGATCGAATCTGGCCGAGACGTCTACGGTCGCCTGTCGGGCGCGGACTGAGTCCGAGGCAGGAGTCGACCCGGTCACGACCCGTTGGTACGGAACCACACGCCTCAGATGAGGGAGACTGCACCAGGAACGCGCTGCCGTTGGGGGAGCGAGGCGGAGGAGACCGATGGCTGACTCGATTCTGAAGACATGTACCCCGCGGCAGGACGTCCTCAACGGGGCGACCGATGTCTCGGAGTTCGCGGCCAAGCTCGAGCAAGTCGTCTTCGACCCCGACTCCAACAAGAACTACGGCGACGCCGACCGATTCTTCTCGCTCACGTACCCCACAGAGGGCATGAAGGGCCTCTTTTCTGGGGTGCTTGGGAGGCTCTCTGGCCAGAAGATCGCAGGGTCCGAGAAGCCCGTCGTGCTGTCTCAGACGTCCTTCGGCGGCGGCAAGACGCATGGGCTCATCGGGCTCTATCACCTCGCCAAGGGCGCTCGTCCTGGCAAGGAGTTCTTCCTCGACGGCTTCGACGAGTCAAAGATCCCGGACGGCATTCGGCTGGCCGCGGTGGTCGGCGAGTCACTCGACCCCTCCAACGGATTGAAGGTCAACGGCCACCAGACCAAGACGCTCTGGGGTGCCGTGTGTGCATCGCTCGGCGACGACGTGTGGGAGGCAACAAAGAAGTCCGACGAGGACGGCAACCCGCCGTCGACCGAGACACTCCGAGCCGCGCTCAAGGGCTCAAAGTCCATCGTGGTCATCGACGAGCTCGCCCACCATCTTCGGGTCATCGGCGAGTCGAACAACGAGTCCGTCCGCCGGCTCTCCAAGCAGATCCCGGCCTTCTTCAAGAACCTCTTTCACCTCGCCGCATCCGGAACCGACCTGGTGGTCGTCATCTCCCTGGCAGGCGACACCGACGCCTATGCCAAGGAGACCCAGTCGGCTCAGCAGTTCCTCACCGACGCGCTCGCCGAGGTCGGTTCCGTCACCAGCCGTCAGGCAGCAGTCGTCGTCCCCGCAGAGGACACCGAGATCGCCGCCATCCTCCGCCGGCGGCTCTTCGAGACTGTCGGTGACGACAAGGTTGCTGCCTCCGTGGCCGCCGAGCATCGCGCCCTGTACCAAGCGCTCGCAGAGCAGGGAAACCCGATGCCGGGCGAGGCCACCAAGGGGGCCGAGTACGAAGCGGCGATGGTCCGGACGTACCCGTTCCACCCCGAGCTCATCCGCGTCCTCGACAAGCGGCTGTCCACCATCCCCAACTTCCAGCGCACTCGCGGTGCCCTCCGTCTCCTGGCGATGTCGCTGCACCGGACCTGGCAGACCGGCACCACCGTCAGCCCGGTCCTCAACGTTGCCGACGTCGAGCTCGGCCACGACAACGTGCTCGAAGAGCTCACCTCCAAGCTCGACCGGCCGAAGTTCAAGCAGGTCGCACAAGCCGACGTGTCCGGTGCCGACAGCCACGCCGTCGACGTTGACGACCACCGCGGCTCCACCCAACCCTTCGCGATGCGAGCCGCTACCACCACCTTCCTGCATTCTCTCGCCCAGGTCGCCGGCGCCGGTGCTGCGACGAATGAGGTGCTTCTCGGCTCGCTGCGGCCCGGCGAGCAGCCCGAGCAGTACACCGAGTCCCTCGAAGCCCTCACCAGCTCAGCGTGGTACCTGAACACCGACGGGATCCGTTGGACGTTCCGGGTCGAGCCGAACGTCAACAAGATCATCCAGGACGAGGCCCAGAACCTGCCGGCCCCGTACGTCAACCAGGAGGTCACCAACAAGGTCGGCCAGGCCTTCGCCTCCTCCAACGGCATCACCCTCGTTCACGACCCCGACAGCTACGCCGGCGTCGAGGACGCCCAGAGCCTCCAGATGGTCGTCTTCGACCACCAGGACTCCTCGGTCTACCCCGACAAGACGGATCCGTTGCCCGCACCGTCGAAGGTTGTGGAGATCGCCACGAAGGCCGGTCAGGCTGGCGGGCCTCGACGCAACCGCAACGGCCTCGTGTTCCTGTGCCCGGACGGCGACGAGATCGAACCGCTCAAGTCCGCCGTCAAGCGCTTCCTCGCTGCCGAGGCGATCATCGACTCCGACGACCGTCAGGCCGAGCTCGGTCCGGATGTCATCAAGAAGGTCCAGAAAATGAAGGAGGAGTACGTCCTCGAAGTTCGCGTCGCGATCTCGAAGGCGTACAGCCACCTGTACTACCCGAGCAATGCGAAGATCACCGACAACCTCGGTCACGTCGCCTTGTCCCCAGCTGACAAGGGGACCGTGAAGCCGAAGCAGACCGAGGTGATCCTCGGTCAGCTGCGTGACGTCGCCAAGGTCAAGGACGCCGCCGCCGGCGCGCTCGCCTGGAATGTCATCCAGCAGAAGGTGATGGGTGCCCAGCCCCGGATCACCACGGCGGACGTACTGGCCCACTTCTGGTTCGATCCGTCCCTCGAGATCCCTGTCGACACTCTGCGCCTCGCCGAGGCGATCAAGAACGGCATCAAGAATGACGGGTGGGTCTATTACGACGCCCTCGCTCAGAAGTCGTACACCTCCTCGGACGCCCCGCCGGCCGTTCAGTTCGACGGCGACCGGTACCTCTACACCCAAGCCGAGGCCGAGAAGGACGGCATCCTTGCCAAGACCCTGAGCGCCGCCGACATCATCGCCGTTCTCAAGGACGCTGGCGGCTCGCTCGAAGGTGACGGCCTCTACGACGCGCTCGAGGACCGACTCGGCAAGCGCCCCCAGAAGAAGGACCTGCTTCCCTTCCTCACCCGTATCGCTGACGGCCCGACCTCCGACCTCGTCCTCGTCGTCGGGCCTATGAACTCCGACGCCGTGCAGATGACCCCGGCCCAGATCGAGAAGGAACCCCACACCAAAGTCGTGTTCGCTACTCGACAGGCGGCGTCCGCCGCTGGTGTGAAGGGGCAGACCTCGAAGAAGAAGACCGTCCACGAGTTGAACTTCACCGGCGCACCGGCCGCCGTGTTCACCAACCTCACCGACGCCGTCGCTGAGTTCGGCCAGCCGGAGGGTGTGTCCCGCTTGACCTTGGGCGTTGGGCTCGGCGCCGGCGCGGGACTGTCGGACGCGCAGAGCCTGCTCGACCTCCAGCCCCTCGCGCCGAAGTGGGAAGCAACCCTTGCCATGGACGTGCAGGCCACGGTTGCCGGCGGCGAGGTCAACGTGCTGCTCGAGGACGTTGGGATCGACAACACCGTCCGCCAACAACTCGGCGACATCTTCAACGTTCTCAAGCACGCGACCGGCATCATCTGCACCCGGTACGACATCACCTTCCATCCCAAGGATGGCGAGCCGATGCTCCCGACTGAAGCGGCGTTCACTCCGCTAGCCAACGCCGCGCCGACGTACGTGCAGGGTCACGTCACCCTCAACGCAGAGGTGCGTACGAAGTGACTGCTGTCCCTCTCTTCAGCTCCCCCCGGACCCGTCGATACGACCTCGTCGTCATCTCGACAGGTCCCGAGTCTGTCGGCATCGAGGTCCGTCAGACTGTTGGCGACGACACAGAGACGGTCGCATCGGTGAAGCCCGAGGAGATCACCCGATACCTCCCGACCATCAACTCTGCGCTCCGCGACTCGGGGCACAAGCCCACGGTTCTCTCGGTCACCCGGCGCAAGCCCATCCCGCTCGCGGAGGCTGCCGGTGTCCGCCTCGCCCTCGGTATCCATGCTGCCGCGCCGCTTCGCCGATCGAACCGGGCCCACGCTGTCCTGAACGGCATTTCCGCAATGAGTGACGAAGAGACGTATTACTGGCACGCGAAGACGAGCCAGCCTGAGTCCGGCGCACGGGCACTACGGGCGTTGCGAATCCTCCTCGCCGACGACCACCGAACTGGAGTCACCGCCTAATGGACGCTGAAGCAGCTCAAGCGATGACTGCAGACAGCGTCGAGAGGCGCCGCGTGCTAATCGAGGATTGGCTTCCGATCGAGGAACTCGGCGTTGAGTCGATCCGCGAGCGGAACGTCTTCTCCGACCTCCCGCCTCTCTTCGCCCTGCACGTGTGGTGGGCACGTCGTCCGCTGGCGGCGACTAGCGGTGTTGTCCTGGCAAGCCTCTTGCCCCCCTGGTCATCGGACCTCGCAGGCTTCATGGAGGACGACCGAAACTTCGCGTCGAGGAGCGCCTATCAGAGTTGGTTCCTGCGGTTGACCGGGACCGACACAGATGTCGTGACTGCCTACAAGAAGTATGTCGCTGCGAAGGCCGACGGACAGAAGATCAAGAACCCCTACGGCCACCCACGGACCTTCAAGACCGGGCCATCGGCCTCGGACCTCCGCGTTCTTCATCGCGTACTCGAGTGGCACTGGGGGAAATCGCCCGTTGTGCTGGATCCGACTGCCGGCGGAGGGACCATCCCATTTACTGCGGCCCGATACCGGCTACCTGCGGTCGGGAATGACCTCAATCAGGTCGCTGCTGCGATCCTTCGTGCGAGTGTCGAGACACCGGCTCAGGATGGCGCGACCGTTCTTGGCCACCTTGAACGCTGGGGAGCCATCCTCGTTGAGAGGTGTTCGACGCGACTGAAGCCGCTCTTCGCGAAGCCAGCGCCGGGAGAGACGGTGGTTGGCTACATCTGGGCCAACGCCGTCACCTGTCCTAGGACGGGAAATCTCGCCCCGCTCGCTCCCGATTGGTACTTGTCTGGCAAGACCGTTGCAGTGGAAGTCCGGACTCAGAGTACAGACGGAGCCGAGCTCGACCGCCCGGAGTTCGAGGTCAGACACGGCGATGAGATCAATCACCGTGATGCCGCTGCTGGAACCATCTCAGGCGGAATCGGGACGTCAATCTGGGATGGGCTACCGATCGACCGGGAGTACATCAAGACGGAAGCGCGCGACGGGCGGATGTCTGCCGTCCTCTATGCGGTCGCCATTCAAAGAGACGGCGACGCTCGCAGCTATCGCAACCCGACTCCCGAGGACCAAGCAGCGGCGCTAGCGGCCGGGGCCTTCGTGGAGTCGCATCGGTTGGAGTGGGAGAGTACGAACGTTATTCCGACCGAGATGATTCCGCAGGGCAATAAGACGGCCGAACCGCTCAAGGTCGGAATCATCCGCTGGCAAGATCTATTCACGGACCGTCAACTCGCCTGCCATGCGATCTTCGTGGAGGAGTGGCGCAAGCTCCGTGATGAGCTCAAGGCCGAGCTCGGAGAGGATCTTGGTGGCAGGACGGCCGCTCTCTTGGCGTTGATGCAAGGAAAGGCTCTGAACTGGAATGCCCGGCTCTCCTCATGGGACAAGGGCGTCAACAAGATTCGCTCGGTTTTTGATACCCACAACCTCGCGTTCAAGTGGACGTTTGCCGAGTTCGATGCCGGCTACAGCCTGTGGGATTGGACATTGAGACAGTTGCTCCGAGCGTATGGAGGCATCTGTGGAATGCTCGAGCCCTCGGGCGCCCGGATCGCGTATGACGTCGAGGTTGGTGGGCCGACACCGCCCGTCGCCGACGTCACGATTCTCCAAGGCCCCGGCGCCGCATTGGACGTTGAGACGGGAAGTGTTGATCTCGTCTGCGTCGACCCGCCTTACTACGAGAACGTGATGTACGCAGAGCTCTCTGACTTCTTCGGAGTGTGGGAGCAACACACTCTCGGATCCATTTGGAAGGACATCGTGCCGGGAGGGCTCGCTGACACGGCATCCGAAGCTGTCGCCAACGTGGCTCGGTTCGCTCACACCGGAAAGCGTAAGAAGGAACTGGCCGCACTCGATTACGAGTCCAAGATGCAAGGGATCTTCGTTGAGGCGAGCCGCGTCCTGAGCCAGGACGGCGTGCTCACTGTGATGTTCACCCACAAGAAGGCCGAGGCGTGGGACACGCTCGGGATGGCGTTGATGGAGGCAGGATTTCAGGTCGAGGCATCTTGGCCAGTGAACACCGAGCCGGTCACCTCACTCCACATCGCTCGTAAGAACTCTGCTGAGTCCACAATCATGCTGATCTGTCGTAAGCGGATTCGGGGTGACGGAAGCGGAGTCTTCTTCGATGACTTGCTCCCAGGCGTCCGCGCAGCCGCTAGGGACGCGGTGAAGAGGTTCTCCGCCGACGGGATCAATGGTGTGGATCTGCTTCTGTCGTCGTACGGACCTGTGTTGTCGGTGATCTCCGAGCACTGGCCAGTCCTCTCCTCCGAGGCGGACGAGTCAGGGAATGCCCGAAGGCTCCGACCTGAGGAAGCCCTTGACATCGCCCGGGAAGAGCTGCTCGCAGCAGAACGCCGAGCTCTGGTCGGTAAGGACATCCAGTTCGACCCGTCCACTGACTTCGTTCTGTTCGCGTGGAACACGTTCAAGGCCGCCGAGTTCCCGTACGACGACGCCCGCAAGCTCGCGGTCGCCTGCGCGGGCTCCGACATCGACGACCTCGTCAAGGCCGGGGTCGCTTCCAAGAAGACGGGCACCGTCACTCTCCGCTCGCCGCAGGAGCGGATGAAACAGACCGTCGAGACCAAGACCCTCGACCCCAAGGCCGGCGCCATGATCGATCGGCTCTGGGCCATCCTTGCCATCGCAGAGTCATCCGGGCTCGCCACAGCGAAGGCCGCCATGGATCGGGCGAGCATGACGACGGACCCCAAGTTCACGGCGCTCGTGCAGGCAGCGATCAACGCCATCCCCCGTACGAAGAAGAAGGGCGCCTTCACCCGACCCGAAGCCGAGTGGCTCGACAAGCTCGCCTCGACTTACCTGTCCGCCGCTGTCGAGATCCCCGAGGAACCCGACAGCGGCCGCCTCTTCGATGTCGACTGAGCAGGACGAACCTGGCATCTTCCTCGATCTCCACGATCTGAAGGGGAGGTACAGGGACAGCGACAACGTGGTCGCCAACTTCTACGTGCCGCTCCTCTCCCGAGCCACTCGCTACGACCGGGTCTCTGGCTACTTCACTTCTGGGTCTCTCGGCCTGCTCGCTCGAGGACTTTCCGCATTCGTCCATCGACCTGAAGGCAAGGTCCGCCTGATTGTTGGCGGCCAGCTCACTGACAGCGACGTCGAAGCCATCGGCACACCTGGCGATCTCGTCGAGGTCGTCAACGCCCGAATCCTCAAGACCGACTTCTGGGACGAGCTGAGCGAAGCCGACGAACTCCGCCGCGGCCTCCTCGCCTGGCTCCTGACCCAGGGTCGGCTCGAGATGAAGGTCGGCCTACTCGCCAAGAACGGCAAGCCCATTCCCCAGGCTGAGACCTCCCGCTACTTCCATCACAAGTTCGGGGTCTTCGAGGACGGCCACGGCAACCAGGTCGCTTTCGATGGATCTGCAAACGAAACGGTTCACGGCCTTGGCGACCACGGCAACGGCGAGTCGTTCTCCGTGTTCCGCAGCTGGCGAGCCGAGGCGTGGGAGGACAACGGCCAGCCCATCGTCGACCAGTTCGACGAGTTCTGGAACGCCACCGGACCCGTCGCCGGCAAGTGGCTCATCGTCTCGATAGACGACGCGGTCGAACAGAAGCTCCTCAAGCTCGCCCCGATCGATCTGCCCGACACCGCCTGGCTCGACGACTCTGCGGCAGAGGGGGACAATCCTGACGAGGTTGAGCCCGTCAACGTCGCCGACTACGAGGAGCTCGCCGCCATCCGCGAGGCGCCGAAGCGGCACCCGTTCACGGCGGCGCTGTCGGGTGTGGCGACGCCATATCCGCACCAGTCGGCAACCATCGAGCGCGCGGTGCAAACGTTTCCACGCTCCTACCTCTTCGGGGATGAGGTCGGTCTCGGCAAGACAATCGAGGTCGGTCTTACCCTTCGAGAGCTCCTTCTGTCCGGTGCTGCACAGCGGGCCTTGATCTTGCCTCCGGCCGCCGTCATCTCCCAGTGGCAGGACGAGCTCGTCGATCTGATGAACCTCGATGTGCCCCGGTGGGGGAGCGGGCAGTGGATTCACCCAGACGGCCGAACGAGTCCGGCCGCGCCGGGCGATCCATGGTCGACCGATCGTCCGGTCACGCTTGTCACTTCGCACCTCGCTCGACGCACGACGAACCTCGAGCCGATCTGTGCGCAGCACTGGGATGTGGTGGTGGTTGACGAGGCGCACCACGCCCGCAGGAAGGAGGGCAAGGCAACCGGCACACCGAACACCCTCCTTCGCCTTCTCCAACGAATGCGCGACGCCGGTTCGTACGACGCCCTGTACCTCGCATCGGCGACGCCGATGCAGATGCACCCGCACGAAGCCTGGGACCTCATCGAGCTCTTCGGCCTGCCTGAAGGATGGGCGGAGTCGGCGGACGCGTTCACCAAGTACTTCACCAACATCGGCGGTGACTGGACGAGCCGTACGCTGCCGTACGTCGCCTCGCTAGTTCAACACCACTTCAGCGACCCCGAGGCCGTCGAGCACCCAGCCGTCAATGCGTTGATCGCGAGTCGGGCAAGGGAACTCCCAGCCAGCGAACGGGCCCTCCTCACGCGAGGCGGCCGGGTGGACCTGCGGAAGAAGTTCGCTCCCGGCGGGGGGAGCACTGGTCCGCTGGCGCAGATCCGCCAGACCTTCGTCGACGATGGCGACACGCAAGCCTTGGTCGGGGCTTGGCTGCAAGCGAACAACCCGATGCGTGACCGCGTGTTCCGGAACACCCGGCAGACCTTGCGCGCCTACCGGGAGCAGGGCCTGTGGCCCCAGGAGGCCACGATCCCGACGCGCCATCCCGAGGACATCATCGAGCGGATGACTTCCAAGGAGGAGGCCCTCTACTGCCGCGTCCAGCAGTACATCCTCACCAAGTACGACCAAGCGGAGCAGCTCGGCGGCAAAGAGCAGAACGCTCTGGGGTTCATTCTCACGGTGTACCGCCGGCGCCTTACCTCTTCGTTCCATGCCATCGCGGAGTCGCTCCGCCGGCGTGTCGAGGCACTCGAGGACGAGGACTACCGTGCCGGCCGCCTCTTCGGAGAGGACGACACCATCGATGATGGCGGTGACGAGGACGCGGAGATCGATGCCGCTGTCAAAGCGGCAGCCACGGACGATGAACTCCTCACGCTGCAGGAACTGGTGTCGGATCTCTCCGAA
This sequence comes from Acidimicrobiales bacterium, assembly GCA_041984725.1. GTDB lineage: Bacteria > Actinomycetota > Acidimicrobiia > Acidimicrobiales > Salinilacustritrichaceae > Salinilacustrithrix. The sequence goes on along the minus strand of JBHIXO010000008.1, from coordinate 26,891 downwards.
CACGCAGCCGGTGACGAGTCGAAGATGTTCTGGCTCCGTGATTCCCTGAAGACCGCGTTCGAGGTTCACGGTCACTCGTCCGCCCTGATCTTCACCCAGTACGCCGACACCATGCGCTACGTGCGTGACCGCCTGAACACGACCTACTCCGGCCGAGTCATCGGCTACTCGAGCGCCGGCGGAACGCTGTGGGATCCCTCTTCGAAGAGCTGGATCGAGCTCACCAAGGATCAGGTCAAAGACCGATTCCGATCGTCCGAGCCGCACATCCTCGTCGGCACCGACACCCTCGCCGAAGGTCTCAACCTGCAAACCTGCGGCTGGCTCGTGAACTGGGACATGCCGTGGAACTTCACCAGGGTCGAGCAGCGAATCGGCCGCGTCGACCGCATCGGCGGACACGAGCATGTGTACATCACGAACTTCTTCTACGACCAGACAGTCGAGGCAAAGGTCTACAAGAAGCTTCGCGACACGATCGGTGGCTTCGACGCCATCGTTGGCATCTCCCAGCCGGTGCTGGAGGACCTTGCCGAGGTCGTCAGCGGAGCAGTGGGACTAGACGACATCTGTGAGCACCAGGGACGCTCGGTCCAGCACCACCAGCAGCAATCGCTGTTGCCTGACGGTCCGGCTCTTGATGGAGCGGTTGCGGAAATCATCTCAGCCGCTCAGGAGGCGGCGGCGGCCGCCCTGGCCAAGCTGGACGACGACCCTCGAACTGCAACGGAGCTCGGGAGCCGAGATGTCGGGGCCGACGCCGTGACACTCGACGAGCTCAAACAGGTGCTCCTCGGCTCACCCGTGGCCTCGCCCTACTTCGAGCCGGGCGGCGTTGATGACTCGTACCTCCTGACCGTGATGGGCCAGCAATGGCGAGTGACGTTCGACCGACAAGTCGCTGCGAAGTACTCGCCCCACATCAGACTCCTCACCTGGGGAACCGATGCCTTCGATGCGCTCTTCCGAGACCTCCTGGACTGGAAGAAGGCGACGATTACCGTCGCGGAACTCGAGAGCGGCGACTCCTCCTGGATTGGCCGTCTTCGCGGACCCTTGGATCGTCCCGATGCCGGTTGAAGCGAAGGACGAGATCGATCGGCTCAAGGTCGACCTACGGCCACTTACGGAAACCCGGGCGACGTCGTGACAGGGACCCTCGACGACGACGCTCTGAGGCAGCTTCGGACGCTCTGGGACTTGGCTCCGCCCGGGATCCCAGTTAGACAACTGACCGGTCCGTTGGCGGACTGCGTCGTCGGCGCAGTCGGCCCAGAGGCAGCCTCCGCCTCGGTCGCTCGCGTCCTGGGCGACGTCGAAGCCACTTACCGGGCCACCTTGGTGCTCAAGCTGCTCGCCGGCGAGGTGGACGTGTTGCTCCACGCCGTCGGCCTCGTCGCTGCGCTCGAGCACGTGCTCGAGCCGGACGAACGCGTGATCAGCGTCTCGCTCGACCATGACGGCGGCGGGACGGCCGGCGTCGATGGCCTCGGGGTCGGTGACCTCGTGACCGATCGGCAGATCGCTGAGTTCACCTTCATCAAGTGGGCCACCACGGGCGGCAACTCTCAGCGGGAGGTGAAGCTGCTCCGTGACCTCATCAAGCTGGAGCTCCTCGAGGACGAAGCTGCCGCTGGCAGGCGGCGAGTGCTCTACGTCACCGGGGGCGGACCAGCGCTGAAGTTCCTGCGGAGCGGCCAGACAATCGCCAAGAAGCTCGGCCGCAACGCCGACGTTCTCGATCGATTGGTGAGCCGCCACGGAACCCGCTTTCGGACGGTCGGCGAGTACTGGAGGCACGCGAGAACCGATGGTGGAGTCGAGGTCGTCGACCTTCACGAGGTCGCTCCGGCCATGCGCCCACCGACGTGAGAGCGGCGCCCGGACTTCTACCGATTCTTCTACCGGACTTCTACCGGACGGGTAGAAACCCGGTAGAAGCGTCCGGCATCGTTGAACATCTCGATTCGCGAAACCGCAGGTCAGGCACACTTTTCGAGATCAACCAACATCGACGAGAACGCCTCGGTTCAGAGTTCAAGTCCCCCCTCGCCCACTCCAAAGGTCCTGGTCAAGGGCTTGTCGGGAGGCCGGAAGCCCATGATTAATACGGGTGGCCAGCCGGCGCCGCGCCTCCTCCAGGGCGGAGGGGTAGTCCGGCGGCGGTTCGTCGTACAGGCGACTTCGCCCGCCTCTTCGGTCATCTGGTCCAGCGCGGAGCGTCGTTCTGACCGCTGCTGGGACTGGAAGTCGACGAGGGCCTCCGGCGAAACGATGAGTTCGTCGCCCCCATGGTGCTCTGCGTCGGAGACGGTTCGGTCATGCGTCGAACGGACGACGAATCGAAGAATCGAAAGCGGGTCGTGCGACCGACATGTCCGAGGTCCCGCGTGCGGTCAATCGCACGATGTGCGATAAAGTGTACGGCGTACGATGGACCGCACGACGACGGGAGCTGGGATGGATGTGTCGATGCCGATCTCGACCGTCGTGCCGAGCCTCGACGGCCCGGTCCTGGCCGCACTCGCGGGGACCGCTTCCCCGCTCGGGCTCGCAGAGGTGCACGCCCGATCCGGTCGGGGATCGAAGTCCGGGGTTCGGTCGGTGCTGTTGCGCATGGTCGACGAGGGGCTCGTCCTCGACGTCCCCGGCGGTTACGTGCTCAACCGGGACCACGTTGCCGCGCCGGCCGTGGAGCTGTTGGCCAGCCTCCATGGCGAGCTCGTCAGCCGGATTCGGGCGGCCGTGGAGGAGTGGCAGACGGTCCCGGCGTTGGTCGGCGTGTTCGGGTCCGCAGCCCGGCGCGATGGCGATGTCGACAGCGACATCGACGTCCTCGTGGTCTCGGACGCCGCCGATCTCGACGATCTGGTCGACGAACTCGCCGACCAGATCCGCCGATGGACCGGGAACCGGGCGCAGGTCATCGGCCGGTCGTCGAAGGAGATCGCCCGCCTCCAACGCTCCAAGGAGCCGATCCTGGCGGAGTGGGCTCGCGATCTCGTCGTCATCGCCGGCGAGCGCTCGGCGCTCGGGAAGGTGGCGTGATGGCTCGGCCGAAGGGGCGAACCCAGGCCTGTGATCGCAGCGACGCCCTCAATCGGCTCGCGCAGGCCGAGGCGTTCCTGCTCGCCGCGGAGTTGGTCGTCGACGACGACACCGACGACGCGACACCGAGCGTCGCGGCATCGCTCGCCGTGCTCGCGGGCATCGCCGCGTCCGACGCGGCGTGCTGTGCGCGCTTGGGTGTCCGTGCTCGGGGCCAGGCCCACGTCGAGGCGGTGGACGTCCTGAGCGGCGTCGAACCCCACGGCGCGGGGATGGCCAAGGACTTGCAGCGGCTGCTCAACCGCAAGGATGACTCCCAGTACGGGGTCGCCTTCGTCTCGGCGAGCGAGGCCAGCCGGATGGTCGGCTGGGCCAAGCGGCTCCTCGGCCAGGCCCGGAAGGCGGTCGAGGCGTAAGCCCGACCCGTCCGAAGCGACGTGAGCCGGCGTTTACGCTCATTTCGTGGACCGAACGCCGCTGCAGGACGCCGTCGATGAATGGTTGGCCGACGGACCGTTGGCCGTCGAGGATCTCGCTCGCCGGGCCGTGAAGGCCGGGCTCGTCCCGGATGGTGTCGACGACGAGGGCATGGAGCCCGAGGACCACATCGAGGCCTTGCTCGAGCGGACCGAGGGCTACTGGACCGTGGACAATCGGCCCAATGACCGGCTCGTGGTCTTGGCCCGCACGTTCGTCGACACCGGGATGACGTTCACGCACCGGGTCACGGCCGCCGAGCTCGAGGCCGAGGCGGTCGACGAGGCGCCCGATCTGTCGGTGGTGCTGTGGGAAGCCGGGGCCGACGGTCTCCCGCTCGACGACGGCAGCGGCTCCATCGGGAACGACTACGAGATCCGGGGCAACCCTCGCATCGACGGCCCGCTCGGGTGGATCGAGGCGGTCCACCCCGGCGACCTCCTCGTCTTCACCCGGACCGACCGGGTCGTGTCGGTCGAGGTGATCGACGAAGACGAACTCGGCGACGGCCTGGCCGAGATGGAGGCCTTGACCGAGGCGGCGGCCAACTGGATCGGGGACGGTCGCGGGTTCGAGGAGTTGCCGGTCGTCATGGAGGCGATGGCCCGCAACCCGGCGCTGTTCCGGGGTCCGGTGCCACCGGTCAGCGAGCTGCTGTCGGCGATCGGGCTCGAACGACGCGGGATCGAGTGGGGCTGGGCGGCCGAGCCGTGGCGCACACGCCAGGAACAGGCGCAGGATGCCGATCACCGCATCCGGCGGCTCTACGGCTTCGACCCATGCTGTGACCGGGCCTTCGACCGGGTCGCCGGCGCCTTCAACACGTTCATTCGGGGCGACGGCGTCGATGGCCGGGCATTGGCCGACCACCTCGCCCACGGCGCTGTCATCGCGGCATTCGCGCACAGTCACGCCGACACTCCCCGCTACCTGGACCGGTTCGCCACGGTCCTCGTCGAGACGACGTCCGGTCGGCACGCAGCCCCGGCGCTCACGCTGCTCGGGCTCTCGCTGCTGCGAGGTCTCGACCCCGAACGGGCTTACGAGTCGCTCGAGGCCGCGGTCCGAGCCGACCCCGACTTCCCGACTGCGGCCGGTGCGCTGGCATTGCTGGAGCTGGACCGGGGCAACCTGTCCCGCGCCCACACGCTGGCCGTTCGGGACGGCATCGACCCTGGGCTGATCGAGTGGATCGCCAATGAGAAGGCCCGTCAGGCCGAACTCCGGCCGAACGCGGGACGGAACGAACCTTGTCCCTGTGGGTCGGGCAGGAAGTTCAAGAAGTGCTGCGCCAACGGCCGTCCGCTCACCCTGGCCCAGCGGGTGCCGTTCGTTCTCCAGCGGATGGCGCACTACGCCACCGGCCCCGATGGCCACGGCACCATGTTCGGGCTGGCCTTGTCCGCCGCCGGTGACCGAGGGGATGTCGTCGACGCGATCCGCCAGTTCCTCGACGATCCGTTCCTGGTCGATGTCGCCGTGCACGAGGGCGGTCTCGGTGAGGAGTACGGCAACCAACGAGGACCGCTGCTGACCGCCGATGAGGTCGGGCTCCTCGAGCAGGTGCTCGACGAGCCCCGTCGATTGTGGGAGATCACCGGCGTGGTCGAGGGCGAGTCACTGTCGCTGCGGGACACCGGTTCGGGTGACGAGCTGACCGTGGTCGAGCAATCCGGGAGCGAGGGCCGCGAGGTCGGCGAGTTGTTGCTGGCCCGGGCGATGGTCGTGGACGACGAGCCGATGCTGTTCGGCGTCCCGCTGCTCGTCCCGCTCCGGGAACGCGACCGCGTCCTGCGCTTGCTCGACGGCTGGGTCGACGCCGACAGCCTCGCCATGTGGTTCGGCTCCCTGTTCCTCCCACCTCGCATGGCGAACCGGGAGGGCGAGGAGCTCGTCCTTCGCCAAACTGTCTGCGAGTTGCAGGACGATCCCGACGATGTGATGGCGGCGCTCGACGACACCTTCGAGCGTGAGGAGGGCACGCAGGTCTGGCACGAGATGTCCGCGATCGACGATATCGACCGGGTCGTTCGTGGCGTCCTCCGGCTCGATGGCCCGCTCCTGACGGTCGAGTCGAACTCCGAGGAACGCCAGGAGCGGCTGCTCCAGACCCTCGACTGCTTGTTCGACTACACGATCGTGGACGACCGGGAACTCGACGAGTACGACCTGGAAGGCCTCGACCCGATCGCCGGGCCGATGGACCCCGACGACATGCCCGACGAGATCCGGGAACTGGTCGACCAGAAGATGCGGGAGTACGAGCAGCGCTGGGTCGACGAGTCGATCCCGGCCCTCGGTGGGCTCACCCCACGCCAGGCGCATGACGACCCCACCCGGCGTGAGGATCTGTTCGCGCTGCTCCGGGAGATGCGGAGCGACGGGCCCGCCGACGCACTCGGGATGTCCGCCGACCGGATCGAAGCGCTGCTCGATATCGAACCCAGCTGAGCATGGGGACCGGACTCGAACTCGACGCTGCGGCCATCGAGCGCATCTGTCGTCGCCTCGGCGTCCTCCGTTTGGCGGTCTTCGGATCGGCCGCAACGGACGAATTCGACCCGACCGAGAGTGACGTCGACTTCCTCGTCGAGTTCGAGGATGGGCTCAATGGACAATTCGACGCCTACTTCGATCTGAAGGAGTCTCTCGAAGAGCTCGTCGAACGGCCGGTGGACCTCGTGATGCCGAGGTCGCTGGAGAACCCGTACTTCGCAGCCTCGGTGGAGCGCACCAGGCGGGATCTGTTCGCCGCCTCGTCGTGGAGCGTCGGCGTGACGTGGCTGTAGATGTCCAGGGTGATGGCGATCGTCGAGTGACCCAGGCGCTTGGGCCGAGTTCTCGGATCTTCGTGCCGATCTCGACGAGGAACTCGGCGACCTCATCGAGGCGGTCGGACCGGTCGGCGGCGAGCGCCGAGAGGCGACGGCGCCGCCGGGTCCGGAAGTGCTGGTGCCAATTGTGGGGGTGTTCCCGCTCGGAGTACAGCGCGGCTTGCAGGTCGGTGACCTCGTCGGGGGTGGTGAGCTTCAACTCCCGGAGCCGGTCGTCGACGTCGTCGAGTTGCCAGTCCTCGACAAATTGGAGACCGCCTTGCCCGACGCGGTCACGCCTGGGCCGGACCCGGACTCCTGAGAGCCGGAAGCGCCGCTGCCGAGACGGCTGCAGCGTCGTAGAGATGGCGGTTCCTGCACGACTCCGCTGCGTCGGTGCAGACTTGCCCGAGGCTGACCGGATCGGCGCGGCGGGCCGCCCTCCACCGACGCGGATCTGATCGTCACGGACGTGAGGATTGGAGAGGATGTCGTGACCGTTGCAGGCAGAGACCTGTCATGGCTCGGGAGCGTGCGGCTGGGCGGATGGCGCGGTGGCAAGTTCAAGCGTTCAGAGGTCGACCTGGCGGTCGAGGCGCTCGAGCGCAACATCCGAGGCACGGTTCGCCGGTCGCGGGCACGAGAGCGAGCGGAATCGATCTGGTCTCGCCTCGCTGGCGAGCGATCGCTTCGGTTGGACGAACTGGCGTCGCTCATCGACCTGGCGTCACGGCTCGATCCGGGCCGCGTCGATTCGATGGTGTTCTTGGACATCGAGTTGGACGCGTCATCTGTAGTCCGAGAGATCGGAGTCGCCATCGAGGTCGATGAGCGACGCTTGGTCGGACTGGGCGACGCGTCGTCACTGCCCGGCCTCGAGCGGGTGCTGGAAGGACGCCACGTCGTTGCGCACAACGGTGCAGCGCACGATTTCCCCCTTCTCCGGGCTGCGGGCCTCCAAGCGAGCTTCGTGGAGCTCGACTCGCTGCGCCTCGCTCGCGTCGCATGGCCCACGCTTCCCGCGCACAACCTGGGCGCCCTCGCCGAGCGGCACGCGCCGGCGTATGAGCCGGCGGAGGCCCACAGCGCCGATGCCGACGCCATCGTTCTCGCCCATGTCTGGGTCGCGATGAGACACGCGCTGTCGACGATGAGCGACTGGTCGAGGTCGACCGTCAGAGAGTCGCTGGTCGGTGAGGTCGCGTCGTCCACCCTCCAATGGCTGGTGCCGGAACCCGATGGAGTGCCGGTCGATCCGCCGTCGCAGTGGGCTCTCGATGACGGCTCGACGCCCGCCCCGAGCAGCGTCACGGCGGGTTCCGCGACGGTGACGCCGGAGGGCGCTGTCACGGTCGTCGACGATCTCCGGGTGGCGCTGGAGGCGAGTCCCGTCGCTGGTGTCGTCGCGAGAGCGTCCGGTGTCCTCGACGCGGGTCGTCTGTCTGCCGTCGCCGACCCGTGGGCCCGTTCCGTCGGTTGGCGCTTGTTGGACGTCGGCCGCGGGCTGGTCGATCTGGCGCCGCTGCCGCTCAGGGACCTCCTTGCGAAGGCCTGCCCACGAGAGGGTGATCTGCAGGTCTGGCCCGGCGACCCGCTGCTGGTCACCGGTCAGACGGCGATCGGCGGAGATCTGCGCCGTCCCATCGCGGTCGATTCGCTGGGCCAGATGCTCGGCGACGTCCGCACGTCGATGAAGGTCGACGTTGCGTTGCCCGAGGAAGCTCCCGATGGGTGCGAGATCGACGCTCTACCCGACGAGATCCGGCGTTGCGTCGTCGCAGAGCTCACCGATGCGACCTCAGGAAGTGCGCTCGCACAGCTGGCCAGGAGTGGTGCGGGCCGCCTCGTTCGCACCGTCGACGGTGTCGAATGGTTCGTGCCGTTTCCCGACCCACTGACCCTGTCGCACGGAGTTGTCCTTCGCACGCCTGGCCCGGTCGGCGGCGAGCGCTCGACACGCATGTGGGAGAGCTTGCTCGGCGCAGCCGTCGACCGCCCTGGACCCGCGAGCATCCCGACACCGTGGACCCTGATCGATGACGTGCCGAGCAGCCGGCGTCGACCGGGAGTCGCCGCAGCGGCACTGCTGGGGGTGGCGGTTGCGCGGCTCGATTCGGGAGAATCGACGATCGTCGTGGCGAGCCGGCAGGCCCGAACCGAGGTGCTGGCTTCTGCTGCGCCAGCGCACGTCTTCCAACGGACAGGCACCCACCTTCTCCGTCCGCCCGCGTGGCCGACGGTGGACGAAGCAAACCGGCGTCTCGACGAACCGTCGGTCGCGCTGGTCGGAGCGGGAACCGCGCCCCGCCTCGACAAGGCCGGCCGACGGGTCCTGGCGACGGGCCCGCCTCGCGTCGGCCTGAGCCATCCTGCCGTCGTCCGCATGGTCCGGGCCGCAGGTGACTCGGCTTTCGGTGACGTCATCGAGCCACTGGCGGCGCATCTCACCGCCGAGCTCATCGTCGGGACGGCGGCCGACACCTGGTTCGCGGACGTCGGACCGTCTCTCGCGCTGCTGACGGCGTTGGTGGGCCAACCAACCCGGGTTGCGCTCGGTGACCTCGCCATGGACACCGAGCTCGTCCGGGAGATCACCCCGTCGCGAGTGACGCGCAACGTGATCCCTCCGCCGTTGTTGCACAGGGCGAAGCGACGCCTTCTGGGTGATGGTGAGCTCAAGGACTTCCAGGAGGCGTTGATCGGTGAGGTTGCGCACGGTCATGACACGCTCGGCATCTTCCGCACCGGTCTCGGGAAGAGCCTGTGCTACCAGGTCCCCGCCGTTGCCCATGCCGAGGCGGGAGCCATGACGTTGGTCATCAGCCCGCTGCTCTCGTTACAACGGGACCAGGTGTCGGGGATGCGGGCACGTGACATACACGAGGTCGCGCTCTACAACAGCGAGCTTCCGGAGGAGACGAGAGCGGCGATCCGGCGCGGCGTCCAGGCCGGCTTCTACCGGATCCTGCTGCTCGCGCCGGAAGCGCTCCATTCCCCGGCGACCATCCGGCTCCTCGCGGATGACGACGTCGCGCTGATCGTCGTCGACGAAGCGCATTGCATCAGCGAGATGGGGCATGACTTCCGTCCGGACTATCGGACCCTGCCGATCGCGATGCGCCGCATCCTGGGACTGGCCCACCACGAGCCCCTACCTGCGGAGGATCTACGGATGGCGATCCTGGCGCTCACCGGGACGGCGTCGCCGAGCGTGCGAGACGACATCGTGCAGGCCTTGACCTCATGACCTTCCGGATCCACGTCGACTCGAGCTTCGTGCGCAGCGAGCTTCGCTTCTCGGTCCGGCACGTCGCCGAGGACGACCGCTGGGCGACCGGTACGCCGGCGGAACGCGCTCCCAATCGTTGGGCGGCGTTGTGTCAGACGCTGGCCGACACCGAACGACCGGCGATCGTGTATGCGCCGAGTCAGCGCCTGTGCAACGAACTCGCACCACTCATCGCCGCGCACCTCGACGCCACCGTGCTCTCCTACCACGCCGGACTCGACACCGACGTGCGACGCGAACGAGAGCAACGCTTCCTCGCGGGTGATGCCGACGTGATGGTGGCCACGAACGCCTTCGGCATGGGAGTGGACAAAGCGGACGTCCGCACGGTGATCCACTGGGCCTGTCCGGCGTCGCCCGAGGCGCTCTACCAAGAGGCGGGACGCGCCGGCCGTGGCCGGCAGGGGCAGCCGGCGCAGGCGGTCCTGCTCTACAACGAGGCGGACATCGACGACGCGTATCGTCTCGTCCGTCGAGATGCGCCGACCGCGGGAGAGACGCGCCGGGTCGATGCGCTGCTGCGCGAACTCGCCGACCACGCGCACGCGGAGCGGGTCGACGCGCAGCCCGGCGATTTGCGGCCGGAAGCGTTCAGCGCCACCGTCACCGTCGCAGATGCCGATCTGTCCTCGATGGCGAACCTTCGAGACCGGGTCCAGCCCCGCGTCGTCTTGGCGAACCTGGAGCGGGCCGGGCTGGTCCGTGAACTGGCGCGGTTCGGCGGAGCGCGCCAGTACGAACACGTCGGCAAGCCTCCCGACGACCTCAGCTCGGTGGAGCGGATGATCGAGGCCGTCCTCTCCGCAGCCGACGGCCCTCGGGCAGTGATCGTGTCCGAGGTGCTCGATGCCGCCGAGAACGCGATCGGTCCGAGCGACGTGCATGCTGCACTCCGGTCCCTCGAGAGGCGCGGGGTGATCCGACAGGTTCGCCGGGTCTCGGTGGCTCGTCTCACCCCCGAGGACGCGCCAGTGGTCCGCATTCGCGACGATGCCCGAGCGCTGTGGAGTGCACTCAAGGCTCACCATGCCGCCCAGGGGGCGAACCGCTACCTCTATCGCTCCGATGACGTCCTCGGGGACTCGGGTTCCACGCTCCGAGCGGTCGAGATGCTGGCGTGCTTCGGGCTGGTGCAGACGGTGCCGGACGCGGCCGACTCCGAGACCGTTCCGGGGCTGCGGATGCAGCGCTCCCCGAACCGCCCCAGGATGAGACGAGCGTTCGAGGTCGCACTGATGTTGATGAACTCGTTGCCCTCGGAGCGGACCACGCACGACCTCGACGACCTCGCACGAACCGCCGGTGCGTCCGAGAACGAGGTGCTCGACGGTCTGACCGTCCTGTACCTCGCGGGCGCCGCCTCGACCGACCTGAAGCGATGGTCGGATGGCGCGGCGGGCCATGTTCGCCGTCTCGAGCTCACCGACGCGGGCGATCGTGATGTCGCGCTGGCGGCTGCGGAGGCGGCCGCCAACCACCGGACGCGCGAGTCGTTGCTGCGCCTCGAGGTGCTCCGTCGCTACGCCCAGCTCGACGGGGCGCCGGATGAGGATGTGCACCAGGCGTTCCTGCACCGGTACCTCTCGGAGCCGGACTTCATGGAGTCGGTTGCGGGCGACTCCGCCGCGGACGCGCTGAACGCGCTGTCAGAAACGCAGACGGCCATTGCGCAAGCCGGGACGGACGGCGACGTGGTGGTCGTCGCCGGGCCCGGTACGGGGAAGACCCGCACTCTGGTTTCGCGAATCGCGTTCCGAACCCGGTCGGCGTACGTCGTGCCCGATCGTGTCCTGGCACTCACCTTCACCCGGGCCGCAGTGGAGGAGCTGAAGGTCCGTCTCGGTCAGCTCGCGATCCGAGGCGTCGACGTCCGGACGATCGATTCGGTGAGCTACGAGATCGCCACCTCCAACTGGCGGGTGCTCGGCTACGCCAAACGCCCGGAGCTCCTCGTGAAGGAAGCGCAACGCATCGCTGTGCTTGCACGCCTCGGCGTAGGCCAACCCCGCCAAGCGTTGCGCAGCATCGACGAGCACCGCTCCGGCATGGACGTCCCGGATAACGTCGGCGCGCTGGTGGAGCGCTACGTGAGAGCGATGCGAGCGGCTGACGTGATCGACCTCCCGCAGAGTCTGCTGGACGCGATCGAAGTGCTGGACGACCTTCGGGTGGGACATCGGATCCGGGATCGCCTCGAGGAGATCATCGTCGACGAGTTCCAGGACATCTCGCACCCGCAAGCCGAGCTCATCACGAAGCTGACCGGTCGGCACCTGCCCGACCGGCCTCCTGCACACCTCACGGTCGTCGGAGATCCGCGTCAGACGATCTACGAGTGGCGGGGAGCCAAGCCCGATCTCCTGCTTCGGATGCGCGCCGGGCGCGAAGGATTCGACCTCGTCGAGAGCCACCGCTCGACTGCGGAGATCGTCGACCTCGCGAACAACGTCATCGCGAAGGTGCTACCCGCGCTCCCACGGGTGAGGGCAACGAGCGGCAGTGGCGGCACCGTGCACGTCGACGGTGCTCGCTCCGAGACCGAGATGCTCGAACTCGTCGCCAGCCGAGTACGCGGCTGGATCGCGGCTGGCGTTTCCGACTCAGAGATCGCTGTGCTCGCCTATCGAGGCCAGATGGTCGCGAAGGTCGTGCGCTGCCTGCGCAGCTCCGGAATCGTGGCCCACGATGTCGGATTGCACGCCATCTCGCGAACAGAGATCTTCCGCGCCGCTCGGAAGGCTGCGGGAGGCAGGTCCTGGCCCGACGATGCCACCGTCGCCGATGCGGTCAGCCAGATCGCGACGACTGTGCTCGGGGTCGACCGCACGGACGATGACCGAGACGACTGGGAGCGGCTCGCCGTCGACCTCGCGGTGCACTCGGGGCGACCTGCCGCCGAGGTCATCGGCCTCCTCGACCAGCTTGCGAGTCGCGACGACGGACCACCATCCACCGCCGGCGTCACGGTCACGACGCTGCACAAGGCGAAAGGCCTCGAGTGGGACGCCGTCGCGATCACCGACGTCGAGAACGGCCCCGGGCTCGACGGCCCGACTCAGGAACCGGAGCGGTGCCGGTTGCTGTTCGTCGGGATCACGCGAGCTCGCCGGCATCTGCACCTCAGCCACCCGGGCAAGCCATCCCGGTGGCTCTAGTGATCGTCGGACCTTTCGCTCGGAACTGCTGACGTGCGCTTTCGAGGGATGGCAAGCTTCTCGGCGCTCTCGTCAGCGGACAGTTGCTGGGAGGCGGGTGTGCGAATCGCAGTGTGGAGCACGGGCGTCGGGTGGCACGAGGTCTCCTGGTGAGTGCGTTCCGCTACGAGCCGAGCACGGCGGTGTTGCTCGACGTCATCGTCACGCACGACGTGCGGCGCGTGCTGGTGGTCGGCGAGGTGGAGTTCCTCGACCTGCCGGTGGAGGAGACGAGGCTGGTGACGACACCGACGCCGATCGCCGCCGTCGGTGTGTACGTGCTCCCGCGCCGCAACGGGACCGACGTGCTCCTCTGCGCTGCGGGTCTCCAGCCGACGTCCCCCGTGACCGCGCCGCCCGACGAGGTGGTCGACGGTCATCCGCTCAAGGCGGCGCTCGGTTGGTTTGAGCACCTGTGGCCGACCGGCCGGGTCCTGGGCAGCGGACCGCGCTTTGCGAAGGGTGATCACGTGCGGATCGCCGGGTCCGGCGACCTCGCCGTCGTCGTCGAGACGCGCCGCGTCGACGGCGAGAATGTCTACGACGTGGCGATCGGCGCCCGGCGACGAACGCTCACCGAGTCGGGCCTCCGACCGATCGAGCTCGCCGCCGACGATCCCCTCACCTGGGCGGCGGACGGCTTGGTCGACGCCGACGAGCTCTCGCTGGCGCTCACCGTCACCAAGCTCACGAACCCGCTGACCGACACGATCTACTCGTACCTCTCCAGCAAGACGATCTTCCGTGCGTACCAATTCAAGCCGGTGCTCAAGCTGCTGGCGTCTCCGCACCAACGGCTCCTCATCGCCGACGAGGTCGGCCTCGGCAAGACGATCGAGGCCGGGCTGGTGTGGACCGAGCTCGACGCTCGCTCGGCCGGCCTTCGGCGAGTGCTCGTCGTGTGCCCGGCGATGCTCGTGCAGAAGTGGAAGACGGAGATGCGTCAACGCTTCGACCGTCGGCTCGACGAGCTCGATGCGCGAGGACTCGCGGACCTGCTCGAGCTCCTCCGGAGCGGCGACGAGGATCGACCCTTCGCCGGGATCGTCTCGCTCGAACGGCTTCGCTCCAACAAGCTCCTCGCCGACATCGCCGAGCTGTCTCCTCGCTTCGATCTCGTCATCGTCGACGAGGCCCACTACCTGCGCAATCAGACAACGCTCAGCTACGAGCTCGGCGTGCTCCTCTCCGAGTGGGCCGAGGCGCTGCTCTTCCTCTCGGCCACGCCGCTGAACCTGGGCAGCCTCGACCTGTTCAACCTCGTGAACCTGCTGGTCGAGGACGAGTTCGAGGACAAGGAGATCTTCGAGCTCCAGCTCGGGCCCAACCGCTATCTGAACAGCGTCGCCGGTGACCTGCTCGCGACACGGGACATCCCTCGGGTCCTCGTGCCGCGACTCGATCGCATTCACGCGTGCGAGCTCGGCGGCGCGGTGACCAACCGGCGCGAGTTTCAACGGCTGCGACGAGCTCCTCGATCGCGACGAAGAGCTCGGCTGGCAGGAGGTCGCGGAGGCGAAGCAGTTACTCACCGAGCTGAACACCCTCTCCTCGGTCCTCACCCGAACCCGCAAGATCGACGTGCCCGACGCGAAGGCCGTGCGCGACCCCGTCCAGATCGACGTGGCGTGGACGAAGCCCGAACGCGACTTCTACCGGGGCGTGCTCGCGTGGTCCCGTCACCAGGCGCTGGCCAGCGGGAAGCCGCTCGGTTTCACGACCCAGATGCCGCTACGGCAGGCGGCGAGCTGCCTGCCGGCCATGCGTGAGCTGCTCCGGGAGCGCAATCCGAGCATGGTGATCGGCGAGTCGGTCGACGACGACTTCGACGAGTTCGACGGAGGTGCCGACGAGGACGAGCTCGAGCTCGGCTTCGACACGTGGGAAGCGATGCTCGCCGGTCTGCACGGGCTCGGCGACGTCGACACCAAGTTCGACGGGTTCGTCGAACAGCTCCGCACCGTCTCGCCCTGGGGCTCGGGACAGATCCTCGTGTTCTCCTTCTTCCGCCGGACGCTGGCCTACCTCGAGCGTCGATTGCGGGCCGAAGGCTTCCGGGTGCGGTCCATGCACGGTGGTGTCGCCCCGCGTGATCGACAGGACATCATGCGGGACTTCCGGGCCGGCGAGTTCCAGATCCTGCTGGCCAGCGAGGTCGCCAGCGAGGGTCTCGACTTCGAGTTCTGCCACGCCGTCGTCAACTACGACGTTCCGTGGAACCCCATGCGTCTCGAGCAGCGCATCGGACGACTCGACCGTTTCGGTCAGGAGCACGAGAAGATCTTCGTACTGAACTTCCGGGTGCCGGGGACGATCGAAACCGACATCTTCAGCCGGCTGTACGAGCGCATCCGGGTGTTCGAGGAGTCGATCGGCGAGCTCGAACCGATCCTGCGCGACCAGATGGAGGACCTCCAGCGCATCGCCCTCGACCCGGCCCTCACACCGGCGCAACGGCAGCAGCGGATCGACGAGCTCGAGGTTGCGTTGGAGAAGCGACGCCAGGACGTCGACGACCTCGAAGAGGCGAGCGACTACCTGATGGGGCTCGACCAACTCATGGTGGACGGCCTCGAGCGCGACACCACCGAGCGAGGACGGTTCGTCGGCGGCCACGAGCTCCGGGTCCTGCTCGACCGCTACTTGGCGGACCGGGGTGGCGCCAAGCTGCTCGCCCGCGCCGACGACCTGCTCGACTTCGATCTCGTCGGAAGCCGGGAGCTCGCCGACGACGTGTCCATGTGGGGAGGTGGTCGGTCGGCCGCGAGCATCTACGAGATCGGCGAGCTCGTGCCGATGTTGGCCGACGAAGAGCCGTTCCGCGTCACCTTCGACGCCGAGCGGGCTAGCCGCCACGGGATCGAGCTGATCACGATCCGCCACCCGGTCGTCCGGTCGGCGGTCAGGTACCTGTCGAGTCGCCCCCACGGGATCGGGCGCTTCGGGACGGTCGGCCTGCCGGGCCATGCCGACCGGCGGCTGCTGGTCGTGGTCTACCTCGCGGAGACCACGGGCATCCGACCGTCGCTCGAGCTCTGGCCTGTGGCGGTCGATCTCGACACTCGCTCGCTCGACGAGGACGCCGGCCACGCATTGCTCGGGGCGGTGGCCAACGGAACACTCCGACGATCGAACAGGGACCCAATCGAGCTCGACGAGCTCGAGCCGGTCCTCGAGCAGTGTCGGGCGACGGTGACCGAACTCCAGCTCCGCTTCGAGCGCGAGCGTCGTGCGGACAACGAGGCGCTGGTCGACGCCCGCCTCGAAGCCACCCGCGCGAGCTTCGAGCACAAGATCGCCAAGGTCCGGACGACGCGGGACAAGGTCGTTCGTGAAGGTCGCGCGAAGTCGGTAATACGGCTCCAGGAGGGGCGCCTCGTGAACCTCGGTCGTCGTCAGGTCGAGGCGGAGTCTCGGCTCGGCGACGGTCGCGAACTGGCCGTGACGATCCATCCCGTACTCGCCGCGATCGTGGCGGGAGGGTCGTGAGGGTCACACGCAGCACGTATGCATCTCCGGCAGGACGGACGGGAGGCGAGGAGCCCATGGCCCCACGTGATGATGCGGCAGAGCTCCGCCATGAACAGGCGTACGCCGATTGGGCCATCGGGCTGATCGCCGCCATGGAGGAGAACGCCCGACGGGTGCGCCGAGGAGCGACCAGCAAGGCCGAGGTCGCCGCAGCGGATCGGATGCTCGCGGCGCGACTGGCGCAGCTCGCCTCTGGTCGCAGTGAGCCGATCTTCGGACGGCTCGACATGGTCGATGGACCTGGTGGCGAGCCGGAGACGTGGTACATCGGCAAGATCGCCATCGAGGACGAATCGCGTGATCCTGTGGTCGTCGAATGGCAGGCCCCGATCGCGAACCGCTTCTACTCGGCCACGGCGTCCGACCCGATGGGGATCGGACGCCGGCGGACCATACGGATGAAGGTCACGACCGTCACGGCGATCTCGGACGAGACCCTGACCACGGGCTTCGCGGCGCCGGTCGCCCCGCCCACCGTCGTGGCGCCACCGGTGGTGGTCGAGGTCGACGTGCCCGAGCCGGCCGAGGACACCGCCTCCGAGTTCCAGACCGCCGATGCCGGCCTCGAGAATGTCGATCCCGTCGACGAGCCGACCGCGACGGAGGCATCCGCACCGCCGACCGTCGCCGTCGGTGAACGCCCCCACGCACTGGAGGAGCCCGCCGTCGACCTCCGTGCCGCCGACATCCTGCTCGCTGAGCTCGACGAGTCCCGGACCGGGGCGATGTCGGAGATCGTCGCGACCATCCAGGCCGACCAGAACCGGATGATCCGTGCCGACCACACGATCCCGCTGGTCGTGCAGGGCTCCCCGGGAACGGGCAAGACGGTGGTCGGTCTTCACCGTGCGGCCTACGTGCTCTATCAGCAGGCGCGCCGGGGACAGGACCGGTCGGTGCTCGTCGTCGGCCCCAACGAGGGGTTCATCACCTACATCAGCGGGGTCCTCCCGGCGCTGGGCGAGACCACGGCGGTGCAGCTCTCCCTCGGTCAGCTCTTCGTGTCGAACCTCCCGCCGTCGGCCCGCCGCACCGTGAAGGTGCGGGCAGTCGACACGCCCGAGGCTGCCCTCATCAAGGGAGACGGACGCATGGCCGAGACGGTCCGCCGTGCGGTCTGGGCGATGTCCGATCCCGAGGGGATCGAGCTCGGGTTCCGTCGATTCCAACTGAAGCTCGGCCGAGACGACGTCGCGGCACTCATCACCACGTGGTCGACGTCGCGCATCACGTACCGAGACGCACGCGCCGCGTTCGTCGACCGGATCGCCGACGCCCTGTTCGAGATCGCCGTGTCACGGCGCGGCGCCGGCGAGGCCTTCGGCGACGGCGACCGCGAGGACATCGCCCGGCTCCTCCGCCTCCAGTTCGAGCAGACACGCCAGGACCAGCGGATCATGCCCAACCTCGCTCCCGTGGCGACCACGAACCGGCTGCTCGACGAGCCGGAGCGACTCGTCGAGGCGTCGGGGGGCTGGTTGAACGAGGCGCAGGCGGGCTTGCTCGTCCGGCCGAAGACCTCCCGCGGAGCGCCGTGGACCCGAGCGGACCTCCCCATCCTGGACGAGGTCGTCGCCGTCATCGCCGGGTCGCCGCCGCGGTTCGGCCACGTGGTGGTCGACGAGGCCCAGGACCTGTCACCGATGGAATGGCTCGGCCTTCGGCGCCGGATCGCCGGCCGCTCGCTCACCGTGCTCGGCGACCTCGCGCAGAAGACGTCGGTGTGGCCCGGTACGGCCTGGGATGAGCTCCTCGAACCGCTCGGGTTCGACGCCATCGAGCAGGTCTCGCTGGCGACGGGCTACCGGGTGCCGCGCGAGGTCCTCGAGTTCGCCGACCAGATCCTTCCCTGGACAGCCCCGGGCCTCGCCCCGACGGTCAGCTTCCGCAGCACCGAGGCGCCGGTGGTCGTCGACGTGGCCGATCGGCCGATCCTCGACCAGGTCGCCGCGATGGTTGCGGTGCCTCGGGCAGGATCGACCGCCGTCGTCGCTGCCCGCTCCCTCTGCGGCCCGCTACGCAAGGGGCTGTCGGACGATGCGGTCACCGTGCTCGACCCCGATCAGGTCAAGGGTCTCGAGTTCGACCACGTGATCGTGGTCGAACCGGCCGCCATCGTCGACGAGGCGCCGTCGGGTCTCCAGGAGCTCTACGTCTCGCTGACCCGCCCGACCCAGACGCTCACGGTCGTCCACGCACAACCGCTGCCCCCGGCACTGCTCGGCGTCGCGCCGTCTGCCACGCGCCGAACGCGACCCCGGCCGAAGGCCGTCCCGACGGCCGAGACGGAGTCACGTCCCCGCCCGCCGCGCGAACGCGCCGCACGGCGTCGCGAACCGCTGGTCGCAGCGAATCGTGGCGAGGACTCGGCCTCACCGCCGGCGTCCGCGCCCGAGTCCACGGTCGTCCCCCGGGACCTCGAGTCGGTGTCGGTGGCGCCCGAACCCGCGGTCGTCGCGAAGGAGTCCGAGTCGGTGTCGGTGGCGCCCGAACCCGTGCCGACCGCGGCTGCGGCCCGACCGCTCCCCGTCGAGGCGGACCCCGTTCCGGCACCATCGTCTACGGAATCGGAAAAGACCGGTGGCCGGATCGCCGCCAGCCTCCGACGAATCGTCGGCCGCCGCCGGAAGCGGTGAGGGGTCGCCGAACGCTCGATACACGCACGCCGAACTGGATCATGGCGGTCACGGATCGGGCGGTGCGGAACAGTCGTGAGCACGGACTCGATCACGCTCGAGCGCGTCGGCCCCGAGTAGGTGGATCGCGGTGCTCGGCCGCTGCTCGGCGAAGCAGCCGCACGAGACGGTCAG
The DNA here is from genome assembly GCA_041984725.1 of Acidimicrobiales bacterium. Lineage (GTDB taxonomy): Bacteria > Actinomycetota > Acidimicrobiia > Acidimicrobiales > Salinilacustritrichaceae > Salinilacustrithrix. The sequence goes on along the minus strand of JBHIXO010000008.1, from coordinate 7,729 downwards.
CTCGATCTGAGTCCAACGTTGGCCGCCGGTGGGCGAGCAACGCCCTGTGGAGGCGTCGGTCGGAACAGAAGCGGACTCCGTCGATGACCGGCCGCTGGAACCACCCCTCGACGGTGACCCCCTTGCCGTGAACCACGACGATCGGGATCACGGTCGCGCCCGTCACGGCGGAGACCACGCGGACCTGGCGGTCCGCTTGAGCGACGACCTTGTCCAGACGGCGACCGTTGGAACGGGCGACACCGCCACGGATGACGACGCCATTGGCGTAGTTCTTCGTCTCGATCGTGAACACGCCCGGTGGGCCGACGACCACGTGGTCGATGTTTCCCCGGCCGCCCGGCATCGGGAGATCGCGGAGCACGTGCCAGCCCGTCGGGAGTCGGTCGAGGATCTCGCCGGTCATTCGCTCGCCCTCGGCGCCGATCCGGAAGGCCTCCGTGGTCTGCTTTCGAGCGAACAACTGCGCGCCGACCATGAGCGTGATGGCCACCGCGACGAGGAGGGCGTATCGATGCGCGCCGGCCGGGTCGACGATCGGCTCCGAGGCTCGGGCGCCGCCGCCGACGCTGGACATCGCCTCAGCCCCCACGACGTCCAGCGCGATGAAGCCGAGCCGTGCGGCGAGGTAGCCGAGGAGGGGGGAGACCGAAAGCGCGAGCACGCGCTTTCGGCGAGTCCGTGCGCGGTGGTCACGGTCTCGAGCCGACCGCTTCTCGTATTCGGCCTGGGCCGAAGCCCCGGCTCTTGCGGGGATGTCGTCGGTCGGGCGCAGCGAGGGCGCTGACGGAATCGGCTCGGCGGGCTCGGGCGTCGCCTGCGGCAAACGTCGAGCGAGCGGCAGAGCAGACGCCGGGTGTCGGGACCCTGGCGGATCTCGCGCAATGGGCAGTTCGCGGGGCGGGACGATGGTCGCCGGGGCTCGTTCCCTCAGGTCGTGGTGAGAAGCGATGGCTCGCTCGAAGTCGGAGCGCAGCGCCTCGTCCTCGATCACCTCGACACCGCTCGTGAGGTTGAGCCAACCGATCCGCGTCCCATCGGCGCCGAGGACGTAGAGCCGGTCCTGGCCGAACTGGCGCAGTCGCACGACGCGAGGACGTGTGGGATGCCCACTCATCGCATCCTCTCCCAACGTGGTCCGCCTCCCGGTGTTCACGCCGCCCCCGCCCTGGGACGGCGCGATTCTGGTCGCTGATTCGCTCGGGAACCGCGTCGAGCAGCACGAAACGCGATTGATCCCTTTCGCGCCAGTCCTGGAGAGGCGGCATCAACGCTCAGATTCCCGCCAGACCCAGCTCAGGGCTGGCGACCGTTCCAGGCCAGCAACCGCTCGACCGGCGTGGCGTCGCCGGTGACCGGGACCGCGTCGGCGAAGGGGGGTTCGAAGGGGATGCCCTCGGGCATCTCGGCGCGGAAGGCGTCCCACATGGGGCCGCGGATGGGGTCGGGGAGCTCTTGGTGCATGATCGCCTCGGCGATCGCGATGGCGTCCGCGTCGAAGGTGGGGGTCTGGGTGGTGGCGGTGGCGAGGTCCCAGGTGTGGACGAGGACCTCGTTCACGTAGACCGCGATGGTGTCGTCGCCCCGGAGTGTCGTCCAGGGCAGCGGGATGTCCTCGGCCAGGCGGTCGTCGGACCAGGCCGCGGTGGTGTCGGCGATCAAGGTGTCGATGCCGGTGACCACGTCGTCGCCGACGGTGAAGCCCTCGCCAGGCCACGTCTCGAGTGGCTCGCGCCGGCCGGCGGCGGCGACCCGGCCGAGGGCCATGCCGACGTGGTCGATCACCTCGCGAACGTTCATCCCGGTGCAGGGGGTGGGCTGGTCGAACTGGGACGGGTCGATCGCGGCGACGACCTGGCGCAGGGTGGTGGTGGCCGCAGCGAGCTGCGGGCGGGGGTCGGTGACGGTGGTGGGTTCCATGCGCGTCACCATCGCGACCGCTGCGGTCAGATCCTGTCCGCAATCGAGAAGAAGTCCGATCAGCCGCCGCCGTCCAGGTACTCGGCGAGGTCGTCCCAGCCGGGCTCGTCGGTGAAGGTCGACACCGCCATCGACCGCAGCTCGTCGCGGCACACCGATCTCGTCGACGAGGGTGAGGCCGACGTCGGCCAGCCGGTCGCGGCGGGCGAAGTGGGCGGCGGCGAGGCCGGGGGCGTCGGTCAGGTCGGGGGTCGAGTGGAACAGGACGATCCGCTCGCCGTCGAGCTCGAGCCGGGCGCCGGTCTCCAGCAGCTCGACGAGGTGGTCGACGTCGGAGCCGCACGGCTCGTCGTCGTCGCAGATCAGGAGCTCGACGATGCCGCCGTCGGAGTCGCCGATCCACACGGCACAGAACGCGTCGGTGCCGTACTCGTCGAGGATGTCGACGGCGAGGCCCATGGCGTCGCACAGCGAGCGGAGCGAGGACGCCTCGAGGATCTCGGGCGCGAGGGACGGGGTGGGGTCGGACATGGCTTCCTCCACCGAGCGGGTGCTCGGACATCGGGTGCGGTGGGGGAAGTCGGGCCGACTGGGGTGCGACCCGGGGACGACGCTACGCCGCGGGTCGGACGGAAACCCTCAGCCGCCGTCGTCGAGCGCGGCCAGGATCAGCGCCCACGACGCCAGGCCGTGCTCGCACCAGCCGTCGGGCGTGGTCAGGCACTCGTCGGGCGCCCGGCACACGCCGTCGGCCACCCACTCGGCGAGGGTGTCGGGGTCGGGCGGCGCCCACCCGGAGTTGTGCTCGAACCAGGCGTGGGCCGCGCGAACGGCCCGGTGGGCGGTGACGTCGTCGGTCGTCGGTTCCTCAGTCGTCGGCGGCAGCTCCTTCGTCACCCACCCATCCTGGCTGCGGGCGGCGCTCCGGGTGCGTCCGGTCGGCGGGCTGCGGACGGACGCCTGCACGTGGGTGCACCCAGAGGAGACGGAGGCGGTGCTCCCGAGCGGACCCTCAGGCCGCGGAGATCTCGACGGGGATGCCGGTCTGGGTGATCTGGCCGCTGAGGGGGTCGACGTCGACCGTGGTGGAGGTGAGGTGGCCGACCTCGACGTGGGGGTCGGCGTGGGTGATGGCGACCGCGCCCGGGTCGATCGTGGCCGAGACCGCGGCGCGGCCGACCAGGGACCCGTGCGCGCTCGTGACCCGGACCGCGCCGCCGTCCACTACGCCGGCCGCGGCGGCGACGTCGGGGTGGAGCAGGACCTCGTGGTCGTCCTGGCGGCCGTTCGGGTTGGCGATGGAGTTGAAGCGTCGCAGCCGGCGCCGGGGGATCAGCCGCGGCCCCGTGCGACACCACCGGGTTCGTGCCGACGATCAGCAACAGCTCGGCGTCGTCGGCGTCGATCACCGGCAGCAGCTGGGCGCCTAGCACCAGCGGGGTGACGGCGAGCGGCGCCGCGATGTCGACGGTGAGCGAGCTGTACCGGCTGCCCGATCCGAGCTTGTGGAGGAACTTGCCGAGGGCGGGGAGCCCGATCGTCTCGTGCAAGACGGGCGTCCCCTGGCAGCCGGCGACGGCGTCGGGTCCGTGCTCGGCGGCGATTGTGCCCAGTCGCTTCGGACGCCTGCCCGTGATACGCACCGAGAGCTGGCGGCCGGTCGGTGGGTCGGCGCCCGTGACCTGCTCGCATCGGGCACTATCCGCTGGCCGATGACGATCAGGGAGCGATTCGCGCATGGACTTCACCCCCGACGAGGACCACGAGACGATCCGCGAGGGCATCCGACGGATCTGCGCCGACTTCCCCGACGAGTACTGGTCGGGCGTCGACGAGGCGCACGAGTTCCCGTGGGCGTTTTACGAGTCCCTGGCCGAGGGCGGCTGGGTCGGCATCGCGCTGCCCGAGGAGCACGGCGGTGGCGGCATGGGGATCACCGAGGCGTCGATCATGCTCGAGGAGATCGCCGCGTCCGGCGCGGCGATGAACGGCTGCTCCGCCGTCCACCTCTCGATCTTCGGCATGGAGCCGGTGCGGCGCTACGGCTCGCCCGAACTGGCCGCCGAGGTGCTGCCCCGGGTCGCGTCGGGCGACCTGCACGTCGCGTTCGGCGTGACCGAACCCGACGCGGGCACCGACACCACCTCCATCCGCACCCGGGCGGAGCGCACCACCGGGCCCGACGGTCGGGACGAGTACGTGGTGACCGGCGCGAAGGTGTGGACGACGAAGGCGCCCTTCTGCGAGATGTGCCTGCTGCTCGTGCGCACGACGCCGCGGGAGGAGTGCGCGAAGCCGACCCAGGGCATGACGCTGCTGCTCGTCGACCTGCAGGACCCCGCCGTCGACATCACGCCGATCCCCAAGCTCGGCCGCAACGCCGTCGTGTCCTGCGAGGTGCGCTACGACGGGCTACGCGTGCCGGTGTCGCGCCGGATCGGCGAGGAGGGCGAGGGCTTCCGTTACCTGCTCGACGGCCTCAACCCCGAGCGAATCCTCATCGCCTCCGAGGCGCTCGGCATCGGCCGGGTCGCCATGCAGCGCGCCGTCCAGTACGGGCGCGACCGGGTCGTGTTCGGCCGCCCGATCGGCCAGAACCAGGGACTCGCCTTCCCGCTCGCCGAGGCGCACATGCAGTTGCGCGCCGCCGAGCTCGCGGTGCGTGAGGCGTCGTGGCGCTTCGACCACGACCTGCCCTGCGGCGAGCAGGCGAACACCGCCAAGTTCCTGGCCGCCGAGGCCGCGTTCTTCGCCGCCGACCGCGCCGTCCAGACCCACGGCGGCATGGGCTACGCCCGCGAGTACCACGTCGAGCGCTACTGGCGCGAGGCCCGGCTGATGAAGATCGCCCCGGTCAGCCAGGAGATGGTCTGCAACTACGTCGCCAGCAACGTGCTCGGCCTCCCCAAGAGCTACTGACCCCCTCCGCTTCTGGCAGGACGAGCGGAACGCGGGGCGGCCTCAGTGCGCCGTCGCGAAGCGGCCGGCGAGGAAGCGGAGCACGGTCGGGATCGCTCGGAGCATGACGACAACGGGAACGACAGCGCGAGCTGGTCCATCGTCATCGGCGGACTCGACCAACGCCCGCCCATGGGGCGTGAGGTGGCCGGCGAGTTCGAAGTCGGGGAAGGTCTGACTCGCCGCGATGCACGCGCCGAACGGGATCCCGCTGAGGACGTTGCCGACCTCGAACATCTCGGGTGACGACGTGATGTCGACGCCGCCACCGCCGGCCGCCGCGCCGACGGTGCGCAGCTCTGAGGCGTGGCGGGGGTGGTGCTCGGCGGCGAAGAGGTCGCCAGCGCGCCGCCGGAGTAGCCCCAGAGCCCGACCGGCGTGTCGACGCCGAGGCCGGCCGCGGGGAGGCGCAACGTGGCGCGGATCCCGTCGAGCACGAACCGGGCCGCCAGGGGGAGGTCGACGAACGAGTGCTGCGGGCCGGTCCAGTCGACCAGGACGACGGCCCATCCCTTCCGCAGGGCGAGCCGGACGACGGGGAGCTCGAGGTGGTCGCCGCGTCGGAGCCCGTACGACGGGTCGCCGGCCGGGCCGAGGCTGTCGATCGCCGGTTGGTAGGCGAGGAGCGGTGTCGGCGTCACCCGTCGTCGGCGGTCAGGCAGGAGCACGCTGGCCACGCCGACCGCAGGTGTCCCGTCCGGCTTCGAGGTCACGAACCGGATCTGGTGGGCGTCGACCGCCAGGCGCCGGCCGAGGAAGCAGACGTCGATCCGGCGGTCGGCGACGAGGTCGCCGGCTGGTCGCCCCGCCAGGTCGACGACGGGTGCGTGGAACGGGTCGTCGGCGGGAAGTGGCACGTCGGCGAGCAGGCGCGACCGCAGCCCGTCGGCTCCCCCGGACACCCCGCGCAGCACGGCGGCCGCCATCCGCTCCCGTCGCCGGGTGAGGTCGACCCGGCGGGGAACCCGTGGTGACGCCACGACGCGGACGCTAGCGAGGACCCGCTCCGGGCGCCCGGGGACGGTCCAGGTGTTCCGTCTGTCCTGCCAGAAGCGGAAGCGGGTGTTCCGCTCGTCCTGCCCGAACGCGAGGTCAGCGGGGTACGACCCGCCCGCCGATCACCGTCGTCCGGACGACGTCGCAGGTCGTGCCGGCGTCGAGCGCGGCCAGCGGTTCGTGCAACAGGCACAGGTCGGCGGGTGCGCCGGCCTCGACGCGCCGCGGGGGTCCGCCGGGGTCGTCGGGCGGGCCGAGCAGCAGATCGAGCGCACGGCGGTGGTCGACGCGCTCGTCAGGGCCGAGGGTGCGGCCCCCGGCCGTGCGCCGGGTCGTGGCCGCGGCGAGGGCCCGCCAGGGGTCGGGGTGTCCGAAGGGGGCGTCGGTCGACGCGGCGACCGGGACGTCGGCGGCCAGGAGGCCGGCGCAGGGGTAGAGGTGGGGGCGGTCGTCGGGTTCGGCGTCGACCAGGTAGCGGTCGCCCCGCTCGCACACGAAGTTGGGCTGGGTCACGACCGTGAGGCCGTGGCGGCGGAGCTCGCCGTGCAGTTCGGGCGGCACGACCGCGCCGTGCTCCACGCGGTCGCCGGGCCCGGCGCCGGCGACGTCGAGGGCGGCGAGCAGCAGCACCAGCGACGCCCGGGTGACGCTGTGCGCGGCGACGGCGCGACCGGCCTCGTGGGCCACGCCGATCCAGCGGACCAGGTCGTCGAGGGCCGGCAGCGAGTGGTCGGCGAGGAGGAGCTTCACCGGGCCGGGCCGGAGTGGGGCGGGGAAGTCGTGGTCGGTGAGAGCGGGTCCGCCCATGGCGACGACCCGCTGGGGCAGCGCACCCGTCGAAGTGGCGGACGCGAGGAGGTCGAGGTCGCTGGGCCGGGCGTACGGCGTGGCGTCGGTGACGCCGACGACGCCGTAGCGCGCCAGCTCCCGGCCCACGGCGGCGAGGTCGGGGGCGGCTCGGCGCTCGCCGGTCGTGTCCCCGGTGGCGTCGTCGAGGCGGGACCGCAACCAGTCGTCGACGCCGAACAGCCGGCCGGTCGGCGTGCCGTCCGCGGCCCGCTCGACGCCGGCGGGGACGTCGCCCGCCGTGGCCGCTCGGTGGGGCGCCGTCGGGTCGAGGCCGATGCGGGCGAGGGCCGCGCTGTTCAGGATCCAGGCCGCGCCGCTGCGGTGCTGGAGGCGGACGGGCACGTCGGCGACGAGGCGGTCGAGGCCGTGGCGGTCGAGGTCGCCGGCCACCGACTCGTGGTACCCGACCGCCCGGATCCAGGCCTGAGGTGACCGATCGTCCGTGGACCGGGCAACGGTGCGGAGGGCGCGGGCGAGGGTGTCGGTGTCGAGGACGTCGGGTGGGCCGGCGGCCACGGAGGTCCGGGCCGCGGCCAGCGCGACGAGGTGGATGTGGTGGTCCCACAACCCGGGCAGGAGGGCGCCGCCGCCACCGTCGATCACCACTGCCCGAGCGGGCGGAGGTGGGGCCGTCGACCGGGTGGGCTCGACGGCGCGGACCAGGCCGCCGGCGACGGTGACGTCGACGCGCCGGCCGTCGACCTCGACGTCACGCAGGACGAGGTCGGTCACGGTGCGATGCCGAGGCCGGCGAGGACGTCGTCGGTGTCGGCGCCCAGCGCCGGGGCGGGTGTGGTCGGGCTCGGAGGCACGGCGTCCGCGGGGTCGAGGGCCGTGACCCCGTCGGGAACGGGGAGCGTGGGCCCGGCCAGGTGGCGGGCCGCCCCGGCCAGCGGTGCGTCGAGGAGCCACGCGCCCCCGGCGACGAGGGCGCGGAGCACGGCCGCGGTGGCGGCGACGCCCGTGACCGGGTCGGCGACCGCATCGGCGCAGAACGACGGCTCGT
>JBHIXO010000007.1:0-41767 GCA_041984725.1 Acidimicrobiales bacterium | reverse complement strand
TGATGTTTCATCATTCAAATCGATCACCGGGCCGTCAAAGGCGAGACTGTTTTTTAAATGATGCTGAACAAGGAGAACGTCTGCACACCCCCAAGCCGGCCCACGAGGCCACCCGCGCCGCCAACGCCCGCGTCGCCGAACGGCTGCCGCTCGGCGAGGACGCCGACCTGGAGCGGGCGACCCGCGGTCTCGTCGCCCAGCACCCGACGGGCGTCATCGAGGGCAAGGTGTTCCCCACCTGGGACATCCACCGCTACGACTTCATCCGCGAGCAGGAGGAGGCGCCCGACACCGTCAACCCGAGCTTGTGGCGCCAGGCCCGGACGAACTGCACGCACGGGCTGTTCCAGGTGGCGGACACGGTCTGGCAGGTGCGTGGCTACGACATCTCCAACATCACGTTCATCGCCGGCGACACCGGCTGGATCGTGATCGACCCGCTCACGTCCTGCGAGACCGCGGCCGCGTCGCTCGCGCTGGCGAACGAGCACCTCGGTGAGCGCCCGGTCGTCGCCGTGATCTACACGCACAGCCACCTGGACCACTTCGCCGGCGTGCTCGGCGTCACGACCGAGGAGGACGTCGCCGCCGGGCGGTGCCGGGTGATCGCACCCGAGGGGTTCCTGCACGAGGCCGTCAGCGAGAACGTCATCGCCGGCCCGGCCATGCTGCGACGCTCGCTGTACATGTTCGCCCCGCTCCTGCCGTCGGGGCCCCAGGGTCAGGTCGACGCCGGTCTGGGCAAGACGACCCCGGTGGGGACGGTCAGCCTCGTGCCGCCGACGGAGGACATCACCCACACCGGCCAGGAGCTGGTCCTCGACGGCGTGCGGGTCGTGTTCCAGATGACGCCGGAGGCCGAGGCGCCGGCCGAGATGAACTTCCACTTCCCGGACCTCGGTCTGCTGTGCATGGCCGAGAACTGCACGCACACGATGCACAACCTGCTGACGCCGCGGGGCGCGCTCGTGCGCGACTCGCTGGCGTGGAGCAAGTACATCAACGAGGCGATCGAGCTGTTCGCCGACGACACCGAGACGTGCTTCGCCAGCCACCACTGGCCCCGGTTCGGCGCCGACGAGGTGCGCTCGTACCTCGTCCAGCAGCGCGACCTCTACCGCTGGCTGCACGACCAGACGATGCGCCTGGCCAACAAGGGCCTCACGATGATCGAGATCGCCGAGGAGCTCGACCTCGCCCCCGAGCTCGAGTGCGAGTTCCACGTCCGCGGCTACTACGGCACGGTCAACCACAACGTGAAGGCCGTCTACCAGCGCTACCTCGGCTGGTTCGACGGCAACCCCGCCAACCTGCACCCGCACCCGCCGGAGACCGCGGCCCGGAAGTACGTCGAGTACATGGGTGGGGCCGACGCCGTGCTGGAGCGGGCCCGCGCCGACTTCGACGCCGGCGACTTCCGCTGGGTCGCCCAGGCGGTGCACCACGTCGTGTTCGCCGACCCCGACAACATGGAGGCGCGTGCCCTCCAGGCCGACGCCCTGGAGCAGATGGGCTACCAGGCCGAGTCGGCGGTGTGGCGCAACTTCTACCTGTCGGCGGCGAGCGATCTCCGCAACGGCCACCCGTCGCTCGGTGATGCCGATCTCGGCAACCTCGCGACCTCGATGACGACCGAGATGCTGTTCGACGCCATCGCCGTGCGACTGGTCCCCGACCGGCTCGCCGGGCTGGCCGGCGCGGTGAACTGGACCGTGACCGACCGCGACGAGATCCACCTCGCCGGGATCTCGAACCGCACGCTCTTCCACACGGCCGGTCGCCACGACGACGGCGCCGTCGCCACCGTGCGGTGCACGTCGGCCGAGCTGATCGCGCTCGCCAACGCGGCGCTCGACGCCACCACGCTCGACGTCGACGGCGACCGTGCGCTCGTCGAGGGCATCGCCGCTGCGGTCGACACGTTCGAGCGCATCTTCGCCATCGTCACGCCGTGACGCCGTGACCCCGGCCGCCTCGTCCACATCCGCATGAGTACGGTGCGCGCCATGACGCGCACCGGACGATGCCTCTGCGGCCAGGTCAGCTACGAGCTCACGGGCGACCCGATCGCCACCGCGGTCTGCCACTGCCGCCACTGCCAGCGCCAGAGCGGCGGTCCGTTCTCCGTGAACCTGGTCGTCCACGAGTCGCAGCTCACCCTGACCGGCGAGCTGACGACGTACCTCGAGACCGGCGAGAACGACGACGGCGAGTACGTGCGACGACGCTTCTGCCCGTCGTGCGGCTCGCCGATCGTCTCGGAGCTCGTCCACGCGAACGGCGCGGTCGCGGTCAAGGTCGGCACGCTCGACGACACGACCGGGATCCAGCCGAACGTCGAGGTGTGGTGCACCGACCGCCAGGGCTGGGTCGACCTGCCCGGCATGGCGGTCTCGCTCGACCGCGAGTGAGGCCGTCCCGTCAGATCACGTAGCGGTCGCCGGTGGCGCGGACCGTGATGTCGGAGATCGTGACGCCCCACGGCTGGTCGACAGCGTGGAGGATCTGGTCGACGAGGTCGCTCGGCGACAGGATCGCGTTCGCGGGTTGCTCGCGGTCGAGCTGCTCGTCGCTCGCCTGACCGAGCATCACCGGGAAGTACTCCTCCGCGTTCTGGCCGAGGATGCCGACGACCGCGCCCGGGTTCACGACCCCACCGCTGAGACCCGTCCCGGGGACCCCGGTGGGGCGGACGACGGTGACCTTGATACGGCCCTGCGACTCGACGCGGAACGCGTCGGACAGCATGTTGACGGCCGCCTTCGTGGCGCCGTACACCGCGGCGCCGACCACGGCGTGGTTGCCGTAGATCGACGACAGGTTCACGACGTGGCCGCGGCCCTGGGCGATCATCTGGTCGTGCACGGCGATCATGCCGTGGAGCACGCCCTTGACGTTGATGTCGATGCAGCGGTCCCAGGCCGGCGCGGCCTGGGCGTGGTCGGCGATGAAGGCGAGCGGCATCGTCCCGGCGTTGTTGACCATGACGTCGATGGCGCCGAACCGGTCGACGGCGGCGGCGGCCAGGGCCTGCATGGCGGCGAGATCGGTCACGTCGGTCATCACGCCGAGCGCGGTCCCACCGGCCGCCTCGACCTCGGCGACCACGGCGTCGAGACCCTCGGCCGCCACGTCGGCGACGACGACCTCCGCGCCCCGCGCCGCCGCGCCGAGGGCGAGCAGGCGACCGAAGCCACCCGCACCACCCGTGATCACGACCACCCGGCCGTCGAGGTACCCGTTCCCGGTCATCAGCACTCCGCTCGTCGTCGGACCGAGGACGTTGCCATCCGCGCCGGGCCCGCACCAATCCGACGGCTTGCCCAAACCGACAGATCAGCATACTCTTTGTGGTCGTGGGGACGACGACGCGTAACGACGCCCTCCGACGCTTCGAGGTCGCCGTCGACGTCGGCGACGTCACCCCGTGGCCCGACGCCCACATCGTCGCCACGGTCATCGTCCCGGACGAGCCCCCGGGCGGGCATCCGAGCCGCATCCTGGCCGTCTGCTTCCCGGGGGGCGGGTACTCCCGGCGCTACTGGGACATCGACTGGCCCGGCGGCTACAGCCAGGCCGCGTTCCACGCCTCCCGGGGTTGGACCGTCGTCGCGATCGACCACCTCGGCGTCGGCGACAGCACGGTGGCCGACGAGTCGGCCCTGCCGTTCGAGGTGCTCGCGGCGGCGAACGACGCCGCCGTCCGCCGGATCCGCGCCGGACTGACCACCGGCACCCTCGTCGACGGCCTCGAACCCGTGGCCGCCGATCGGGTGATCGCGCTCGGCCAGTCGATGGGCGGGTGCGTCTCCATCGTCATGCAGGCCACGCACCGGACGTGCGACGCCCTCGGTGTGCTCGGGTACAGCGCGATCCACACCGTGCTCCCGTCACCGTCCGGCGGGGTCGAGATCGACGCGGTGGCGAGAGGGCGAACCGACCGCGAGGCGATCGAGGCCGAGGCCGACGCCATCGGCGGGATCGACGTCTTCTCCTGGGCGTTCCACTGCGAGGACGTCGAGCCCGCACTCCTGCAGGCTGACCTCGAGGGCGGCTTCCCGTTCCGCACCGAGTCCGTGCCGCCGTGGGGCAGCGCCACGATCCCGCCGGCCGCGGCCTCGATGCTGTCACCCGGTGTCGTGGCCGCCGAGGCCGCGGCCGTCGATGTCCCGGTGTTCATCGGCGTCGGCGACCGCGACGTCTGCCCCGACCCCCGCCGCGAGCCGGCGGCCTACGCCGCGTCGTCCGACATCACGGTGCAGATCGTCCCGTCGATGGCCCACATGCACAACTTCGCCTCCACGCGTGCCGTTCTCTGGGAACGCCTGCACGCCTGGGGCGCGACGATCGTGAGGAGCGACCACCCATGACCGACGGACCACTGCCGGAGTTGGAGAACGTCCGCATCGACCTGGCCGATCGCATCGCCACCGTCACGCTCGACCGGCCGCCGGTGAACGCACTCGACACCCGGACGTTCCACGATCTCCGTGCGGCGTTCGACGAGTTGGGCCGGCGTCGCGACGTCAGTGTCGCGGTGCTCCGCTCGACCGGACACGTGTTCTGCGCCGGTGTGGACCTGCGCGACTCCCCCCGCAGACACCGCGCCGACGGTCGCCGCGAGGACGGTGGCCCCCAGGGCGACCCGCGCGACCAGATCGACCCCGGGCTGCTCCCACGGTCGACCTTCCGATCCCTGTACGACTGCGCCGTGCCCGTCATCGGCGCGGTCGGCGGCAAGGCGATCGGCGCGGGTGCGGTCCTCGTCTCGCTGTGCGACATCGTCGTCGCCACGCCGGCGTTCGAGATCGCGCTGACCGAGATCGACGTCGGCGTCCTCGGTGGCGTGCGGGCGACACAGCGGTTCGTCGGTCCCTACCTCGCGAAGCGCATGTTCCTGACCGGCGAGTACGTCGACGCCGCCGAGCTCGATCGTCGCGGCGTGCTCGCCGCCGTCGTGGACCCCGACGAACTGCTCGACCACGCGATGGGCATCGCCCGGACGATCGCCGCCAAGAGCCCCATCGCGGTCCGGCTGGCGAAGGAGTCGGCGAACCGCGTCGAGTTCATGGACCTCCACGAGGGCTACCGGACCGAGCAGGACTACACGACCCGGATCCGCCGCCATGCCGACACCGCCGAAGCGGGCCGCAGCGCGCTCGGCGGGGAGACGCCCACGTTCCGCTGGGAGTAGCGGACAGAACCGACCGATCCCCGACCGCCAGAGAGGCCACCGTGCTCGTCCCCCAACCCGCCGCCGAGGACACCGACGACGTCCTCGCCATCCTCCAGCTCGCGCACGCGTACGCGCACGCCATCTCGTACGGCGACCCACGGGGCGCCGCGCAGGTCTACGCGCCCGACGGCGTGCTGCACTCGCCGATCATCGGGCCGGTCACCGGTCGCGACGCCATCGCCGACGCCATCGCCGAGGGCACCAAGGAGCTGGCGATGATCTTCCACTCGGTGCACAGCCCGCTCGTCGTCGTCGACGGCGACCGCGCCGACGCCCGCTTCCAGATCTCGGAGTGGTCGGTCCGAGCTCGTGACCACCAGACGTTCTTCTACCTCGGCTTCTACGACGACGAGCTCGTCCGGCTCCCCGAGGGCTGGCGCTTCGCCCGGCGCACGCTCGTGTCGCGGGTCATGGCGCGCTCCGACATGGCGATCCCCAAGGTCCACGACCTCGACGCCCTCCGCCCCCAGCTCGGCGGCTGAGCCCGACCCCCTCCACGCACCACCGCAACGTCCGGAGCTGGAGACGACCCCGAGCCTGCGCCGCCTCCGGACGTCGACGACCACCGCAACGTCCGGAGCTGGAGACGACCCGTGCCCCTCCCCGCCTCCGGACGTCGGACCAGTCGGCCACGATGAGACGGCGCCCGACGACCAGTCGGTCGCGTCAGCCCCAGCCGAACCAGGTGGCGCGGGCGGCGGCGAGCACGGTGCCGTCGGCGGCCGTGAGCGCCGTGCCGGCGAACATCTTCTTGCCCTCGATCTCGATGCGCCAGCCGGTGACGACGTGGTCGACGCCGACGGCCACGGGCGAGTGGAGGTCGTACACGATCCGGCCGAGGAGCCCGGCCTTCACGTCGTCGACCAGGTAGGCGAAGGCGCCGGCGCAGTCGAGGGCGGCCACGACGAACAGGGGGTCGACGGTGCCGTCGTCGCCGGCGAAACGGTCGGCGGGGTTCCACACCGCGGCCACCTGGTCGGGGAGGCCGGCGGACCCCTCGACGCGACCGGCGGCGATCCGCAGGCCATGCTCGTTCCCGAGGCCACAGCCGAAGCAGGTCGGGTGGACACCGCGCTCCCCCGCACGCGACGGCGACGCCGCCTCGGCACGTCGCGCGTCGGCGACCGAGGGCGCGACCGGCACGTCGAGATCGAGCGGCGCGGCGCGGCCGTCGGCGATGACGCCGTCGTCGTCGGCCAACTCCCAGACGTCGGCGTCGACCTCGCGCAGCCCCAACGACGTGCCGATCGGGATCGGCCGGCGCAGCGTCGCCTGGACCGAACCGGGGATGCGGGACGCGAAGAGCCCGGCCACGTAGCCGCCGTGCCCCATGTTCGGGGGGCCGGCGTACCGGGGCTCGATCACGACGGTCTCCATCGGATCAGTCCCCGACCGACACGGGCGGCTCGGTCTCGCTCATCTGCGCCGTGAGCACGTCGTCGGGCATGCCGATGATCGCCTCGTACAGCTCGCGGGGGAAGCCCCGCTGCCAGGGCCGCTCGGGGTCGAACTCGGGCTGGGGCACCGGCGACCCGGGCGCAGCGAACGCCGCCGGGTTGCGGTAGCGCTCGAGCTCTTCGGGGGTGATGCCGGCCAGCGCGACGACCTCGGGGTCGATCCAGGCCCGCCCGTCGATCGGGGCGGCCGACGTCGCGACCTCGAGGGTCAGGTCCTCGGGCCCGGCGAAGTAGATCGACTGGCACATGCCGTGGTCGATCGGCCCGTAGACCGTGACGCCCCGCGACCGGATCCGGTCGCGCATGGCGAGGAGGTCGTCGACCGTGTCGACGTTGAGGGCGACGTGCTGCATGGCCCCGCCGGCGCACGTCCCGGCACCGCTGCCGGCGTGGGTCACCCCGATGGTGCGCTCGACGTCGGCGATGGCCGGGGTCTGGACGAACGCGAAGTAGCAGGCGTCGTTCAGCCGGAGGAACCCGTGCCACGCGCCCTCGACGCCGTGCATCCAGTAGAGGGCGACCAGTTCGCAGCCGAGCACGTCGGTGAAGAACTCGATCTGGGTCTTGATGTCGCCGGTGGCGACGGCGAGGTGGTGGATGCCGTTGTTGGTGGTCATGGCGTCGTCTCCGCTCCGGGGGGTCGTGGTCGTCGTCACTCGGTCCAGCCCTCGCGGGCGCCGCGCATCATGGTGAACGGCCCGACGGGCCAGCGATAGCAGTCGACGAGGAGGCGGTCGACGTCGGCCTCGGCGGCGACACCGTCGGCGACGACGGCCTGGGCCTCCCGCATCGCCGCCATGTAGATCCGGTTGGCGACGTAGCCCCAGGTCTCGGGATGGTCGCGGACCACGATCGGGTGCTTGCCGAGGCGGTCGGCGGCGGCGACGACCGTGGCGATGGTCGCCTCGCTCGTCTGCTCGGTGACGACGATCTCGGCGAACGCCATCACCTGCGCCGGCGAGGCCCAGTGCCACCCGATGACCCGATCGGGACGCCCGGTGGCCGCCGCCATGGCGGCGATCGGCAGGCCGCTGCTGTTCGACGCCAGGATCGTGTCCGGGCCGCAGCGCGCGTCGAGGTCTCGGAACAGGGACGTCTTCACGTCGAGGTCCTCGGGCACGGCCTCGATCACGAGGTCGCACGCCGCGACCGCGTCGAGGTCTGATGCGAACGAGATCCGCGCCTCGACGGTGTCGACCGGTTCGTCGAGCAGACCCCGCTCGGTCGCGCCCTCGAGGCCGAAGCGGCCGGACCGGATCGTCGTCCTCGCCCGGTCGAGCACGGCGTCGGCGACGTCGACGAGCACGACGCGGTCGCCGCCCACCGCGAACACCTGCGCGATGCCGGCACCCATCACGCCGGCGCCGATCACGCCGACCGTCATCGGTGACGTCGTCACGAGACCCAGGCCTTGACCTTCTCGATCGTGCCGAGGGGGTCGGGGCCGACGGGCTCGACGTTCAGGTGCGTGACGCCGACCTCGCGGAAGACCTCGAGCCGTTCCCGGACGTGCCCCTCGTCGCCGATCAGCGCCGACAGGTCGATGTACTCCTCGGGCACCGCCGCGAACGCCTCGTTCCGCTTGCCGTCGAGGAACAGGTCCTGGATCTCGACCGCCTCCTGCTCCCAGCCGTACCGCTTGAAGAGATCGTTGTAGAAGTTCTTGTCGCGGGCGCCCATGCCACCGACGTAGAAGCCGATGAGGCCGCGGGCCTGCATGCGGGCGAGGTCGACGTGCTCACCCTCACCGAGCGCGACGATGCCGCCGGCCATGATCTGCAGCGGCGCCTTGCCAGGATCGCGCTTGGCGGTACCCGCGGCGAGCGAGTCGCCCCACACCTGCTGGAAGCGGTCGGGCACGAAGTGGATGGTCTGCCAGAGGTCGGCGATCTCGGCGGTGAGCTCGACGTTCTTCGGGCCGATCGTGGCGAGGGCGATGGGGATGTCGGGCCGCGGCGTCGGGCCCATGAACTTCAGCGGCTTGCCGAGCCCGGTCCCGCCGTCGAGCGGCAACGTCACGCTGCGCCCCTCGTGGCTCACCTTCTCGCCGCTCCACACCTTGTGGCAGATGTCGACGATGTCGCGGGTGCGGCCGAGCGGCTTCTCGAACGGGACGCCGTGCCAGCCCTCGATCACCTGCGGTCCGGACGTGCCGAGACCGAGCACGAACCGACCACCCGACAGCGCGTCGATGGTGGCGGCCGTCTGGGCGAGCAGGGCCGGCGAGCGCGAGTAGAGGTTGACGATGCCGGTCATCAGCTGGGCCGAGGTGGTCTGGCCGGCGAGGTAGCCGAGCGTCGACACGAGGTCGTAGCCGTAGATCTCGGCGCCCCACAGCACGTCGACCCCGGCCGACTCGTAGTCCTTCGCCTGCTTGGCGAGGGCGGCCGGGTCGCCGCCGAATCCGATGGTCGTGCAGATCTTCATGGGCGGCGTCCTTCGTTCGGTGTCAGCGGGTCATCAGCATGCAACGAGCGGGCCGCGCGCGGCGATTGCCGCGTCACGAACGCCCGAGCGTCGGGTTGACGAGGTACTTCTCGCCCGTGGCCTGCGCGGCGTAGGCCCGGATGACGTCGACGTCGAGCGCGTCCGTGAGCGAGATCTCGGCCGTGTAGCCACTGGCGAACGTCGTGGTGAGCCCGTCGCGCACGCGGTTGCGCAGTTCGGCCGCCCGCTCCATGCCGACCTTCTGGAGGAACGGCGTGAGCAGGAAGCCGGCCACGCTCCACGAGAAGCCGAAGCTCCGGGTCAGGACCGTCGGCGAGCGGTCGAGGCCGCCGTAGATGTAGAGCTGCTTGAACGTGTCGGAGCCGTACCGGCTGTAGTCGCCGCCGCCCCGCATGGCGGCCGACTCCATCGCCGCCAGGATCCGGCTCCCCACGTCTCCGCCGCCGATCGCGTCGAAGGCGACCGTCGCGCCCGTGGCCGCGACGGCGTCGACGAGCTGCGCCATGAAGTCGTCGTCGCCGGAGTTGCACACGTGCTCGGCGCCCAGCGAACGCAACAGGTCGACCTGTTCGCTGCGCCGCACGACGTTGACGAGCGGAACGCCCTCCTCGGCGCAGAGGCGCACGAGCATCTGCCCGAGGTTCGAGGCCGCGGCGGTGTGCACGATGGCGGTGTGGCCCTCCATGCGCATCGTGTCGACCATCGCGAGCGCGGTGAGCGGGTTGACGAAGCACGACGCGCCCTGGGCCGTCGTGACGTCGTCCGGGAGCTCGATGCACATGAACGCCGGGATGGCGCGGTAGTCGCCGTACATCGCGCCACCGACACCGCCGACGCGCCTGCCGAGCAACGCCTGGGCGTCGTCCGAGGACCCGGCGGCGACGACCGTGCCCGCGCCCTCGTTGCCCACGGGCAGCGACTGGCCGACACGGGCGGCGACGGCACGCCGCATCTCCTCGGGGATCGCGGCCCGGACCACGACGTCGTCGCCGGAGCCGGAGACCGTGAGCGTCGTCACGTCGGCGGGGCCGAGCAGGAGCCCGAGGTCGGACGGGTTGATCGGCGTCGCCTCGACCGCGACGACCACCTCGTGGGGTTCGGGTTCGGGCATCTCGACCTCGACGATCGAGAGTTCGAGCGTGCCGTCCTCGGTGACGAGCGAACGCAGTTGGCGGGGCATCTCGGGACCTCCGGTCGTCGGCGGGGGCCACTCTGGCACGACACGCCGGTCGGCGGGGCCGACGAGGCCGCACGGCGGGCGCCGTTTGCGTAGGTTCGCGGGCGACCGCGAGGGAGGAAGCACATGAGCGAGCACGTCGACGTCCTGGTCGTGGGGGCCGGTCTGTCCGGCATCGCCGCGGGCCACTACCTGCAGGCCGAGTGCCCGTGGGCCGACTACGTCATCCTCGAGGGCCGCGACGCCATCGGCGGCACCTGGGACCTGTTCCGGTACCCGGGCATCCGCTCCGACTCCGACCTGTTCACCTTCGGCTTCTCGTTCCGGCCCTGGGACCGCGAGAACGGCATCGCCGAGGGACCGGCGATCAAGGAGTACGTCACCGAGACGGCGGAGATCGAGGGCATCACGGACCACATCCGCTTCGGCCACCGCGTCCGGCGGGCGTCGTGGTCGTCCGAGGAGGCGATCTGGACCGTCGAGGCCGAGCGCACCGACACCGGCGAGACGGTGACGTTCACCGCCGGCTTCTACTTCAACTGCTCGGGCTACTACCGCTACGACGAGGGCTACCAGCCCGAGTTCCCCGGCCGCGAGCGGTTCCAGGGCACGTTCGTCCACCCACAGTTCTGGCCGGAGGACTTCGACGCCGCCGGCAAGCGCATCGTGGTGATCGGGTCGGGCGCCACGGCGATCACGCTCATCCCCAACCTGGTCCTGCCCGACGACCCCGACGCCGCCGAGCACGTCACGATGCTGCAGCGCAGCCCGTCCTACATCGCCTCGGTGCCCAACAAGAACCCGGTGGTCAGCGGCGCCCGGCGGTTCCTGTCGAAGGAGCGGGCCGGGGCGTTCCTGCGGATGTTCTTCGCCGTCGTCGGTCAGCTCCAGTACCGGCTGTGCCGGCGGTTCCCGAGGTTCATGCGCAAGGTCTTCATGGCCCAGACGAAGATGCTGCTCCCCAAGGACTACCCGGTCGAGAAGCACTTCTCCCCGGCGTACAACCCATGGGACCAGCGGGTGTGCCTCGTGCCCAACGGCGACTTCTTCAAGGCGATCAGCCGGGGTGACGCCTCCGTGGTCACCGACACGATCGACACGTTCACCGAGACCGGCATCCGGGTCTCGTCGGGTGAGGAACTGCCTGCCGACATCGTCGTGTCCGCGACCGGGCTGCAGCTGCTGTTCGCCGGCGGCGTGGAGTTCGTCGTCGACGGGGAGCGGATCGACCTCGCCGACCGCTTCGCCTACAAGGGGATGATGCTCGAGGGCGTCCCGAACCTCGCCTTCGTCATCGGCTACATCAACGCGTCCTGGACACTCAAGGCGGAGCTGATCTGCCAGCGCATGACCCGGATCGTCAACCACCTCCGCACCTCCGGTCACCGCCAGGTCACGCCCGTCCGGGGGGCCGACGACTTCGACGAGGCGCCGCTGCTCGACATGTCGTCGGGATACCTCCAGCGCAGCCTCGACCAGATGCCGAAGTCCGCGCCCCGCGATCCGTGGAAGACGCACCAGGACTGGTTCGCCGACCGCCGGGTGATGCAGAAGGAGTCGATCCACGACGGCGCCCTGGTGTTCACGAACCCGGCACCCGCCGACCGGCCGGTGCCCACGCCCGTCGACTGACACCACCGCCGACCGGACGCACAGGGGGACACGAGATGGCGCAACAGATCCCGGGGCGCGAGTGGTTCCAGGGGACGATCGGTCGGACGCTCGAGGACTCCGAGCCCCACTTCCGTCCGACCCCGCATCCCGGCGATGACGCACCGAACGTGCTCGTCATCCTCTACGACGACCTCGGTTTCGGTCACCTCAACTGCTACGGGTCGACGCTGCACACGCCGAACGCCGACCGCCTCGCGGCCGGTGGCGTGCGCTTCACGAACTTCCACGTGACGCCCCTGTGCTCACCGACCCGGGCCGCGCTGCTCACCGGACGCAACCACCACACCGTGGGCATGCGGGCCGTCTCCAACATGCAGTCGGGCTTCCCGACCGCGACCGGCGAGATCTCGCTCAACGCCGCGACCATGGGCGAGGTCCTGCAGAGCCACGGCTACGGCACCTGGGCGGTCGGCAAGTGGCACCTGACCAACATGGAGCACGCGTCGGCGGCCGGGCCGTTCCACCAGTGGCCGACCCAGCGGGGATTCGACCGCTTCTACGGGTTCCTCCAGGGCGAGACCGACCAGTTCCACCCCGAGCTCACCTACGACCAGCACCACATCGACCCGCCCCGCTCGGCCGAGGACGGCTACCACGTCTCCGAGGACCTGGTCGACCGGGCGATCGAGTTCATCCACGACTCGAAGTCGGTGCGGCCCGACCGTCCGTTCTTCGGGTACGTGTCGTTCGGCGCGATGCACGCGCCGCACCAGGCGCCCCGGTCCTACCTCGACCGGTACCGGGGGGTCTTCGACGAGGGCTGGGACGTCGTCCGGCAGCGGTGGTTCGAGCGGCAGCTCGAGATGGGCGTCATCCCTGCGGGGACGCAGCTCGCCCCGCGGAACGACGGCGTCGCGGCGTGGGCCGACCTCACGACCGACGAGCAGCGGCTGTTCGCCCGGTTCCAGGAGGCGTTCGCCGCGTTCCTCCACCACACCGACGACCAGATCGGTCGCCTGCTCGACGCGCTCGACCGGCTCGGCGAGCTCGACGACACGCTCGTGATCCTCACCTCCGACAACGGCGCGTCGCAGGAGGGCGGCCCGAACGGACAGCTCCACGAGATGCTGTTCTTCAACATGCGGTTCGACTCCGCCGACCAGATGATCGACCACATCGACGACATCGGCGGGCCCGGCGCGCACAGCAACTACCCGTGGGGCTGGAGCCAGGCGGGCAACTGCCCGAACAAGTGGTACAAGCAGAACACCCACGCCGGCGGCGTCCGGTCGCCGCTCATCGTGCACTGGCCGAACCGCATCACCGAGGGCGGCGGGCTCCGGCACCAGTTCCACCACGTCGTCGACATCGCGCCGACCGTCTACGAAGCGATCGGGATCACGCCCGCCGACTCCTACAAGGGACACGAGCAGATCCCGATCGCCGGCACGCCGCTGCTCTACGCGGTCGACGACGCCGACGCGCCCTCGACCCGCACCGTCCAGTACTTCGAGATGATGGGCCATCGCGGCATCGTCGAGGAGGGCTGGAAGGCCGTCACGCGCCGCGACCTGTTCGACCCCTCGGCCGAGGACACCTGGGAGCTCTACTTCCTGCCCGACGACTTCTCGGAGTGCAACGACCTCGCCGAGCAGGAACCCGAGCGACTGCAGCACCTCGTCGACCTGTGGTGGGAGGAGATGGAGCGCCACGGCGGGCTCCCGTTCGACCACCGCACGCTCGAACTGTTCCGCACACCGCACCAGCCGCACACGCCCCACGCCAGCGACCGGTACCGCTACGTGCCACCGGTGAGCCACCTCCCCGCCGGCGCCGAACCCGCGCTCGGCGGACGGTCGTGGACGATGACCGCCCACGTCACCCGGGCACCCGGCGAGGACGGGATCCTCTTCAGCACCGGCACCCAGAACTCCGGCGTCGTGTTGTTCGTGCAGGACGACCGGCTCTGCTTCGACTACAACGCGTTCGGCGACCACACGCTGGTCACGTCGACGACGACGATCCCCGACGCCGCCGAGCAGCTCACCGTCCGGTTCGTGCGCACGGGCCCGACCGGGTCGATCGAGCTGCGGATCGACGACGAGCCGTGCGGGTCGGCCGACGTGCCCTGGATCATGCGGATGATGAGCTCGGTCGGCGCCGACATCGGCCGGGGCCACGACTCGCCGGTCAGCCCCTCGATCCGCGGCCGGTTCCCGTTCGAGGGCACATTGCACGAGCTCGTCGTCCAACTCGACCGGTCGCGTTCGGCCCGGGAGCGTGACGAGCAGGCTGCTGCCCGCCACGACGCGGAGATGACCCGGCAGTAGCGCCGCCGGCCCCGGCCGGCCTCAGCCGGCGTCCCCGGCACAGCGGAAGCCGACGTTGCCCGCCGTCGTGTCCGGCGGCGAGCCGATGCGCCCGGCCGGCCGGTAGCGGTTGCAGTACGAGGCATGGCACAGGTACGAGCCACCCTTGAGCGTGCGTCGATCCGTGCGCGCCGAACCCGGGAAGCGACGACCGAAGTCGTCGACCGTCCACTCCCACACGTTGCCGACCATGTTCCACAGGCCCCACGGATTCGGCTCGAAGGCCGTCACCGTCGCCGTCCCGACGTGGCCGTCGGCGCCGGTGTCCTCGTGCGGGAACGTTCCCTGCCACACGTTCATCGCGTGGCGGCCGCCCGGCTCGCGTTCGTCGCCCCACGACCAGACCGTCGTCGTCCCGGCCCGGGCCGCCCGCTCCCACTCGGCCTCGGTGGGGAGACGGACGCGCCGCCAGTCGGCGTAGGCCGCGGCGTCGAGCAGCGACACGTGCACGACCGGGTGGTCGGGCCGGTCGGCGACCGTCGAGCCCGGACCCTCGGGCGCCGCCCACGTCGCGCCCGCGACCTCGCGCCACCACGGCGCGCCGACCATGCCCCGCGTCGGTCGTGCGTCGTCGGGCAGCAGGCCGGCGAACACGAACGACGTGCCGAGCGCCTCGGCGGTGGTCACGTGCCCCGTCGCCGCGACGAACGCCGAGAAGGACGCGTTGGTGACCGCAGTGGCGTCCACCCTGCACGCGGCGACGTCGACCTCGACCGGATCCTCCCCGTCGCCCTCGTTGGCGAGGTCGGACCGCTCCCCCATCGTGAACCGGCCGGCGGGCACGTCGACCATCCTCGGGCGTGCGCCGGCCGCACGGGACGGTTCCGGCCGTGGGCGGGAGGTGGCGGTTCCGACGTCGCGTGCCTCGGGGTCGACCGGATCCCGACCGGGGACGCAGCAGGTCACGTCCCGATCACCCGAACAGGCGCTCGCACCCGGTCCCGGCGAGGACCCCGTCGACCGCCGTGCGGGCGCCGTCGTCGAGTGCCGCGTACGCGTCCCGGAGCCACGTGAGGCACTTGCCCTGGTAGCGGAACGGCGGCTGGCGGTACTCGGAGCCGAGGATCTCGCACACCACCTCGTCGTCGCCGGCGGCGAGCGCGGTGGCGTTGGCGAGCATGAACGGTGCGTAGGTCGCGCCCGCCTCGCGGAGCAACGCGTGGACGCCGTCCGGGAGGTCGTCGACACCGCTCCAGCCCTCATCGCCGTCGGACTCCCACCAGCCGAGGTCGTCGACCCGCTGGATCCAGTTGACGACGCGCGGGGCGCGGGCGACCGCGAGTGCCGTCGGGGTCGGGTCCCACCAGGTCATCGGCGTCAGTTGGCCGAAGAGGGCGAAGTCGGTGCGGCCGGGACGGTCGCCGAACAGGAAGGGCCGCTCGGCGAGGTGCGCCTGGAGCAGGTCGAGCAGGCGCTCGTAGCTGCCCTCGATGATCGGCAGGTTCGCATCGGTCGACCCGACCAGCGGGCGCCGGCCGACCTGGCGGTCGATGACGAAGTCGTGGGCCCGCTGGAGGTGCTCGTCGGGCGCGTGCAGGTCCTGGTCGAGCGGCAGGAGCCGCCCGGACTTCTCGATGTCGGCATCGTAGGTCCAGCGGTAGTGGTACATCGCCTTGGTCACCCACTCGTCGGCCACGTCCTCGAGCAGGAAGTCGAGGAAGGCGACCGCCGGGTCGGTGGGGACGAGGCTCCGCCCCGCGAACTCCTGCTCGAGGCGGGTGATCTGCGGGCTCGAGTCGACCATGACGTCGCGCACCGAGCCGTCGGCGGCGTGAAACCCGAGGACCGGGATCACCGGCACCGATGCCTCGGGCAGGTCGTCCCAACGCGAGCCGCGCAGCACCCACCGGTACGGGATGCGCCGGTAGCGCAGCACCGCCCGCATCTTGAGCGTGTACGGCGAACTGAACGCCCCCTTCAGCGTGACCTGCTGCACGCCCGTCCCCCTCCCCCGGCGCCGGACGCCGGCGCGACTAGTGCGCCGGAAGCTAGCACTACTTCGCGGCACACTCCCGTCTCCGCCCGGCCGTGGGAAGCACGACGGTCCGGCCACGGTTGCAGCAGCCATGAGCGACATCGCCGTCACCCAGCAACCCGATCAGCACCGCTTCGTCGTCACGGTCGACGGCGAGATCGCCGGGATGGCCGTGTACCACGACCGCAACGGCCGCCGGATCTTCGTCCACACCGAGATCGACGACGCCCACGAAGGCATGGGTCTCGGGTCGACCCTCGTCTCCTCCGCGCTCGACACGACACGGGAGCAGGGTCTCGGCGTCGTGCCGCTGTGTCCCTTCGTCGCCGGCTGGATCGAACGCCACCCGGACTACGACGACCTGGTCGACCACGAACTCCTCCGGGCCCTCGACGAGTCGTGAGCCGGGCGTTCCACGCCCTCAGACCGAGCCGCGGCTGATCAGCGCGAGCATGTGATCGGGCGCGGTCGCCGGGAGCGCCCAGGGCGGGCGGACGCGCGCGGTGCCGATCGCCAGGAGCATCACGGCCCGGGTGCGAGCGTCGCCGCGCGCGTGCCCGAGGTCCACGAGCGCCCGCTCGATGAACGTGAGCAGTGTGGCGTCGGCGGCTTCGACCGCCCTGGCCGCCACCGGATTCGAACCCGCCCAGTCCCGCATCGCAGCGTCGAGCGGACCGAGTCGCTCGTCGGCGGCGAGCCGGGCAAGCCCCGCCAGCCTCGCTTCTGCCGGGCGATCGCTGATCGTGGCGAGCAGGTCGTTCACCTGATCGCTGCCGTAGAAGCTCGCCAACTCGTCGAGATACACCGCCATGCCTGCGAAGTGGTGGTAGAAGCTGCCGGTCGTCAGTCCGGTCGTCCTCGTCAGCGCCCCCAACTTCACGGCCGGCGGCCCACCCCGGCGGAGCAGTACCTGACCGGCGTCGAGCCAGCGTGCCCGACCTGAGGACGACACCACGGCGCCACAGCCTAGGGAGCGAGGTGTTCGTCCCGGCACGGCGACATAAGTCTGGTTATGCTCCGGGATCGTGCCAGACGCGGAGATCGACCTTGCCGCCGCCGACTTCTGGGCCCTGTCGTGGGCCGAACGACACGTCGCGTACCACCGGCTCCGCGACACCAGACCCGTTGCGCACTTCCGGGAACCCCTGGGGCTGCCCGGGCGTGGCTTCCATGCCATCACCAGGCACGCCGACATCGTCGCCATCACCCGCAACCCGTCGGTGTGGTCGTCGGCCCAGGGCGCGTTCACCATCGCCGACCTCCCCGCGGAGTTCCTGGAGTTCTTCGGCTCCCTGATCGTGATGGACGATCCCCGCCACGCTCGCCTCCGCAGGATCGTGAGCGGCGTGTTCAGCCCGCGCGCCCTCGAGCGGACGATGGCGCTGGTCCAGCGGATCGCCGAGGAAACCGTGGACGCCATCGTCGGACGCGCTGACGCCTTCGACTTCGTGGCGGAGGTGGCGATGCCCTACCCGCTCCGCGTGATGTGTGGCCTGATGGGCGTCGACGACGAGCACCTCCCGATGATCATCGAGCACACCCGGATCCTGACCTCGGGCGGAGATCCGCGGATCCTGGGTGACCTCGATCCGATCGCGTCGATGCTCTCGTCGGGCGCGGCGATGGCCGAACTGGTGAGCGACATCGCACGCGAGCGGCTCGCCGACCCGCGCGACGACCTGATCAGTGCGCTCGCACGTGGCGAAGTCGACGGTGACCGACTCGATCCGCAGGAGATCGGCTCGTTCTTCATCCTGCTCGTCGCCGCCGGGAGTGAGACGACCCGCACGGCGCTCGCCCACGGGGTGATCGCGCTCGCCCAGTTCCCCGGCGAGAAGGAGCGATGGCTCTCGGACATCGACGGGATGATGCGGACCGCGGTCGACGAGATCGTTCGCTTCGCATCGCCGGTCAACTTCATGCGCCGCACCTGCACGGAACCGACCACGCTCGGGGGTCACGAGTTCGAACCGGGCGACAAGGTCGTCATGCTCTACTCGGCGGCCAACCGAGATCCCGAGGTGTTTGCCGACCCCGACCGGCTCGACCTCGCCCGCGAGCCGAACGACTCGATCGCCTTCGGCGCGCCTGGACCGCATTTCTGCCTCGGCGCCCACCTCGCTCGACGGGAGCTGGCGACGATGTTCCGCCTGCTGCTCGCACGCGTGCCGTCGCTCGAGGTGTGCGGCGAACCCGTCTGCCAGCGGTCCGACTTCCTCAACGGGGTCGTGTCGCTGCCCGTTCGGGTCGAAGCAGCGTCCATGGGGTGATGCCATGCGCTCGCCGTCCGCCGACGAGCTCACCGCTCGTCGAGCACCGTCCGCACCCGAGGAGCGCCCGGGTGGCGAGTCATGTCGTCCTCGGACAACCGATCCTCTGCCTCGTCGACGCTGAACAGCTGGCGATCGAGGCAGTCGTCGACGATCCGTCGGAGTTCATCGAGTTCGACGTCGGGGGCGATGTCGATGACCGCCCGAAGCGCCGTCGTGCAGGGAATGCCCTTCACGACCGTCTTGTCCTTCTCCGGGATGTCCGCGTCGTGCACGATCACCTCCTGGCCGCCGATGACCACGCGCTCCATCGTGTTCCCGCAGCTGTCGAGCTCGAGTTCGTCGCGACGGTCCTCGTCGTACCGACAGCCGCACGAGAACATCTGCCCGCCACAGATCGGGCAACGCTGCACGTCGCAGCCGGGGTGATGGAATCCGCCTCGCTCGACACCACAGTCACCGCAACGTGCCGAACGACCCCACCCGAGCTCCGCCCCGAACCGGATCATCTCCACCGGTTCCCCACGTCGGTGGAGCTCGGACACGGAACACGAACGCCCCTCGGTCATCTCCCGGGAACACCAGGTACAGACAGCCATCGAAGACTCCTTCGCACGGTCTCGCCGTCGAAGCTCGTCGAGGGCGGACGTCTTGGGAGCTCGTGCTCCGAGGACCCTGTCAGTCGGGTCAGACTCGAACACCCGTGGTGTCGGAGGGGAACTCTAACCCCTGCACCGGTTCGTGCGCTGCGGCAGCCGGCTCCACAGGTCGATCCGTGCACGAACTGGACCGCGTCGACACCGAGCGAGGTTGTGGCTACAATGGTGGTCGCAACGATCGGGAGGTCGATCCGGTGAAGCACGTCGGCGTACGTGAGTTCAAGGACAAGGCGACGGCGATGATGAGTTCGGGCGAGACGCTCGTCATCGAGCGACACGGCAAGCCGATCGGATTCTTCGTGCCCGTCGACGCCACCGACCGCAAGCGGGGCCGAGCCGCGCTCGGGCGCCTCGGCAAGGCAGTTGACTCCGTGCTCGAGCAGACCGGGCTCGACGAGGATCAGCTCGCCGAGGAGCTCGCTCCCCCACCCCGCTGATGCGTCTCGTCGTCGACACGAATGTCCTCGTGGGCGACCTGCTCCGCCTCGCTGGTCGGAAGCGCATCGCCGACGAGCGACTTGAGCTCTTCATCCCGCAACAGCAGATGCAAGAAGCAACCGTCGAAATCCCTCGTCGTGTTGCTGCGTTCGCTGGCAAGCACGGACTCGGGGATGACGCGGTTGGCGAATTGATCGGCGCGCTCCTCTGGGCGATCGCCGCGAACGTGGTCGTAGTCGATGAAGCGGTTTACGCCGGCTACGAGGACGAGGCGCGCGCTCGCTCAGACCGGGATCCGGACGATTGGCCACTCGTCGCCTGCGCACTCGCGCTCGATGGCGCGGTGTGGACCCACGATCAGGACCTGTTCGGTACGGGCGTTGCGTCCTGGACGACCACCACGCTGCAGGGCTGGCTGGATCGCAACTCACGAGAAGCCTGATCCGTGGCTCGTACATCAGGACCGTCGCCGCAACTCGGCGCTGGGCGATGGACTCCGGCACCGGCGTGACGGACTCGCGGGGGTTTCAGCCAATTCAATCGTGTCGGAGGGGCGACACGCACCCCAAGTCCACGCCCTGGGGGTGTCCGCGAATGCCCGCCGGTGCCAGCGACGCCTGCGGTCTCGTTGAACCTGTGACGACCCGAGCCGGAATTCACTCCTCGAATCGGTCGACCACGGTGATCCCGGGTGGCTGGCCGCCATCCATCTGACGCAGCGCTCCGCCCACGTCACTCAACGCGATGCGTTCACCGATCAATCGCATCGGGTCGAAACGGCCCTCATCGCAGAGACCCAGAAGCTCGCCGAAGCCTGAGGCGTCGAGGCCGCGCATCCCGAACAGCGCGAGCTGCCGGGCATAGACAAGGTCGAGCAACGCCAGCGGGACCGTCGCGTGGTCACCGACCGGCATGCCGACCTGCACATGCCGACCGAGCTTGCGCAACGATCGAAGCGAGTTCTGGAACGTCGCTTCGATCCCGAGCCCATCGATCGACACGTGCGCGCCACCGCCCGTCAGATCCCGGACCGCTGCGCCCACGTCTGTTCCGGCTTCGACCTTCACGACATGCTCCGCGCCAAGTTCCGAGGCTCGAGCGAGGGCCTCGTCACTCACATCGACGGCGATCGGGCGCGCCCCGAGCGCCTCCGCGATCATCACGGCCGACAACCCGACGCCCCCGGCACCGTGCACCACGAGCCACTCCCCTCTTGCGATCGCGGCACGGTTCACGAGGGCGCGCCACGCAGTGGTCACGCGACAACCCATCCCGGCCGCCGCGACGAACTCCACTGCGTCGGGCACGCGGACCAGGTTGAAGTCGGCGTGCGGAACGGCCAGGAACTCCGCCATCGCGCCCCACGCCGAGAAGCCGATGACGTGCTGGTGCTCGCAAGTGGTCGCCGCACCAGCGCGGCAGTCCTCGCATCGACCGCAACCGAGGATGAACGGCGCCGTCACCCGATCCCCGATGGAGAAGCGCTCGCAGTCCGGCCCGGCATCCACGACCTCGCCGGCGAACTCGTGCCCCATCACGTGCGGCAGCACCACGTCCGGGTCCGTGCCCTTCCACGCATGATGATCGGATCGGCACACACCACATGCCCGCACGGCCACGACCACACCATCCGCGGGAACGACTGGATCTGGAACGTTGACGACCGGGACATCGCCGTCGAACTCGTCGATCAGTGCGGCCCTCATCGATGCGACCTCGTCTCCACGCCCGGTAGACCGACGAACGCGCTCTCGTCCGCAGACACGACAACCCGACCAGCGGCCTTGGCAGTTGCCGCGATGATCAAGTCGTGCGCCCCACGCGGAAGACCGCTCAGTCGAACGCTCGCCAACAAGTCCGAATGGGCGTCGGCAACCGCATCGTCGTAGGGCAGCGACGGGATTGCGGCGCGGACCGCCTCGAAGAACCCCGACCGGGCATCCCTGCGTCGACCGTCGGCCTGCAACACACCGACCCGCAACTCGGCGAACGTGATCGCCGCAACCGCGACATCGTCAGCATCCTCGATGAACTCGTCGAGAACAGCGTCGCCACGCTCGACATCGATCAAGAACGTCGTGTCCAGCAACAAGCGAGTCACGGTCGATCCTGCGCCACTGCAACCGACCGGACCTCCGCCAGGTCGTCAGCCCACTGCGCGTCGGCTCGGTGCTGCATCAGCACACGCTTCACGTCGGCGCCGCGGCCCGCACCAACCGGCTCCAGCTGCGCCACGACCTTGCCCCGGCGAGTGATCGTGAAGTGCTCGCCCCGATGCTCGATCGCATCCAGCAGGTCTGCGAAGTTCCGGGCGGCGTCGGTCGCGCTGATCTCAGCCATTCGAATCAGATTATCTGATTCTCGTGTCGGAGTTCCAACCAGACTCGCAGGGCCCGCTCCCTGCCGACGGTTGTCGTGGACATCGAACGCCTTCCTTGTCGCCTACGTCCAGCGTAGTTGCGACGGCTACCTGACGGCGGGGACCGCACTCCCCCGCCGGGTTGTTGGGACAGGTCGGGCGGCATCTCCGAACGGCACCTCGGTGAAAGTGCCCGTGCGGTGTGCGCAGTCGGCTGTTGTCGCCGTCCGCGCTGCGGCCGCGGCTGCGGATGGGGCCCATCCCGCATCTTGCGCCGAGGTCGGGTGATGACCTCGTAGTCTCTTGGTCGTGCCGGATCGCCTTCTCCCGTTCTTGGCGGTCGTTGCCGTGTTGACGGTCACGCCTGGTCCCGACATGGCCCTCGTTCTCCGGAACGGAATCAGCGGCGGCAGTCGCGCAGCATGGCGGACCGGGTTGGGCTGCTGCGCTGGCATCGCCGTGCACGCGACGTTCGCCGTGGTCGGGCTCTCGGCGCTGCTGGTCGCGTCCGCGACGGCGTTCACGGTCGTGAAGCTGGCCGGTGCCGCCTATCTCGTCTACCTGGGCGTCGGCACGCTCCTCTCGTCCCGGAAGCCAACCCAGACGGCGGACGAGCAGGGAGCGGAACCCGCTACGACCGCTGCGGGGCTCAGCCCGTTCCGGCAGGGTCTCGTGACGAACCTGTTGAACCCGAAGATCGCAGTGTTGTTTCTGACGCTGATCCCGCAGTTCGTCTCCCCCGGCGAGCGCGCCTTCCAGACCACGACGACGCTCGCTGTTGTGTTCCTTGCGACGGCTGTGGTCTGGTGGGGGGTGTTTTCACTCGCCGTCGGCGGGCTGGGTCGAGTCTTGTCCCGCGAGTCGGTCCGTCGGGTTCTCGATCGAGTCACTGGCACGGTCTTGGTCGCCTTGGGGCTGCGGGTCGCGCTGACCGACTGACGGCGCAGGCGCCGGTCTGGTGTGTAGACCCTCGGGTGGCGCGGTCGGCCTCAGCCGCGGAGGAGTCGTCCGGGCCGTTCGCCGGTGTCGGCGTCGTTCCGGCGGATCGACACACCGTTGACGATGGTCTCGAGGTAGCCGGTGGCGGGTTGCATGAGTCGCGAGTTGCCCTCGGGCAGGTCGTAGCGCAGCTCGGGCATGCCGATCGTCAGGTTCTCGTAGTCGATGACGTTCACGTCGGCCCGCTTGCCGACCTCGAGCGAGCCTCGGTCGTCGAAGCCGTAGAGGTCGGCGGTGTCCTTGGTGAGCTTGTGGACCATGAACTCGACGGGGAAGCGTTCGCCGCGGGTGCGGTCGCGGGTCCAGTGCGTCAGGTGGTGCGTGGTGACCGAGCAGTCGGAGATGAAGTTCACGTGAGCCCCCGCGTCGCCGTTGCCGGTGACGGTGCGGGGCTCGAGGAACATCTCTCGGCAGACCTCGAGATCACCGGTGACGTAGTTCGACGACAGGATCATGAACAGCGCCTCGCCGTCGTCCTCGAGGAGCTGGTCGTACATGTGCTCGGCGCTCGTCTTGCCGAGGCGGGCGGCCTCGGACTTGATCG
Organism: Acidimicrobiales bacterium; assembly: GCA_041984725.1. Classification (GTDB taxonomy): domain Bacteria; phylum Actinomycetota; class Acidimicrobiia; order Acidimicrobiales; family Salinilacustritrichaceae; genus Salinilacustrithrix. The sequence goes on along the minus strand of JBHIXO010000007.1, from coordinate 18,222 downwards.
AGCGATCCCAGGTGGGCTCGTACTCGACGGGCTCGACGAACTTGAAGGTGTTCTTGTGGGTGCGGTGGAAGATGTTCGTGAGCACTTCGGTGATGTCGCGACGATCGACGCTCGTGTTTTCCTCGGCGAGGATCGCCTCGCGGATCTCGGGTCGGCGCATCTCGGCCACTCGTTCGGCGAGGGGCAGGTCGGCGATCTTCAGATAAGTCGGCCGCATCATGAACATGTGGTAGGTCCGCAGGCTCGTGAAGAACGTGAGTGCACGTGGGATCACCTGCGGGCGGATGTTCGCGCCCTCGGCTGCGGCGGCGTTTGCGTAGTCGAGGACGTCGCGGTACATCGTCGGCTGGTCCAGGAACTGGAACAGCGAGAAGGTGATCGGCCGTCCGCTCGAGATGGCCAGCTTCTTGACGAGGTCCATCTCGTCCATGTTGGTGCGGGGTTCGGCGCCGCCGACGCTGCCGCCGAGGATCGCCTCGAACACGCCGTGCCCGGACTGACCCATGGCGTTCGCGAGGGCGACGACCTCCTCGTCGGCGGCGAAGGTGCCGGGGATGACCCGTCCGGAGCGGGCTCGGTGGGCGATCGTGCGCGATGTGCTGATCCCGACGGCGCCGGCGTCCATGGCCTCGCGTGCGAGGCGAGCCATCGTGGCGATGTCGTCCGCCGTGGCGTCGAAGTCGTTCCCCGCCCGTTCCCCCATCACGTAGAAGCGCAACGCCGAGTGAGGAAGATGGGCAGCGACGTCGAGGGTGAAGCGACGAGAATCGACGTAGTCGAGGTATTCCGGGAAGCTCTCCCACTCGCCCCAGGGGATGCCGACGCTGAGCGCCGATCCGGGGATGTCCTCGACGCCCTCCATCATGTCGATCAGCCGGCCGTACTGGCCGGGACGCACAGGCGCGAACCCGACGCCGCAGTTACCCATGACCGCCGTGGTCACGCCATGGGCGACGGACGCCTCGAGCTCGTCGTCCCACGCGACCTGACCGTCGTAGTGCGTGTGGATGTCGACAAAGCCGGGGGTCACCGTGGCGCCGTCGGCGTCGATGACCCGTGCCGCTTCCCCGGTGACACGACCGATCTCGACGATGCGGCCGTCTTGGATGGCGACGTCGGCGTTCCGGGCCGGTGCCCCGGTGCCGTCCACTACGTTCCCGCCCTTGATGACGATGTCGAACACGACAGACCTCCATGGTTGTGCTCGCGCCAGACTAGTAAGTCAACTTACTATTAGCAATGGGCGTGGCGCTCCCCGTTCCTCGCCCAGGAACCGATGACGGATCAGCCCCGCCGCGACCGCCTCGAGATGCACCTCCTGGCCACGGCGGGCGTCGTTCGCCGCGCGTACGACGAGCGGCTCGCGTCGGTTGGCCTCAACCTCACCGAGTCGGGCCTTCTCCAGTTCCTCCACATCGACGGCCCCATGTCCCAGGCCGAGTTGGCGGCGCGGTTGCACATCGGGAAGATGTCCGCTGGCGCTACCGTCAAGGGCCTTCTGGCGAGGGGGCTGGTGCAGCGGTCGCCGAACCCGGAGGACCGCCGGGCGTGGCTGATCGGCCTCACCGAAGACGGCGGCCGAGCCGTCGATGCGTGCATCGCCATCGATCGCGTCGTGGTCGCCCAGCTCCGGGCCGGACTCACACGGGCCGATCAGCGTGCTCTCCACGAGTCACTCGCCGCGATCCACCGCAACGCAACCACCAGCGAGAGCAGCTGAAGTGGGTTCCGCGGACTCGGACCCGGTGCACCGTCCGTACCTGGGGGAGGCTGCGGCGGACCGCGTTGCGGGACGGCGCCGTCAGCTGGTCGACGCGGCGAGGTCGCATCTCGCGACCGACGGCGGCTGGGAGCGACTCACCATCACGCAGCTGTGCAGTGACGCCGGCCTCAACAAGCGTTACTTCTACGAGAGCTTCGAGCACCTCGATGCTGTCGCCGGCGCGGTTGTCGACGACCTGGTCGACCAGCTGTCGGCGATCGCGGTGCGCGAGGCAACGGACGGCATCGAAGCGGGGCTCGAGACCGCTGACCTCGCTGCGCAGGTGCTCGGGAGCGTCGTCGAGTGGCTCGTCGCCGACGACCAGCGGGCGACCGTCCTGTTCGCGACTGCGACCGGCCACCCAGCCGCGAGGGGGTACCGCCGTCGGGCGATGGACGCGCTCGCTCGCACGCTGTCGGCATTCAGCCTCGACTACCACGGCGCGGCCGAGCCTCCTGCCATCGTCGGGACCGGCGCAGCGCTCCTCATCGGTGGGAGCGCCGAAGCGGTGCTCCAGTGGCTCGAACGGGACCGGCCGACGGGCCTCGACGAGTTGGTCGACGACCTCGCCCGATTCTGGGTCGCCATCGGCGACGCTGCGGTCGAGCAAGTCCTCGGATCGATGTCCTCCGATCGCGACCCCGGTAAAGCTCAGGATCGAGCGACCCGCTCCTGATAGCGGCGCCCTTCGTCGGTGTTGCTCGCCAGTCGTCGCTGTGCGCCGACGATTCGCTTGAGGGCTTCACCGATCGGTTCGGGCAGCGCCTCCGTGGCGGCGACCACGCCGAGGCCCCCAGGGATCGTCACCTCGTGTCGCCGATGTCGACAGGACGCGACGATGGCCTTGGCGACGCTGTCTGGGCTGGACTGGGGGATCCCTGCGATGTCGAGGCCGGCGGAGAGGTCCGTCCGCACGGCGGCGGGCATGACGGTCGTGATCGTGACCCCCGAGCCTGTGATTTCGGCGCGGACCGCACGAGAGAGGCTCGCGACTCCGAACTTGCTGGCCGAGTAGACGGCGGCGCCCGGGACGGTGACCTTGCCCGCCATCGACGAGACGTTCACGATGTGTCCATGGCCCCGGGCCAGCATCTCGTCCATGACGAGCCGCATGCCGGTCATCGGCCCACCGAGGTTGATGGCCAGCTCGCGCAGCTGCCCGTCGAGGGACTGCTCGACGAAGGTTCCGGTGCGCTGGATGCCGGCGTTGTTCACCAGGACGTCGACGGGTCCCAGGCTCCGCGCAAGCTCGATGAACTCGCTGAACGAGGTGGGATCGGCGACATCGAGGCGAGTGGCGATCGCTCGATCACCGAGGGTGCTGACGAACTCGTCCAGTTCGTCCTGATCGATGTCGCCGAGCACGACCCGTGCGCCCGCCCGCAAGAACCGCCGAGCCGTAGCTGCACCGATACCCCGGGCGGCGCCCGTGACGCAGACGACCGCGCCGTCGAGGGGGACGCCGCGGCTCATCGGGGCACCGAGCGGGCCGGGGCGCGCAACCCGAAGTAGCCGACGACCCGGAACTCGTCTTCCTCGCGAAGCAGTGCTCGCCCGAGGAAGACGTCGGGGACGATCTCCACGATCTCGTCACGGGTCCGGGGTAGCACGAGCGGGTTGGCGTGCTCCGGATCGTCGTACGTGATGGCGCAGACCGTGGCGTTCGGAGCCACGGGCGAGGGCTCGACGCGATGGTGGAACCGGAACCCCGTCAGCTCGCCCCGGATGCGATCGAACCCGTAGGTCGGCATCGCGAGCAGCGCCGGAATCCGCGACGTGGACGTCAGACGGTTGTACCCAGTCCCCGCCACCGTGTCGAAGGTCTTGCCGGTCCACCCGATGCCGCCGAGCACCTGGCCGATCCGCACGAGCGCGTCGAGGCCGCTGAGCCACGGTGAACCGAAGAGCCCCATCACGACCCCCTCGCAATCACCGTGAGGCGGCTCCACGCCCGCACCCTGGTCGAACAACCATGCCAACTGCCCGTGCATCGAGGGGTTCTGGTACTCCCGAAGCCAGGACCAAGCAGCGGCCGCTGCCCCGTCTCGATCGTTCGCCACTTCGGCGCGGATCGACTCCAGGCGGGCCGCCGCCGAGGCGGCGACCACCGGGTCGACTGCGGTCTTCGACATCACGTGCATCACGGCTCCGTTCGAGGCTCTCGCCATAGTAGGTACTGTTCCGTACCAACTTTAGGAAGCCGTCGACGGGTGGCCAAACCGGTATGCATCAGGCGCTCGGGCACGGCACAGGAGAATCCGAATCGGCGCATCGAAGTGTCACGACCGTCCGATGAACCCTCGACGCCGGGGGCGAGGTCGAGAGGCTCGAGTGCATCTAGCACGGCATACTCAGCTGCGGACGAACGTCACCTACCGCGGGTTCGCGAGGAGGGTTGATGTGCGGCGACTGTCGCCGAATCTCCGTCGAAAGGATCCCACTTTCCCGGGCTACCTCCTCCCCCGGCACCGTCCTGACCGCGGAGGATGATCCAGGTCTGGCGCGAGAGGGTGCGGTTCGCCGGTGAGCATGGCGACGACCTCGGCGATCTCCTCGAGCGAGGCGTAGAGATACCGGCCCGTCGTCCCGGATGGGACGTGGCCGGCGAAGGCCTGCGCCACCGGGTAGCCCGCGAGGCGCCCGACGGCGGTGATCGCCGTGTGGCGAAGGACATGTGCGGACACCTGGGTTCGTGGCGCCCACGGCAGGAGCCGCTGCGCGCGGGCGAAGATGGCGTCGTAGCGGCGGCTGGTCAGCGGCTGGCCGGACTTGGTCCAGAACACGGCATCCGCGTCGCTCTCACTGCCCCGTTGCTCGGTATGGGCACGGATCAGTTGCAGCGTGCCCGGCGAGACGGGCTGTTCGCGTTCGGAGTCGTTCTTCTCGTGCAGCCACGCCGTCGAGCGTCTGTAGTCGAGATCCGCGACGGTCAGGTTGATGGCGCCGCCACGGCGGGCGCCGGTCTCGAGATGGAACCGGACGAGCAGCAGGTCCAGGTGGGGGTCGGTGCTCGTGGTGCGGATGGCGTCGATCAACTCCTCCAGTTCGGTGTCGCTCAACGCCCGGCGGCGGCTGCGGACACGGGTCGGTCTCGGCAGTGCCGCGGCTGGGTTGGATCGGCTGAGTCCTGCGTCGTGGGCGCGTCGGAACACGGCACGCAGCGCGGCGACGCAGGTCTCCGCGGAGGATCGGCCGGTGGAGCCCGGTCGGCTCTTCTTCGCGCGGGCGACGGCGTCCGCCATGACGAGGTGGAGGTCGCCGAGGTCGATCGCGGCAATTGGCTGGTCGCCGAATCGGGCGATGGCGAGTCGCCAGTGCGGGGAGTAGGTCGCGACGGTCGGGCCGGCGAAGGTCGGGGCGATCGACTCGATGAACGCGCCGAGCGTGGGCAGCGAGGACGGCTTTCCGGCTGCGATCAGATCGGCGAGCTCGACCCCGAGTGCCTCAGCCTTGGCGAGCAGGATCTGGGCGCGGAGCTGGACATCGCTCATCGCTCCTCCCCCACCAACAGCGAATCCCCAACCGCATCGAGCACCCCAGTACCAGCGACGACCACCACGCCGTCGTCCACGAGTGCGCCGACGAGCAGCACGTCAGGGTCGTCTCGCCGCAGCCACACCGGGATCTGGAGACGACCCCGAGCGTCAGCGCGGAACGCGTCCCACCGGTCGGGACCACCACGACGGAGAACAAGCGATCTCGCGTGGCAGATCCAGGCGAACGCGCAAGGCCCGCCGGCGAGACCAAGTGCGGATCGCGCCGAGTTCGGCAGCGAGATTCGGCCGGTCTTCTCGACGGCAACGATGGACCACTCCCACCGTGGTGCAGGCGAGTCGTCGGCGAGGTCGTCGAGTTGACGCATCGCGGTCGAGACGCGGTTGAGCAGGGTGTGGGGTTCGTGCATGCACGAACCGTCGCCGCATCACGACCTCAAGCGGCGAACCCCGGTTCCGGCTCGGCGGACCCGCAGGGTTTCAGCCCATTCAATCGTGTCGGAGGGGCGACACACACCCCAGGTCCACGCCTCCACGGAACCGAGCTCTTCGTGCCGCCGCCTACCAGTGGGAGCGCAGATCGGTCTGCGCGAAGTCGTCACCTTTGAAGAGCAGCGGCAGCCCGTCCAATGACGCGACGGCGTACGCGAAGCAGTCCCCGAAGTTCAGCCCGGCGGGGTGTCGACCCTTGCCGAACCGACGCCAAGCCGCAACAGCTGCAGCAGCATGCACCTCGTCGACGACGGCGATCTCGTCGATGACAGCATCGGCGAGCAGTTGCAGGTCCCGCGACGCATCGGGCCCTTGGCGAGACTCGACGACGATCTGGGCTTCGACCCATGACACGACCGACAGTCGGGTGGCGTTGTGCTGGAGCGCTTCGAGATGCTGCTCAGCGTCGATCTCACCGAGGACCACAGCGACGAGTGCGGATGTATCGACGGCGATCACGCCGGGAGGCCGTGTTCGTCGTAGCCGAGGATCTCGTCTTCGGACCGGCCGCCGACCGTCGTTCTTGCCCGACCGCGAGCGATGATCCCGAGGAGATCCGCATCATCGGCGACGCGACGCCGACGCCGCACCGCCTCGAGCTGCGCCTCGATCGCCTCGCGGACCGCCGTCGTGATCGGCTGCCCGGTCAATGCCGCCAGCTCACGAGCGAGCCGGTCAGTTGTCTCGTCCTTGATGTTCAACGCCACCCAGGAAGAATAGCAGGCATCAATCTTCCTGATACCCCACCTCCGACTCCCTACCGACACATCCGAGGTCAGCCACGGCGACGCGAGTCCAGAAGGACCGCGGCCGATGTGTGCCGACCAGGGAGGGACTGCCCCGTCAACGGGTCGGACCGTCCACGGCACACCCGGGAGCGGTAGGTGGTCGGTATGGCGACACGCAAGGTCACGGTGACCATCGACGAGATCCAGCTCGACCAGATCCGCTCGCTCGTCGACAGTGGCTCAGCGTCCAGCGTCTCGGGATCCGTGCGGCACGCCGTCTCGGTCGCGCTCGACGACGTCGCCGGCTGGGGCGCCGTACTCGCGGCAGCGCTGCGCGAAACGGGCGGACCGCTCACCGACGAGGAGAGGGCCTGGGCCAACCAGCTCCTGGCCGGCAGCAACGCCGACCGCCACACCGCCGCCTGATGCCGGGCGTCACCTTCGACGCCAGAGGACTGATCGCCCTGGACCGCAACGACCGCCGAATCGTCGCGCTCCTCGCCCGAGCCGCCGAGACCAACGCCGAGATCACCATCCCTGCCTCCGCGCTCGCGCAAGCGATCCGACGCCCGGAACGACAGGTCCGCCTCGCTCGACTCATCCGCCAACCCAGCACCACCGTCCGCGAACTCGACCGTGTTGATGCGACCAACGTCGGCCGACTCCTCGCCGCAAGCAGCGCCGCCGAGTCGTCGATGCCCACATCGTCATCTGCGCCCGTCGCGCCAACCAGGCCGTGGTGACATCCGACCCCGACGACCTCCGGACCCTGGACCCCAGCCTCGACCTCACCATCATCTGAACCGGCCTCACCGCCGCACCGACCCGCCGTCCTCGATGGCCGACACGCACCCAGGTCCACGTCACCGGGCGGACCTGCCCCTGCCACCGGCTGCGGGGAGCTCAGATCCGTCGGCGCGAAGCGCTTGCCCCCGAAGAGCGGTTGAAGCTCTCGAGCGATGCGATGGCGTGATCGCAGCCGTCGCCGAAGTTCAACCCGGCAGGATGGACGCCACTCGTACGCGTCCCACCCGAAGCCCATTCGGAGGGCTGCAGCCGCGCCGCTCGACTCAGAGGCCGAGGCGCCGGCGATCAGCGCTGATAATCCCGGCACCGGTCGCCGCTTCGATGTCCGCGGCCTCGGCGAGCAGCTCGCGGACGTCCCCGTGCGCCGATCCGGCCCGAGTGCGGGCCCAGGCGAGGGAGACCAGATCACGGCCCAACAGGATCGGCATGGCGGCGCGGCGGCACTTCGAGACAGACCGCTCCAGCGTGTCGACCGCGGTGTCGTCCTCGCCGAGCGTGCTGGCCAGCATCCCGAGGCAACGGTCGGCGGGGATCCACGCCGACGGACCGGTCGTCGTCAGCTGTCCGGCCATCGGAGCGAGCTCTTCGGACAGGGCCGCGGCGGCACCCGCATCGTCCAGGGCCACTGCGACCTCAGCCCACAAGGCCAGCGTTCCTGACTGGAACGGCATGTCCGAGATCGTCGCGAACCCACGATCCTTCTCGGCCGCCAACAACGCCGACGCACGGACGACATCCCCGACCGTCGCACTGGTCATCGCCACGACGGCGCGGCTGACCGCACCGAGGAACGAGTCGAGGTCCAGGAGCTGCTCGTAGATCCCGGTCTCGTGGACACCTCGGAGGCTGTCGATGATCGTGCCGACCGACCCCGTGTACAGGTATGCGACTTCCTCGGGAATCGCCACGCTCGCCTCGTGGTTCCGGCGGACGGCCTCGTCGAGATCGCCGCGAAGGAAGGCGAGGGTCGAGCGCATCGTGTAGGTGGTGGCGCTGTTGGCCTCGGTCAACGATGCGCCTCGCTCGAGCCAGGCGTCGGCCTCGTCGAGCTCGAACCGCTGCAGCGCGGACATCGCGATCGCGGCCGTGGCGATCTCCTGCAACGCCACCAGGCCGGCGTCGGCGGCCAGCCGCTCGATCTCGTGCAACAACGGGACCATCGACTGACGTTCGACGTCGCGAGCGCAGTAGCGCAAGGACAGCACACTTCGGATCAGCGTCTCCGGATCGTGGAGTGCACGTGCCAGCTCCACGGCCTCCCAGGCGAGTCGGCGCCCCCGGACCGCATCCGTGGAGAGCGAGAGGTGCGCACCGAGCAGCGCCTGCAGCCGGACGCGCCACTCGCCGACCTCGTCACCCAGGAGAGCGAGGGCCTCCTCCGCGAGGCGCACGAAGATCGGGTGGCGGTGGCCGGGCGTGATCGATCCGCCCCACGACGTCATCGAGCAGACCGCTCTGGCCATCATCTCGTGGTCGCCCATCCGTCGGGCCCGCTCGATCACACCCTCGAGCACCGCGAGGGATCGCGGTTGGTCCGAGAACACCAGCGACTCGCCGAGCCGGATGTCGAGGAGGAGGCGGTCCGTCTCCGACATCGAGGTCAGATCCACGATGTCGATCGCGCGCGCCAAGTGCTCGTGGGCACTCTGGAGGTCGCCGACGATCAGCGCGTGCTCTCCCGCCATGCGGCACAGAGCCACCGCTCGATCGGGGTCACCGACCGGTGCGGCGATCGCTGCGTGACGCGCCAGCTCCGGAAACGACGATGCCGCGATGTCATCGCGATCCATCACCTCGGCGATCCGGGCGTGAACCTGGAGCCGTCGACCCAGCGGCAAGCCGTCGTAGGTCGCGTCGCGGACGAGTGCATGCGAGAACGCGAATCGCATGGACGTCGCGGGCACCTGCAGGACGAGCCCAGCGTGGACCGCAGCGTCGAGCTGCTCGAGCACGTCCAGGACCGAGACGTCGAGTGCGGCGGCCAGCGGCGACGCGTCGAACGTCTCGCCGAAGGCGGCGGCGAGCTGGACGGCCTCGCGGTCAGCCTGTCCCAGGAGCGCGAGTCGACGCTCGACGAAGTCGTGCATGGTCTCACCGGAGCTGCCCGACGCCGCGAACTCACGGACGAACAACGGGTTGCCCTTGGTGCGACCGAGGGTCTGCTCGACGTCAGCGTCGCTGGCGAGATCCGACAGGAGCAGAGACGTCGCGTCTCGGTCGAGCCCACCGAGGTGCACACGGTTCGTGGCGTGGCGCGCCATGTGGGCGAGCCACGAGGTGAGGGCATCATCCAGGTCGGGCGCGACGTCGCGACTCGTCACCAACAGCATCAACGGGACGTCGGCGGCGCGCCGGGCGATGTCGACGATGAGGTCACGAGTGGTCTGCGACGCCCAGTGCAGGTCCTCGATCACGACGAGCAGCGGTTGTCGCTTCGACAGGCGCCGAAGATAGGAGGCCACGGCCACCCGCATGGCGGTGGCGTCGTCGGCGCGGGACCCAGAGGCGACCACCCCGGTGCGTGCCGGGATTCCGGGGAACACGCGAGCGAGCTCGGCGACTCCCGAACCCAGGTCCTCGCGCAGCAGGTGCTCGGGCGCGCTCTCGATCTCCGGCTCGAGGGCGTCGGCGAAGGGCTCGAGGGGAGCGCCGGCGCCGTCGGTCGCACCACCGAACAGGACGCGTGCCCCGCGGCCGTGGACGGCGAGCGCGACGTCGGCGACGAGGTGACTCTTGCCGATGCCGGCCTCGCCGGTCACCAACACCACGACGCTGCTCCCGTCCTCGGTGCGGTGCCACGCATCGAGCAGCTCGGCACGCTCCCGGTCGCGCCCCACGCAACGCGCTCTCGACGCCAGCAGCTCGATCGCTGCCGGGAGCGTGCCCCTGCGCCGCGTCGCCGTGAGCGAGTTCGCCAGGTCCGCCAGCTCGATCCGGTTCGACAGCCCCAGCTTGCGAAGCAGCGACGACACGTGGCTCTCGATGGTCCGCTCGGAGACGACGAATCGGTCGGCGATCTCGGCGTTCGTCAGACGCTCCGCGACGGCGTGGAAGACGTCACGCTCACGTCGCGTGACGCCAGCGTCGGCGAGCACGTCGGACTCGGACGGCACGGCCGTCGCCAAGCCCGGAGCGTGCAGCACGGCGGCTTCCTCGTGTGCAAGTCCGCGCGCACGCAGCGTGCCGAGGTCCGCGAGCGACATGCCATCGGGGAGCGCCGTCCGCACGACGGCCTGCGTCGCAGCCGACACCAGGACCTCGGCCGGACCGGCGACCGCCCGCAACCGCGTCACCCGGTGCACCTCGGGCCCGTCGTACCGGTCCTCGGACGGCCGCGCCTCGGCGGTGTGGACCGCGGCGCGCACGCGCAGGGGATCCTTCGTCGACCACCGGTTCTCGACAGAGGTGATCTGGATGGCCCGAGCCGCTCGGAGGGCATCGGACGCCGCAGCGAAGACGGCCAGCGTCGCTCCGGACGGGTCCTCGTCCACGACCGTGCCGCCGTGGGCAGCCACCCCGTCGGCCACCTGGCGTCGGTGCATGCTGACTGCCTCCCGCATGGCCGAGGGCTCATCGTCCCAACGCTTCGCGGCACCGTCGATGTCGGTGGCGAGGAACGTGACGACACCGCTCGGCAACGAGCCCGGATCGGTCACGACGGCTTGGTCCCGTAGTACGCGAACACCTGGATCTCGCCGCGCAGCGGCACACCGTCTCGGTGCTGGGACGTCGCCAGCTCCACCGCTCGACGGTGGAACTCGTCCTCGCCGATCGACTGGATCGACTCGTAGGACGGGCCGGTCGAAGCGATGCTCCGGGCGTAGTGCTCCGGATCCGATGCCTCCATCACGAACGTGACCTCGTGGCGCGGCGCGACATCGAACCCCGCCGCCTCCAGGAACGCCTCACCGACTCCCGGCCGCCCGAGCGAGACCATGTCCGCCTGATGCTGCACCTTCTCCTCGGTCGCCCAGGTGAACGGAGCGAACATCCACGCCCCGGGTGACTTGCCCACGTTGCCCCAGACCGTCATCGCCAGCGTCCCGCCCGGCTTCAGCAGCCGGAGTGCCTCGCTCGCGGCGTCCGGCGTGGTCCCCCAGATCCCGCGGAAGCTGGTCACCACGTCGAAGCTCGCGTCGTCCCAGTGGGTGTTGGCCATGTCGCCGACGTGCAGGTCGGCGTCGGGGAGGCGGTGTCGGGCGACCTCGATCAGGCGGTGCGAGGCATCGATGCCGGCGATCTCGACTCCCCACAGCACACCGAGCTCGAGGGCGTAGCCGGACCCACACGCCATGTCGAGCAAGCGTTGACCGGGCTGCAGGCCCAGCTGGCGATGCACGGTCACGTACTCGCGAGCGTTGTTCGGCTCCGCCAGCGTGGCGAAGTCGACCGCCTTGCGCCCCCAGCCCTCGTCGACCATCTCCCAGCCCATGTGCACTCCTCCCCACGTTCATCCCACCCGATGCGACCGTTGGCTGCCGATCGCCGGGGTGCTCGCCTCGAGGAAGCCTGTCAGAACGATCCACGAAGCGGATCCGTGCTCACCACGGATGTCCACGGACCTCGGGAGCGGCACCGTGACCCGGTGGGCCAGGACCGACGAACCGACGCCGTCATCATCGGCGCGGGGCAGTCCGGGCTCGCCATGAGCGCCGAGCTCTCGGCCCGCTCGATCGACCACGTGATCCTGGAACGCGAAGAGGTCGGGGCCTCGTGGCGCCGGCGACGGTGGGACTCGCTCCGCCTGCTCACCCCGAACGCCCAATCGGTCCTGCCGGGATCTCCGCCGGTTCCGGATCCCGATGGGTTCATGACCAAGGACGAGCTCGCCGACCTCCTCGTCGCCACGGCCGACGCCATCGGCGCCCCGGTGATCGCCGGCGTGACCGTCGACGCCGTTCGTCCCGCGGCAGAGGGATACCGGATCGAGTCGTCACAGGGAACATGGCACGCCCGTGCCGTGGTGGTGGCCAGCGGGCCGGCCGAGCGGGTGGCTCGGCCGGCCTGCTCGGACGCCGTCCCGAGCGGTATCACGCAGATCGACTCGCTCGACTATCGCAACCCCGACCAACTGGCCGACGGGGACGTGCTGGTGATCGGTGGCGCGGCCAGCGGTGCCCAGATCGCGCAGGAACTCGCGTCCGACGGGCGCCGCGTGACCCTCGCAGCCGGCGAGCACGTCCGCATGGTTCGGACCCACCGCGGCAAGGACATCCACCACTGGATGGACGTGGTGGGCCTGTTCGATGAAGGCCTCGCCGATGTCGAATCGATCGCCAAGGCGCGCCGGGTCTCCTCGCCTCACCTCATCGGCACGCCCGAGCGTGCCGATCTCGACCTGGCGACGCTCGCGGCCGGCGGCGTCGACGTCCGCGGTCGCCTGGCCGGCATCGGCGACGGGAGGGCGACGTTCTCGGCTGGGCTGACGAACCACTGTCGCCTCGCCGATCAGAAGCTGCGTCGGCTGCTCGCGACGATCGACGAGTGGATTCGGGCCAACGATTCCGACGCTGCCGCCCTGCCCCGCACGGAGGTCGCGCCGACCGAGATCCGCCGCGCCCCACTGCACCTCGACCTCGTCGGGGTGTCGAGCATCGTGTGGGCCACCGGCGTGCGCCCCGACCACCGCTTCCTCGACCTCCCGGCCTTCGACGACCGTGGCCGCCTGCGCCACGACGGCGGCATCGTCGCCGATGCGCCCGGCGTGTACGTGCTGGGTCTCACGTTCCTGCGCCGTCGGCGCTCCAGCTTCATCAGCGGCGCGGCACCCGACGCAGCGGACCTGGCCGTCCACCTCGCCGCGCACCTCGACGGCCGACTCCCTGGTCAACCGTGATCACTCGGTCAGACCCGGATCCGTGGTCAGCACGGAGGCTGCACCGAGCGGGACGCGGGAACATCGGAGCCATGACCGACACCACCGCGAAGCCCACCGAGATCAACGGCGTCCCCACCGACAAGATGTTCGGTGCGATCGACGCCCTGACGACCAACCCCGACCTGGCTCAGTTCCGCTGGTCGGCCCGCAACACCTGGATCGAGGGAACGGCCACCGCCTCGACCATCCACGAGTGGCACGGCATCGACGCCGACCACCTCCACGTCGAGGAGTTCACGTTCTCGGCCGACCATCCCACGCTCGGCCACGGCCACGGCCCGACGCCGCAGGAGTTCGTGCTTCACGCCTTGGCCGCCTGCATCACCTCCGGCATCATCACCGGCGCCTCGGCTCGAGGAATCACCGTGAACGGGGTCTCGTCCACCGTCACCGCACCCATGGACGTGCGTGGCGTGCTCGGCATCGACCCCGACGTCCGCAAGGGCTTCCCCGAGGTCACCATCAGCTTCGACGTCGACGCCGACTGCGACGACGAGCAGATCAACGCCCTCATCGCCGGCGGCGTGAAGTACTCCGCGATCTACGACGTCCTGGTGAACCCCACCGAGGTCATCGTCGACCGGGCCTGAACCCGGTGGGAGGCGTGGTCGCGAGCTCGTCGAATCCGTGCTCGGCACGGATGCCGGACCGACCCGACGCCCTGCACGGTGCATCCATGATCAACACGACCAAGCGTTCCCTCCTGACAGCCACCGCAGCGGCGATGCTCATCGCCGCCTGCGGATCCTCCCCGGCTCCGACCGATGATGCGCTCGCCGAGACGCCCTCGGCGACCAGCTCCGCAGAGCCGCTGGACTCGTCCGACGCGGCGTTCGCGTTCCAGCCGACGGCGGACGGGATGCCCGGCCCCGTCCCTCCCGGCACCGAGCCATCGGCGGAGGCGATCGCCATGGAGGGCATCTGGTCGAACACCGTCTGGCAGACGATGCTGATCCAGCTCGGTCCCGACGGCCACATCTCCATCGACATCGAGGGACCGATCGGCGAGGGCGCATTCGTGCGTGGGACGTACCAGGTCACCGATGGAATGCTCACGTTCACGACGGACGAGCGGTCGCGGGGCTGCGAGCCTGGTGAGACCTACACGTGGGATCTCAGTGAGCTGACCGGCGACTCTTTCGAGAAGCGGCTCGTCCAGTCCACCGGGCCGGTCTGCGCCACCGACCTCGGAACGGCCTGGCACTTCGATCGGGTCTCTCCAGTGGGTTCGGCGCTGAGCGCCCACCGGCCCGACTTCGCCGACTTCGACGATGAGGTCACCCGGCCGAGCGCGATGAACGGCACGTGGCTCGTCGTCGGCACCGGCGAGGTCTGGTACCTGCGCAGCGGACGCTACGCCCGCACCCTCGACGGCGATGTCATCGACGCACCGCTCGACCGAGGCGAGCTCGAGGTCGAGGACGTCGACGGCGGCCAGTCACTGCGCTTCATCAGCGACGGGACCGGGACCTGCGCGTCCGAGGACGAGGTCACCTGGACCGAGGTCGCCTTCCACGAAGGCATCCGCCAGCGGCGCCTCGACGGCGCCGTGCGCACCGTCGTGGAGGACGACGGCTGCGGCTCACTGGCCGGACCCGTGACGCTCGTCCGCATCGCCTGACGACCCGAGTTCCGTACCCCGATGAATCGACCACCAACCCTCGCGGAGGCTTCCCGATGAGCGATCTGCACACCCTCGACGTAGCCGACCTGGCACACCGAGTCCAGAACCGTGAGGTGTCACCCGTGGAGGTGGCCGAGCACACGCTGTCCCGGCTCGTCGAGGCGAACGACCCGATCAACGCCGTCGTCTGGCACGACGCCGAACGATTCGTCGACCAAGCGCAGCGACTCGCTGACCGCATCGCCGCCGGCGATGACGTCGGACGACTCGCGGGCGTGCCACACGTCATCAAGGACATGCACGCCGTCGCCGGCGCACCGCGCACCATGGGTTCGCCGCTGATGGCGGGCATCGTCGACGAGGAGCACACCGTCAGCGTGCAACGTCTCGCCGACGCCGGTGCGCTCTTCCTCGGCAAGTCGAACATGCCGGAGTTCGCGTGGAAGGGAGTGACCGACTGTCACCAGTACGGGGCCACCGGCAACCCATGGGACCCGACGAAGACGGCGGGTGGCTCGTCCGGTGGCACCGCCGCGGCGGTCGGGGCTGGGATCGTGCCCTTCGGCGACGGCAGCGACGCAGGAGGATCGATCCGCATCCCCGCAGCCTTGTGCGGAGTCGTCGGGTTCAAGCCCAGCCACGGCCGCGTGCCCGTCGACTTCCTGACGTACTCCGAGACCAACGTGCACCTCGGGCCGATCGCCCGGTCCGTCGGCGACGCGGCACTGCTGTTCGAGGTGATGGCGGGAGGCCACTCCTGTGATCCCGCGTCCATCCCGGGCCCTGCGCCCGAGGTCGTCGCAGGCCTCGAGCGTCCGCCGGAACGGCCCCGCGTCGCGTGGAGCCTGGACCTGGGACACTTCTCGGTGGAGGAGAACTTGGCGACGGTCTTCGAATCGTGCGGGAGCGTCTTCGAAGCAGATCTCGGAGCCCGCGTCACGGACTCGGCGCCGCCGTGGCGTGACCCGCTGGAGATCATGTGGCGCATGTACAAGCAGGTCCACGTCGGCGCTGCTGACCTGCTCGCTGCCCGCGGATCCGGCCTCGTCGACGAGGAGCTGCTCGACCTCGTGCAGGCCGCGGTCGACACTCCAGCCGTCGAGTTCGCCGAGGGCGACAAGTGGCGCAAGGCGATGTGGACCCAGCTCGGCACCTGGTTCGAGGACTACGACTACCTCGTCCTGCCGACGACGACGTGCACAGCGTTCGACCTCGACCGCCAACACCCGTCCTCCCTCGACGGCGCACCGTTCCGCGAACGCCTCGCCAGCTGGATCATGGCCTGGCCGTTCAGCCTCATGGCACCGTGCCCGGTGATCTCGGTTCCCGCCGGCCTCGCCGACGATGGCCTGCCCGTTGGCCTGCAGATCGTCGGGCGCCCGTGGGATGACGCTGGCGTGCTGCGCATGGCAGCCGCGTTCGAGTCCGCTCGCCCGATGCCGACCGCACGCTGACCGCACCCGAGCGAGCGTTCGCAACCGGCCTCTGCGATCTGCTTCACCACGCCCTCTACGGTCCGAGTGTGGAGTGGGTGACGCCACGCACCAACCGATTCGCCGCTCGAACGCTTGTTGCGTGTCGGAGGGGGGACTCCAACCAGACTCGTAGGGCTCCGTCCCTGACTCGGACAGCAGACATCGGAGACCTTCTCGGTTGCGGTTTCTCCAGAGAGTATCCGGTCACCCTCGCCAGAGCGGCCACCTCGTGAGCGCAGCTGGACTCGGCGACGTGTCGGTCAGCGGGAGAGCATGCGGCCGACGGCGGCCATGAGTTCGTCGGCCTGGGCTTCTGGGTCAGTGGGTCCGCCGCCGTTTCCGATGAGGCAGTGCCGCGCGTGTTGGTCGAGGAGACCGAGCGCCACCTTGTCGAGGGCGTTGCGGACGGCGGTGATCTGGGCGAGGACGTCCATGCAGTAGCGGTCCTCGTCGACCATCTTGTTGATGCCGCGGACCTGACCTTCGATGCGGTTGAGTCGCTTGGTGAGCTGGTCCTTGGTGGCGGAGTAGCCGCGTGCCATCAGAGAGCACTCCTACACATCGCGATCGAACGAACGACGTGATTTCGCGACTCATCATTTCCGTCGATCTGAGCCTGGACGATCGCGGTGGTCACGACGTGGCTCCGATTTCGAAGCCGGCTTCATCGATCGCTGCGGCGATCGCGGCGTCGGAGATGGGCTGGTCAGCGGCGTAGGTGACGGTGCCCGCCTCGAGGTCGACGTCGACGGAGACGATCCCGTCGATGGCGGCGACCTCGATCGTCACAGCGTTCACGCAGTGACCGCAGCTCATCCCTGAGACGTTGATGGTGGCGGAGGTGGTCGGCATGGTGGGTACTCCGAGCTCGAGATCCTGTCGACAACAGATATACCCCCCTCCAGTATCGAAGGCAATCACCGTTGCACTGTTGACATATACCCCCCCTGGGTATAGGAGTGGTGTGAGGCAGGCGCTGCCACCGCTCTCGCTTGCCACCCACGGCCAAGTTCGTTTGGAGATGACGATGACCACCGACCACGACACGCACGAGCACACCAGGCACCAGGACGGTGGGCCCGAAGTGGCGACAGACCACGCAGGCCACCTCGGACATCCCGACCCCGACGCGACGGGCAGCGACACTCGTCATGACCGGCACAAGGACCGCTCCGGACACGGAGACCACGGAGACCACGGAGACCACGGTGGCCATTCCGGGCACGGCAACCACGTCGCGATGTTCCGGCGCCGGTTCTGGTGGAGCCTGCTCCTCACCATCCCTGTGGTGGCGACGAGCCACATGGTCATGGACTGGTTCGGCTACGAACTCGACTTCACCGGCATCGATCTGATCGGCCCCGTCCTGGGTTCGGTGCTGTTCTTCTGGGCCGGGTGGCCGTTCCTGTCCGGCGGCGTCTCCGAGGCCCGGAGCCGCGAGCCGGGGATGATGCTGTTGATCGCGATGGCGATCACCGTCGCCTACGTCGCGTCGCTGGCCACGAGCCTCGACTGGTTCGATCTCGAGTTCTGGTGGGAGCTCGCTGCGCTGATCACGATCATGCTGCTCGGGCACTGGCAGGAGATGAAGGCCATCGGCCAGGCCAGCTCCGCCCTCCAGGCGCTGGCCGAACTGCTCCCCGACGATGCCGAACGTGTCGACGCCGACGGGAACGTCACCACCGTCTCGGTTGCCGACCTCGCTCCCGGCGACGTGGTGCTCGTGCGCTCCGGTGCCCGGGTGCCCGCTGACGGGGAGATCGTCGACGGAGCGGCCGAGATCGACGAGTCGTTGGGGCGTCTCCGCCTTCGGTCGCTCCTGTCTGACGAGGGGGAGGAGTTGCTGGACGTCCCCGGTGCTCCAGTCGTCGACGGAGAATTCGAGGCCCCGGTTCGCTTCATCGGGAACTGGGATGCAGTACTCCTGGTGCATGTCCGGCGCTCGGGCATCCTGCCCGAGTC
>JBHIXO010000006.1:0-45225 GCA_041984725.1 Acidimicrobiales bacterium | reverse complement strand
CCACGGTGTGACCACGGCCGGGTCGGTCATGGTGGCGGGTTGGTGTTCGTGCTGGTCAGGTGTGGTGTGGGCTGGGTGCCCCCGACAGGAATCGAACCTGTGAGAAGGGGGTTGACAGGCTCGGCCGTTTCGCGGTTTCGGCTGCAATCTCAGGGAACCGGCCGACCCCCACCGACCCTCGCAGACTGTGACCATCAGCCGATCTGTGACCGCGGGTCACACTCGCCCAGAACTGTCGGTACCGGCTGGCAGGGTCGAACCATGCACCAGCTGACTGACCACGAGCGTGAGCTGCTCGACGTGGCTGCGGACACGTTCTACAGCTCGCCGTATCGGGCGCAGGCGGTCATCTTCGATCGCACGGGGTTGTCGTCTGGCCGGTTCTACTCGGACCTCAACGCGCTCATCGACACCGAGCGTGCACTCGCGGCCGAGCCCGTTCTGGTCCGCCGACTGCTCGACCGTCGGGATCGTCGCCGCGCGGCCTAGACAGCCGCTCGGGGCTGACGTAGCGTCGAGGCCACGCCGCCCGGCCCGAAACCATCCCCCAGATGAATCTCAGGCACCGGGCGGCGTACCAACATCCAGGGCCGAGTCACTGGATGGTGCGCGATGAGTCTGAGTCGACGATGGCGACGCTCGCGCCTTCGCTGCCGTCTGCGTCACGGCAAGGCGTGCCCGCATCACTCGAGCTGGCATCAGCGGACATCTTCGTCGCGTGCTGAGAGCCCGTGGTGATCGAGCCGTGCCCGGCCTGTGATGAGCCGGTCGACCGCTGGGACATGGAGCACGTCGAACCTGCAAGTGAACTGCCTGTCGACTTGGGACTTCGCAGCGACGGTCCAACTTGGGTGACGGTGGCGCGTCCGTGTGGGTGCGTGCTGGTCGAGTCCTAGCCACCGACCTTCCGGATCCGTGCGGCCGGGATCAGCGTCTCTCGGGTACGCCCGTCGACGGCGTACACGACCCTGGCCCACCACTCACGAGGTACGGGCGCGTGGCCACGCTCCCAGCCGAGCACCAGACAGGGATGCTGCTGGGCGTCGATGGTCGCGAGCGCGAACGGCCACCGCGCGGGAGTCGTGCGGATGGCCATGGCCGGACGGTAGTGCCCGGGAACGACAACATCGCCCCCGCACCAGCCGCGGGGAAGTCGGCTGGTGAGGGGGCGTTGGCTCCCGGTAGCGGGTCTAGATGAGCGTGTTCAGCAGGGTGCCGTCGTCGGCGAGGATGCGGCGGAGGGCGATGGCGACGCGCTCGCGGACGTAGATGTGTCCGGCGGCCGTCAGGTGGATGCCGTCGCCGCCGACGTACACGTTGGCGTTCTCGCCGTCGGCGTTGACGGCGTTCACGTTGCCGGCGCCGTTGATCCACGGCGAGGTGGTGGCGACGTCGATCCAGTAGACGCCGACCTCGGTGAGCGCAGCGCGTGCTTGGCTGCTGACCGACACGTACTGCGGGTTGATCGTCGCTGGCGTGACACCGGGTGGGGCGAGGCCTTCGACGAAGACGAGCTTCAGATCCGGGCGGCCGGCGCGGAACTCGGACATGGCCGCGATGACCTGGTCGCGGACCTGGTCGACGGTGAACCCGTTGGCGAAGTCGTTGAGGCCGCCGCCGAAGCCGACGAGCACGTCGGGCTCGAACGTGTCCAGCAGCGCGGGGATGCGGGTGCGGTAGTTCTGGCTGCCGCCGTTGGTGCGCAGCCATCCGGTGCCGCCGAGACCCTGGCACAGGACGTCCGGTAGCCCGAGCAGGGGCGCGATGTTCTGGTAGATGCCTTCGGTGCGGGTGGTGGCATACCCGGTGCCAGTGTTGGCCGAGACGGTCGGCTGGCAGAACGAGTCGCCGACGACGAGCACCTTCGGGCCAGTCGACGGTCCGGGCTTCCAGATCTTGCCGGGCTTGCTAGTGGCGATGAGTGAGATCCCGGCGTCGGTGACGACCTCGAACAGCCGCGGCCGGTGCACACCGCCGGGGACCACGATGGTGACGTACTGGCCGGACGCGGTGGCGAACACGAACGGGCTGGCCGACTGGCGCTTGCCATCGATGTAGACCTCGAACGTGGACCCGGCGCCAGCGGGCGCCATGTAGAACTGGACGCGGTCGCGGTCGCACATGAACCGGGCTCGTCGGACGCCGCCGGGGTTGCCGTTGTACTCGTAGCCGGACACGTTGGTGGTGATGGCGTGCCCGGAGTCGATGGGCCACGTTGCGCCGGCCGAGGCGTAGATGTACTGGCGGTTGTAGGTGCCGGCGTCGGCCGCGGCGCCGACCGTGACCGTGGCCGGGCTGGGATCGACCTCGCGGACGATCCGCGGCGCGATGTGCTGCTGGACGGCCCGCAGTGGGGCCTTGAGCTCGACGGCGTTGCCGAGCGCCGCGTCGGCCGTGGCGCGAGCGTTCGCCTCGTCGGTGATGTCCTGGAGGATGTCGTTGTTGAGTGAGCCCTGCGCGTCGAACCCGGCGCCGACGTTGGCGGCGAAGGTGTCGTAGGTGCTCTGGTCGACCTTCCCTGCGACTGTCGCCGTCAGCGCGGCCACCACGTCGTTGTCGTCGGCGATCCGGGCGGCGATCTCGTTGAGGGTGTCCAGTGCCGCGGGCGCACCGGCGACGATGCTGTCGAGCACGGCCTGCGCGGCCGCGGCGACGTCTGAGTCGGTCGGCAGCTGGTCGACGGCGGACTGCAGCGCGGCCACCGCGTTCTCGCGAGCCGACACTTCGTCAGCGAGGGCGCTCGCGTCGGCCTTCTCGCTGATGCTAGTCCCGATGCGGGCGTCGATCGCGGCGGACGTCGCGGGCTCGTCGACCAGCGCGGCCACGGCCTCGTCGGTGACGGATGCCCCGCCGGACTCCTCAAGGTCGGTGACGCGGACGTCGAGGGCCTGCCGGGCAGCGATCTCGGCATCGAGACCCGCGGCCCACGCCGCTTCCGGCTCAGCCTCGGGGTCGAGAGTGTCGGGGTTGACCGTCGCGAGCTCGGACAGGTCCTTGCCGCCGTCGCCTTCGCTGACGATGACCCACCGCTCGAACTCCTCGGAGATCCCACGCACGACGACGTGCAGGGCGTTGCCGGGTGGGGTCGGCTCGGTCTTGAACACGCCGACGCCGCCGGCAAGGTCCCAGGTGGTGAGGTCGGTCGTGAGGATCCGCTTCTGGCCAGCGGGCGCGAACTGGACGCGGGCCCAGGAGACCTCGAGCGACTGGGTGCCGGCGAGGCGTGCGGAGTCGGTGTCGTCGAGGACGCGGTCGAGCTGGACGCTGATGGTTTCCACGCAGGCTCCTCAGTTGTCGGCGTAGAACTGCATCGATCGGTACGGCTGAGGCGGCGGTGTCTTGGGCGGCCGGCCGCGCAGCAGCCCGACCAGCTCGAACATCCAGACGATCGCCTTCATCGCCTACTCGCTGAGCTGCTCGGCGCTGATGAGGCTGGGGCCGTCGTTGCCGACGGTGTAGGAGCCGATGGACGTCAGCACGGAGATGACCGCGGCGAGTCCGGAGACCGACAGGACGTCGACCCAGTCGACCGTGAGCAGCCCGGCGCCGTCGCCGACGAGGAGGGCGCCGGCGGACTGGGCCCAGGTCTTGATGGCACGCTCGACGGTGGCGCGGATGAAGATGCGGTTGAACATGGGTGCCTCCTACTGGCGGTGGATGTTCGCGGCCAGGACCAGGTGGTCGAGGTCGTTGGGATTGGTGGCGGGGGTCTTCGACGCGGCGCCGATGGGCCGCGGGTGGTCGGGGCCCTTGCCGGGCTCCTCGTCGCCGACCCACGCGAGGATGTAGTCGACGCTGTCGCCGCGCTCGGGCTCGTCGAAGCCGGTGAACGACGCCAGGTGCGCGTTCTTCGTCTTCTCGGCCAGACCGAACACCGAGCCGAACCCGCGTTTGCGGAACCGTCCGACGACACGTGTGCGGGTCTTGTCGGCGGTGTCGATCATGATGATGATCTGGCTCCTGCCGATCCCGAGCGCCTTGGCCTTGGCGAAGGCGAAGTCGACGATCTCGTCGGCATTCCTCTCCAAGTGGCTGAGCGGGGCCTGGGGGTCCAGGTGTGCCAGGAGCGTGAGCATCTTCGCGCCGTTGGTCTCGGCGAACAGCCACGGCACTTCCTTGACGTCACCCTTGTAGGGCGTCGGGCGGAAGATGCCGTCCGCGAGCCACCGGTTGGTCACCCTCAGGTACCACAGGGCGCGGCCGCCGGCGTGGGGCCCGAGCTGGTAGCCGAACTTGTCGTGCTTGATCCGCAGGTACCGGAACGGCCGTGGCCACTTCGTGCTGCTGCCGCACTCCAGGCCGCCGAGGATGTCGGGCTTCTTGTCGCGGGAGATGATGACGATGTTCTTGCGGGCCTTGATCCACGCGCGGGCCTTGCTGAGCTTGGACAGCGCGGCGCTGGCGGCGCGGTTGTTGACCAGCATCCACTTGCCGATCTTGTCCGGCTTCGTCGGCACGGGGACCGGTTCGGGGTCCGGAACGTCGGGATTGTCGATGTCGAACTTGACGTCGATGACGGCCTGGCGGAAGGCGTACATGTCGAGCATGCGCGTGCGGCCGGTCTGCGCGTCGCGGATGCCGGGGTCCCACTTGCCCGAGGTCGACACCTCGCCGTGGCCGAGCGTGGATCCGCGCTCGTAGTCCTGGTAGTCCTCGAGCGCGGCGCACAGGGCGGCCAGCGAGTTGTACTGGTTCCCGAACGGGTTCTTCGGCCGCGGCGTGGTCCAGCCCTCGGTGCCGGTGTTCATGGCCTCGATGCCGTCGGCTTGGGAGTTGCCGTCGCCGGCGCGCATCCACCGGAACTTGCGGACACGGCCGGCGTGGTTCGCGCGTCCGTTGGCGACCATGATGACGGTGCCGTCGCGGTTCTGGCCGATCTGGCACAGCGGGCCCGGCAGCGAGGCGTAGCCGCGTGCGAGGACGGTCTCGGCGTAGTGCATGCCGTTGCTGGCGCCGCCGGTGTGGTGCGCGACGGTGCCGCGTGGGCTGAACAGGCCGAAGGGGCGCTTGCGGGTGCGCCAGCCGGGGACGCCGACGACCTTGAAGCCACGGGCCCGCAGGTAGTCGGGGAGATCGTCGAGGGAGCGTGCCACGGATGCCTCCTGGGCAGGTGAAGGTCCCCGCTGGAATCAGCGGGAGTGAAGGTGAGGTCTTCCGGACCGGCGACGTCGGATGCCAGACTCAGGAGATGCCGAAGTACATGCGGTTCGCGATTGACGTCGAGGTGGAAGTCGACGACCTGACCACCGCCCGGTCATTCCTCATGGACTGGACACGGGATCCCGACGGGGAACCGCAGATGATGCACAACCCGGTCGAAGAGGACGTCGTGCGCGACGTTGTTCAGCGACTCCTGGGCGACGCGCTCGCGAACAGAAGCGCTGTCACCGGCGTGAAGCTCGTCGGTGCTTCTACGCTGCCTCGGATGCCTGACGAGACAGGAGAGCAGTACCGGGAGATCCTGTTCCCACCGCTGCCAGTCCGACGCGACGATGGGTCAATCGGCGAGTTCTGAAGCGCGACTACTCCGCCGGCGGCGGAGCGAGGATCGTCGTGCACATCGACTCGACGCGGATCGCCGAGCCGTCGTCGAACATGAACACGCCCGTGGTGCCGTCACAGTCGATGTCGGTCACACGCGGGGCGTCGCGGCCGCCAGGCCCGGCGGGACCAGGCGGGCCTTGAGGGCCAGCAGGGCCAGGCACGGTGGAGTCAGCGCCAGCCGGGCCCGGGACGTCGGAGTCCTCACCGGGCTCGCCCTTGCAGTCCCCGTCGCACAGGTCCGCGAGCACGATCCGCAGCTGCGCGAGCGTCGGCCGCAGGAACACCGGTGGCGACGCCGCAGCACCCGGCACAGTGGACGGTTCGACGATCGGCTCCTCGCCCAGACTCTCGACCTGATCGGCAAGGGCCTCCGCGGCCTCCCGATTCGACTCGGCCTCCACCCGCAGATCACCGACCTGCAGGCGCAGGTCAGCACGGTCCTCACGCGACGCGATCGACGTCTGTCGCAGATCCCCGATCGCCACCGTCACCGCGGCCAACGACAGGCCGACGATCACGACCGTCAGCACCCACGCGACCACGCGCAGCCTCTTGAACATCACCCAGCGCCTCCCCGAACGGCGTAGAACACCAGCACCGCTGACAGCAGCGGCAGCGCGAGCGACGCGACGAGCGTGCGGGACAGCCACTTCATCGTGTCCTTGATCTCGCGGACGTCCTCGACGAGATTCGCCACCTCGGCTCGGTCGGATGTGCGCTCGGCCTCGTAGACGTCCTTGCGCACGAGCTCGGCCCGAAGCTGGTCCAGGCTGCCTCGCAGATCGTTGATCGCTGCGAGCAGCTGCTTGTCCTCGCCGGTCACAGGATCACCCGCCAGAGCACCTCGATGTCGTCGTCGAGCGGGATCGTGGACCACACCTCGAAGCCGTCCGTCGTGACGTTGCCGTGCTTCACCGGTTGGGCGTCGAGCAGCTCGTCGCTGCCCGAGTACGCCGTCATCACCGACGGTGGCTGCGGGTACGGCTCGTCGAACAACACCGCGATCGGTTCCGTGCTGCCTGCTGGGATCCTGACCGACTGGAACCCGTCGCTGGTCATGAAGCCATCCCCTGCCAATCGAAGTAGTAGGTCGCCCCGCCGGAGCGGTCGAACCGGAACGTCGCGTCGGTGGGTGACTTCGAGGTTCGGCGCCAGTGGGTGATGTTCGGGTGCGAGACGCTCATCCCGATCGACGGCTCGGAGCGGAACGGGGTCGCGAACGTAACGTTCACGTTGACGCCCCCGGAGCCCGAAGGGATGAGGATGTTCTCGCCGCACTGGAAGCGGTCCGACAGGTCCAGCAGTGGCCACTCGCCGGTGCCGTCGCCGTGGACCTCGAACCCGCCGCCCTGCGACATGATGGAGGCCGGGTCGCCGGAGTCGGGGAAGTCGCTGACGGTGTTCGGGTTGTCGCCGGACGTGGCCACGGTCGACAACCTGTACGAGGTCCCGTCCGTGGTGCCGCGGTCGTACATGGCGGTGTTGGCCGGTTCGGTGTCACCGAGGCCGGTGAACACGCGTGTGGCGTCGGTGCCGTCGGTGGGCAGGGCCAGGCCGACGTTCAACCATCGCCGGTCGGGCACGATCAGTGACTCGATCGGAGACGGCGCCGTGGCGTCCGAACCGAGCTCCCACTGGTACCTGGCCCACCAGCGCCGTGACGCCGCGGTGCCCTTGACGTAGTTGGAGTACTTCTTGCGGCCGGTGCTGCTCGAGGAGTGGAAGTACGTGCCGCCGTGCGTCACCTGAGCTTGCGAGCCGTCGAGATCCCACGTCGAGGTGCCGGTGCTCGGGTCGATGTGGTCGGCGTCCTCGAGCAGGTCCTCACCGTCGATCTCGAAGATGTAGACCCGGGTGTTGTTCGCGATCCAAAACCGGTCGCCGCCGTACTCGGAGAAGTTGTGGATGCCGCAGCCGCGGCCGCGCAGACCGGCGCCGATCGCGCCGTCGGCGAATGCATACCCGGCGTACCAGAGATAGCCCAAGGTGGTGTGGATCGAGGTGCCATACGTCGCGAAACCGCCCGGGCTGCCGCCAGGGTCGACAGTGGGGACGTCCTGGAAGAAGAACGTGTCGGACAGTGAGCCGACGATGACCGCCGTCCCGGAGATGCCGAGGGTGGGGTACTCGCCGGCGGAACCGTCGGAGGCCTCTCGGCCAACGGGCCGACCTGCGTAGGCTTCGACCGGGTCACCGGAGTCGCCGTAGGCGCACAGCATCCACTCGCGGTTGCCGACCGAACCGGCCTTGCGGCGCCTCATCACGTAGAAGACGGGGCCGAGGACGTTGTGGTCCTGGAAGGCCAGACCTGAGGGCGCATCGACGCCGACGTCGCCGCCGTCGTTGCGCTGCACGAGGTTCCGCAGCTGCAGGGTGTTGGTGACCTCGCCCGCGGAGTTGATCGTCTGGATCCGGCAGGTGTTGGTCGACGTGTTGTTCCAGATCAGCCGGTACCAGTTGGTGCCGTCGTAGTCGAGGCCGTACTCCTCGTAGCCGGATGGCAGGGCCGGCCAGTTCTCAGTCTCGACGTCGGCGGTCAGCAGGGGCGCCTGGGACGGGTTCTCCACGCCACCGGACGACAGGGTCAGCAGCGCCGACGACACCATGCGCGACAAGATCCCGCGCAGTTCGAGACCGTTGAGGACCGACACCTGAGACGCGTTGATGCGGCCGGTGAACTCGGACAGCTGCTGGTCGGTCATGTCGAGCCGCACCAGGACGGTCTGCCCATCAGCGGCGTACAGGGTGAGACCGTCGGCGGGGTCGATGATGATGTGCGCGGCCTGCTCGTCGCCGACGATGATCCGCCCGGACGTGGTGACGATGTCGGTGGACAGGTTCGCGATGTAGGCCTGGAACACCTCGGCCGACAGGGCGTTCAGCTGCGCGACGTTCAGCTGCGCGACGTCGGCTTGGCGTGCCATCGCGGAGACCTCAGTCGACCAGGGGCCGGCGCCGACGCTGTTCACGGCCCGCACCGTCACGTACACCGGGGGCGCGTCCGGGCCGGCGGGGATGATGTCGCCGTCGGCGGTGTCGATCGCTGCGCGGGTGCCGGTCTGCGTGGCCACCGTGGCCGACCCGTCCGTGGGTACCGGTGTGGTCAGCGAGGCAGCGACCTCGTACCAACGGGCGCGGGCGACGGGATCCCACGACGCGCTCACCGAGCCGATGGCGAACGGGGCGACGTCGATGTCCGGCGCTTCAGACGGTGCCTCGGTGGGCTCGTTGGGGATCTCCCCAACGATCGTCTCGGCGTCGATTTGCTTCGCCGTTCCGCGGGCGTCGATGAGCAGCCAGTCGTCGCCGACGCGCAGCATCGTGACCGCGACCTCCGTTTGGGGGTCACGGATGGATGCTGCGAGCATCGGGTACCAGATCGAAGGCACGCGGATCTCGATGTCACCGGAGCCCTCGATCGCGACCACGGCGACCTTCTCGCGGACAGATGGCGCGACGAGGACGTCGTCGCCATCGGCCGCGGCGTCGGTGAGCGGGTCGGCGAGGAACACGGTCGAGGTGTCGTCGTCGATACCGGTGTAGCTGTACTCAACACCGTTCAGGCTGAGCGTCCCGCCGTCCTCGTCGAAGCTCGAAGCGTCCAGCACGACGAGCTCGGTGACAGCGTCGGCGTGGTCGCCGTCAAGCGCTGAGCCAATGGCCTGGTCGAGCACGTTCACCAGGCGGCCGCGGAAGGTCTCGACCACGGGTCACGCTCCTCGGATTCGTGCGACGTTCGGGCTCGGCAGGTTGTCGATATAGCCGAGCGTCATGTCGCCGCCAGCGAGCGGGAGGCTGAACTCACGGATCGGGAACGGCATCGCCCAATCCCCTGCGTCGATGTGAGCCCAGTCGGTCGGCTCCAGGTGCCAGACCGGACGGCACTCGGTGCGGACCTGCGCGTCGATCGAGGCCAGCGCGAGGGAATCCTTCGCCGCCTGCTTGGCGGCGCTCTTGGTCCGCAGGTCGCTGTTCGTGTCAGTGCCCATCAGGTAGCGGCCGCGGCCGTTCCGGCCCACCTTGAGTGGATGCAGTGGGTGGTCCTCGTCGACAACGGCTGTCGCCTCCAGGTGCTTGCCGCGCGAGGTTGAGCCTTGCTGCCACCACGAGTTGGCGAACTTGTCGGTGGAGTGCTTGACCTCTGGTTGTGCTCGCAGCAGACCGTGGTCGCCGCCGGCGAGCTCGATGACCGGGGTCTCGGACGGCTCGGGGGTGCGTAGGCGCCCGTAGCCGTCGTAGAAGCACAGCCGGCCGAGCGAGGCCATGATGAAGAACGCCTTGTCCCACAGTCGGGTGTCACGGGCGATGGACTTCGGGTAGGCGAGCTTCTGCGTGGTCGTCGGCAGGTCCATCCACTCGTCGACCTCGCCGGTGCGGTACAGCAGCTCGCGGAACGCACCGACCTTGGTGTCCTGCGGCAGCTTCCCGGTCTCCCACGCCGCGCCCTGACCGAACGCCTCGCAGCCGGCGGCCTCGAGCGTGATGAGCGCGCCCTCGCGGTCCAGGTCGGTCAGCGGCCCGGTGAACACGGGCACGTCGTACCAGCGCAGCGCGCCGCGGATGGACACGACGATGCGGACGCAGCGGTCCAGGTACAGCGCCCCATCTGCAGGGGAGCCGGAGTCGATGGCAACCGCGTGGGATGGGTCGTACAGCACGACCGACTCCGCGTAGCGGCTGACCTCGATGTGCTGGTTCGACTTGTCCGGGTCGAAAGGGTCGATCTCGACGCGCGAGCAGTTCACCTGCCCGCCGATGACCGCGGCGTCGATGGTGGTGAGGATGTCGCGCTCGTTCGTCAGTACCTCGACGCGCGTGCGCTGCTCGTACGACCTGGCCAAGGTGGCGAGGTAGTCGGCCGCCTCAGCCTCGGTGAGGCCATCAGGCAGCGCCATGGATGTGCACCTCGTGAATGTCTGCGCTGATGCCGAACTTCTCGACGAAGTCGTGACGTGGGTCGGTGACCACGCCGACCCAGAACACGCGCACAGCCTCGTCGGCCTGCGACAGGATCATCGGCGTGCCGTAGGGCGAGACAGGTGGCCGGAGTGCGGCGACCGCTGCGCGGGCTTCGGCGAGGCTCTGGCCGCCGAACGGTTTGACGAACCCGTCGAGTGATCCCTGCCGGCCGAAGATCGCGTGGGTGACCGCGTGGACCTGGCTGCCGCCGTAGGGGCGGATGATCTCGACCCGCTCGTCGGCTCCCCAACGGATCGGGCCGCGTGACCCTTCCGTGGTGATGCGGATGACGTGGACCCCGTCGAGCGAGCACAGCCAGGTCCCGGTGGTGCGAAGCGTGATCGTGTCGGTCGGGTTGGCGTCGGAGGTCTCGCCGTTGACGATTCGACGCACCTCGAACTCGTGCTCGGCCTGAGGGGCGGCCTCCCGGTCGACGTAGGTGTAGGTGGTGCCCGAGTCGAGCAGGTCGGCGGCGTCGAACACGCCGAGGCTCGTCTCTGCCCCGGTCGCCACGACGCGACGCAGGATCTCGAACCCATCCGGCGCGGTGGCCGAGGTCCAGGAGAGCGTCGCCCAGGGGCGCGCATCGAGCTGGGTGACGGCGAGACCAGTCACTGGGTCCACGGAGGCGGAGAGCTGGAACGTGAACTCGCGCTCGGCGACACCGTAGATCGGGTCACCAGGCGTGGCCTGGCGGGCGATCGCGTCCTCGACGCGGACCTCCAGCCGGTACGTGCGGCCCGTCGCCAACGGCAGGTCGGACGGCGGCGTGATCGACGTGCCTGCGCCGCCCTGACGACCCGAGTCCCACACGATCACCGACGGGTCCAGCGGGTCAGTCACCAGCACCCGGAAGCCGGTCTGCGTGGCAGCATCGGATGACCAGGAGAACGGTGGCGTCGGCTCGGTCACGTAGTCGTTCGGGGACGCGGCCGGGTTCGTGATCGTCACGACCGGCTTCGCCTTGCGCGTGAATGACACGGCATCGGACCACGGCGACTCCACGCCCGCCGTGTCACGAGTGCGGACCCGCCAGAACACGACCTCATCGACATCGACGTCAGCGGTCAGGGTGTGCAGCGGGACCGTCGAGGACACCCAGCCGGTGTCCGTGTCCGGGCTTGTCCACTCGTCGGAGTCGTTGAGCTGCACCTGGTAGGCAGCCAGCGCCGTCGAGGCGTTGTGGTCGAACGCCAGGGTCGGCAGCGGGATCGACACGGCGCGACCAGCCGACGGGGACAGGTTCGCGGGCTTCGCCGGAGCGGTCGAGTAGGTGACCTCGAGGACCGGGTGCATGCCGCTCTTCGACTCGGACGAGTAGATGCGGAACTGCGACGAGCTCGACGACACGATGCGGAACCCGTACCAGGGGGCACCCGCCGCGACCGCCTGCATCGCGGCCGTCACGTCGAACTCGATCAACCGGCCGTCGGACCCGACGCCGGATGCATCTTCGGTCGCGGTCGGGCCAGAGACACCAGGCTGGTTGTTCCACGTGATCTTCGACTCCGACCATGCCGCCGCGACAGGCTGAGCCGTCAGTGTGCGTGACGCCGACGACGCCGTCTTGTACTGACGGAACCGCAGCACCGCGGACTCGATCGTTGCGCCCAGCGGGAACGGGCGGCCGGCATGGACGAAGGGCCGCTTCTCGCTGCCGTCCTCGACGGTCAGGAACCCGGCCGTCGAGTAGTTGTTCGCCGGGCCGGTCTCTGAGGCGGTGGCGTCGGAGGTGAGGGGAACGACGACTGTGGTCATGGTCGCTGTTGCCTCCGTCGGCGCTCGCCGCCCTGGTGGCGGTTGTTCGACTGGACCTGGGCGCGCGCAGCCTCGGTCGCGATGCCACGGACCTTGCCCAAGAAGGTGCCGTCGGCGAGGTAGAGATCGCCCGTCAGGTGCGTCGGGCCGCCGGACCCGGCAGCCGCCGCGGGCGCAGCTGCGACCGACGCGACTGGTGCGCCGAACGTGGCCGCGGCTGTCCGGAACGACTGATTCCAGGCGTCGTCGACCGCGCCGCCATCGGCGTAGCGGGGACGCCTGCCGGCGCGGGCCATGGCGCGCATCGCGTACATGGCCCCGTGGCCGCCGGCGTTCTCGACCTCGCGGGCGGTCCACATGTGCTCGCCGACCGATGCGGCGACCAAGATGTTGTCCTGCTTCGGGCCGCCCTGGCCCGGGATCGGACCACCCTCAGCACGCGTCAGCCGGCCACCGCCGCCGGGGATGTAGCCCTCGGTCGTGCCGACCGTGTGGATGTTGATCTGCTTGAAGCCCGGGATGTTGCGCATGACCCGGGCGATGGCATCGAGTGCCTCTTGGGCAGCCTCGGTCTTGGCGTAGACCTCCGCAGTGACGGCGTTCTTGCCGATCCACCGCAGGCCTTCCATCACCTCGTCGATGTCGTCCGAGGCGTAGTTCAGGGCCTCGAGAATGGTCTGCACCTGATCCGGCGCCAGGTTGTACTTGTCGGTCACCTCGATCGCGGTGGCGATCGCGTCCTCTGCGCCCGGCGTCTTGAACTCGGTGACTACCTCGGGGCGGATGCCGTCGAGCACGGAGGAGAGTCGTTCACCGACACCGTCGGCGCCATCGCCGAGGACCTCGTTGAGTCGTGCGATTTCGGCATCCGAGGCGTCGACGAGCTCGGCCAGCCGCTCCGCGCCTTCGGGGCCGAGCCGCTTGAACTCCTCGATCACGCCCTCGTCGACGCCGCGTGCGACGGCCTCGATCATGTTGTCGGCCCAGGCGTCCATCGCGGCGGCCTGCTCTTCGAGGCCGGACAGCCACTCTTCGAGGCTGGCGTCGGCCGGGGCGATGTTCTCGGCCAGGTCGAGGAAGCTCGCGGCAGCTTCCTTCGTTGCGTCGGTCATCTGTCGGAGCTGCTCGACGGCGTCTTCGTTGCCGCCGAGGTCTGCGAGGACCTGGTCTGTGGCCGAGACCGCGTCCGAGAGTCCGGCCGCGGAGTCCTCGTTGAGACGCTCCTGGTTCTCGACGTCCTTCAGCGCCGACAGGTAGCTGTCGAACTGCTCCTCGACCTGGTCTCGGGACAGGCCGTGGTCGCGCATGCGCATGGTCAGGTTCTCGTAGAGCGACGCGGCCTGTTCGAGGTTGCCTGACTGCACCATTCCGGTCAGGGCCAGGTCGACCTGCTCGAACGCCGTCGCGGCAGCTTCGGCTTCGGTCTCGACGGCCCCGGCGGACAGGAAGTTTCGGACGCCGTCGTACCAGCCCTTGAGCTTGCCGGGGTCGAGCTTGTCGATGGCGTCGTCGAGACCAGTGATGTCCTCGAACATCTCGCCGGTCACGAAGTTGCCCGGACTCTTGATGGTGAAGAGCTCGTCGAGTTCCTGCCGCGCGCTGACAGCGCCGTTCTCGAGATCGAGAAGTGCCGAGGTGTAGAGGGCCACGTCAGGTCGTTCGCCTGAGTCGAGGAACTCGCTGGCGATCTGCATCGCGGCTAGCGCGGCGGTCGCGATGCCAGCGACCGTCGCGAGCTTGCCGACGGCGCGTTCGCCGCGGTGGGTGCTGACCTCCATCACGCGCATCGCGTCGCTGAAGTCCCTGGCCGCTCCGACGGCCTTCATCAGGCCACCGACGACCAGCAGTGTCCCGCCGCCGAACAACGCAAGCACGCCGATGCTGCCCTTCACAGGCCCGGGCAGCGCGCCGAAGACGGACCCGAGGTCGGTCACCAGGTCTGACAGCGCCGAGATGATCGGCAGCATGCCTTCGCCGGCGTCGATCGCGTTGTCCTTGATGTTGTTCCAGGCGATCTCGGCCTTCGCGGCGGTCGTGTCGTACCGCTTCTCGGCCTCCTCGACCAGGGCGCTGTTCTCTTCCCACGCCTGGTTGCCGGTGGCGATCGAGTCACGCAGCAGATCGCCGGCGTTCGCCATGTTCAGCAGCGCCCGGGTGACCCGGATGTCGGACTGGCCGAGGTCATCCAGGACCGAGAATACGTCCTCGCCGTCGGCGGCCATGCGGCCGAGACCTTCGGTGAAGTCGGCCAGCGCCGCGGCCGGGTCGGACTTCCACTTGGCCACGAACTGGTCGGCGGTCGTGCCGGCGACGTCGGCGAACTGGGCCAGCTTCGGCGAGCCGGTGTCGACGGCCTTGGAGATGTCGATCAGGACGTTCGAGATCGCCGAGCCGCCGGCCTCGACCTCGATACCGGACGAGGAGACCGCGTTGGCCAGCGACAGGACGTTGGCCTCGGTCAGGCCGACGATCTCGCCGGCGCCGGCGATGCGCTGGGCCATCTGGACGATGTCCCGCTCGGTGGAGGCGCCGTCGTTGCCGAGTGCGACCACCGATGCGCCGAGGCGGTCGACGTCTTCGGGCGCGGTCTGCATGACGTTCATCAGCTGCGCGATCGAGCTGGCCGCCTCGTCTGCGGACAGGTTCGTGGTGTCGCCCATCATGACCATGACGCGGGTGAACCCGACGATGTCCTCGGCCGCGATGCCGAGCTGACCGGCCGCCTCGGCGGTCGCTGCGATCTCCTGGTGGGAGGCAGGCATGGTCTTGGCCAGGTCCCGCAGGCCGGACTCGACCTCGGCTAGTGGCTCTGGTGTGCCGTCGACGGTCTTGAGGACGCCGGTCCAGGCGGTCTCCCAGTCGATGGCGGCCTTGGCCATTAGCACGCTGGCGCCGCTGACGACCGCACCGGTGCGCAGCAGGCTGGAGCCGACCAGGTCCCACTCCTGGCGGTACTTGGTCAGCCGGGCGCCGGTGCGAGCGGTCACCGAGTCCAGATCGCTGATCGCGCGGCCGGTCTGCTTGGACTGGCGCTCGGTGCGGCCGAGCTCTTCGCGGGTGCCCTTGACCGCGGCAGTGCCTTCGTTCCACTCGCGCTTGAACTGCGCCATCTCGGCGCGCAGGCGCACCAGAACAGACCGGGAGACCGTGCTCAAGGCGACCTCCTACCGATCGTGGCTGTGGTTAGATGACGCGCATGAGCGAGCAGGTCGGAGGGCCGCAACAGCCACCGCGAGAGAAGTGGGAAGTCGGAGGCCGAATCGGGATCGGTCTCATACTCTTCGGGCTCGGCGCGAACGCATTCACGGCTGCGGATGATGCTCCGCTCGCTGCGATCGGCGGAATGCTGTTCGCTGGCGGTGGCCTCTACCAGCTCATGACGGCGGCCGTCATGACGGCGATTCGTCGCGCGTAACGCCAGTACTCTTCGGCCGCATTTCGAGGTAGTAGTGCAGACCCTTCTCGGTCTTCACGCCAGCCTGCTCGGACTGCAGCGCCTCACACGCCTGGCACTGCACCTCTTCGGCGATGATGTCGAACTCGCAGTCGTCGCGGTCCTCGACCCAGACGTGTTCCTTCGGCTGACCGCACCCAGGGCACTTCGACCGCTCCAGCAGAATCGTTGCCACGGCCAGCTCACGATCCTGTGCCGACCACTCGTTCAGCACGACCGTGGGACGCTCACCCCAGACTCGGGCGACCTCCAGGTAGAGCGCTAGGTCCGATCGGTCTTCGAGCTGGCCCGCAAGAAAGGGGCCGGGATCACCGGCTCACCGACCAGCGCCTGCTTGCCGGCGGCGATCAGCTTGATGAACTGCATGTCGCCGAGCTTGTCGCGCAACGTCGCCAGCCGTGCGGCGTTCACTGCGGGCGTCTCGAACCAGACACCGTCTGCGGCGCGCACGGGCTCGACGACACGGCCGTCACCGAACTCGACGCGCACGACGGTCTGCTCGAGGATCGCGTAGTTCCGTGCGTCGGCCTGCTGCTCGAACAGAGCCGTCTGGGCGGCGTGGGCCTGCTTGGTTGACTCGTCGGCGTCGACGGCGAGCTCACCGGGGGCCTTCGTCTCGGGGTGCTGCTTCGACAGCGCGGCGGCGATCGGCTTGGGCAA
This sequence comes from Acidimicrobiales bacterium, assembly GCA_041984725.1. Lineage (GTDB taxonomy): Bacteria > Actinomycetota > Acidimicrobiia > Acidimicrobiales > Salinilacustritrichaceae > Salinilacustrithrix. The sequence goes on along the minus strand of JBHIXO010000006.1, from coordinate 28,850 downwards.
CGCCCGGATCGTCCACACTGACTTCGAGGTCATCCACTCCTCGTACAGCGCGGCCATGCGCTCCTGGATGCCGCCGACCCGGTCGTCCTCGAGGGATGCCTCGACGTCGTCGCGGGCGGCTTCGGCGACCTTCAGCTCGCGGTCGAGCTGCTCGTACTCGGCGAACAGGCCCGGCTTGCCGTAGATCTCGACCGACCGCTGGCCGAGGGTGGCGCCGCTGATCCAGTCGTCGAAGACGTCGGCGAAGTCGGCGGGGCTGGTGGTGGTGTCGTCAGACATGGGTGTGCTCCACGGAGGTAGGGGGTCACGGAGGGTAGAAGAAGGTGGTGCGCTCGCCCGGGAGCCTCCGTGGGGTCTCCCGGGCGAGCTGATCGGGGTCAGGCGCCGGCGGCCGCGACGATGTCGGGCCACGCCTCCTGGACCTGGCCGGGCACGCGCCGCTTGATGTAGCCCGAGTCGTCGGACGGCGGCTGCGACTGGTCCAGCTGCACGAGGGCGCCGAGGGTGATCTCGTCGTCGGCGGCCCAGGCCTCGTCGGACTTCTTCGAGGTCTCGCGCATGTAGACGTAGACCTCGGTGCCCTTGGTCTTGACGGCCTGGTAGATGTTGTCGCCGCCGGCGGCGTCGGAGGCGCCGGTCTCATCGAAGTAGCGCCAGACGCTCATGCCGAACTGGTAGTTCGACGCGCCCAGCGCGTTCGCGTTCGCCTCCTCGGACAGCGCGCGCTCGGCGATCGTGTCCGAGTCGGTGGCTCCGAACAGGAAGTCGGACGCCAGGATCCGCGGCGAGGCCTGCAGGCCGCCGTTGAGCTCGGTGATCGTCGGTGCCTCGGGGTTGACCGGGGCGTCGGTCAGGATGGTCACCTTGCGGCGACCGGCTGACAGGGATCGGGGCATGGTGATCTCCTCAGTTGTCCCCGGCAGGCGGGGTGTTGGTGGTGTCTCCGGGGTTGGAGTCCTTGGCAGCGGGCTTGCTGCGGGGCTTGGCGGGAGGTTCGTCGAAGTCACGGTCGTCGGGTCGTGTCACCGCGTTGACGCCTTCGGGCGCCAGGTTCGGGATCTTCGGGTCGGTGCGCGTGAGGTTCGTCGACATCTCGTCGTGGTCGAACCAGTTCTCCGGCACCATGCGCTTCCTGCCGGTGCGGGTGTCCCAGGCCGGGACCAGCTTGCTTGCCATGTGTCCTCCTCAGGACGGGTCAGGAACCGGCCTGCATCCGGTACGGCATCTGCAGGTAGTAGCGGGTCGGAGCGAACGAGTCGCTGGGCTGGATGGGGCCGGGGTCGAAGTCCTGCACGCAGGTCCCGACCGACAGGCCAGCGATGATCGGCTCCCAGCCGTTGAACAGACCGTCGACCAGGTCGACGAGCTTCAACGTCCAGTCCGGGTCGCCGGACGCGCAGGTGATGATGAACCGGGCGACCGTGTCGTCCTGGATCCCGCCGGCCAGAGCCTGCTCATCGCCGTTGGCGCCAGGGCTCATCCACAGCACCGTGTACGGCAGGACCCGCAGGTCCTCGGGCCCGACCGCCGGCGGGGTCTGTGGGATCCGCCCGACGTAGTGGGTGGCGTTGCCGATGCCCGCGACCCGCTGCGCAACCAGCGTCGAGAACGCTGCACGGCTGAACGTCACAGCAGGCCGCCGAGGATCTGGCCGAGCGCACCCTCGAAGGCGTCGCTGTGCCGGTCGAACGCGGGCCCGAGGTACGGCTGTGGCGCCATCTTCACCGTGCCGAGCTCGACGTACACGCCGTAGTTCGCGGTCGGGCCGATCTCACCGGTGACCGCGTCGGCGCCGACCTGGGTCTCGTAGGTGATCGAGGAGCGCAGGTTGCCGGTATCGACCGGCGCCATGAGCTGCGCGTCCGCCTTGATGTCCGCCGCGGCCTTCTGCACGACGGTGCGGACCAGCCCGTCGAGTTCGCGGGGCACCGCGGTCATGTCAGCGATCAGCGCGTCGAGCTCACCGAAGTTCGACATCACGGCACCTCCGACGCGCTCTGGTCCTCGACGGCGTACAGGTCGGTCTCCCACTGCTCGGAGCCGCGGCCGACCTTCACCACCACGAGCCGACGGCCGGGCAGCGCGACGGCCGCGATGACCGAGCGCAGCTCGACGTCCACGGCCCGGCCGATCACGACCAGGTAGGCGGCGCCGGTGACCTGCTGGTCGGCCATCAACTCGACGGTCTGCTTGGTGCCGAGCTGCTGCACGCGGCAGCCTCCGGTGTAGACCGGTTCGGCCGCGTCGCCGACCGACACGGCCAGGTCGGCGCCGACGGTCACGGCGCCGGTGCTGCCTGGTGCGTGGATCGTGCACGTGGTGGTCCACGTTCGCTCGACGACGGGCGCGTGCGACTCGCTCCACGCCTTCGGGATCACGCGGGTGCCGGGGCGGCCCTGCGCGCGCATCGGCCGCGGCATCAGACCATCCAGTTCGTGTGCTCGGGACGACGGCCAGGCTCGGCCTCCACGATCCCGAAGTAGCCCTCGCCGTCTTCCTCGGCAGCCGCCTGATCGCGCAGGGCTCGTGCCCGGCCCCGCAGCGCCTCGGCGAGCTTCGCGCCATCGGTCTGCAGATCCTGAGTGCGCAGCACCTTCGACGCCAACGCCTCGTTGTCGGCGTTCGTGTCGATCGCCTGAGCCGCGGCCAGCTTGACGTGTCCGCCCTCCATGTCGAGGAACGCCTGGATCTCGGCGTCGGTGAACACCGCGGTGTCCTCGTCGACGTCGTTCAGCAGGAGGCGGACGCGCGACAAGTCGGGATGTCCGACGAGGTTGTAGGTGAACACCGGCGGCATGTGACCTCCCTGCATCGCGATCGTGGTGGGCGGGCCGGGGCGCAGGACGGGTCATGGCAGCGGCCGAAAGGTAGGCGCTGAGCTGCGCCTAGCGTTACCCGCCACGGAACCGCCGACCCGACCTTCACGCGGGGTGCACGCGTTGCGCTTCGCTCGCGCTCATGCCGCTGGAACGGCTTTCGCGTGTTGACGCCCCGAACCACCAGCCCACCCAGACACGCACGGGGCCTGGGTGGGCCAGAAGCAGGAGCGTCAGGCCCCGGGCTTGGCGTCCTCGATCACGGCGAGCTTCTCGCCCTTCTTCGAGGCCTCACCCAGGTCGATGCCCTCGCGCTCGGCGTAGGCGTCGATCTGCTTGACGGTCCAGTCGTCGGAGGGATCGCCTTCGGGGATCACGACCGGCTCGTCGGACTTCTTGTCCGCCTTGCCCTGGACGTCGTAGCCATCGGCGAACTCGGTGCCGATCCACTTCTTCGGGATCTGCACCTCCTCGCCGGTCTCGACAACCACGGCGTCCACGACGTCCTTGTCGGAGTAGAGCTTCATGTCACTCCACCTCTCCGTCGGACGCGAACGTGAACATCGGGTCACCCTGGGCGGCGCCGGTGATGTGCCGGACCCGGTACCAGATGGTGTCGTCGTCGAACGAGCCCGAGTCGACCCCGAGGTCCCCGCCGCCGATCGAGCGACCCTGGTCCGCCTTGTAGCGGGTGTCCGGGGTCTCGAAGCCACGCAGGAACGCCACGTAGAACGCCGGCCGCGGCGCGTTGGGCGCCGGGACCACGAACCACGCGGTGCCGGGCAGGTTCGCCAGCACCTCCAGCTGCACCTTGCCGCGGAACGGGTTGCGCTCCACCGTGGTCTGCGACCCGACGGTGATGCGCAGCTCCTCGGCGTTCAGCACCCGCTCAGCGGTGAACTGCAGCGCCGGGCCCACGATCAGCTTCAGCTGACCGGGACGCAGCAGACGACCGTCCTTGTCCCGCTTGGTCGACACCGTGGTGATGGCGTCCTGCAGGTTCTCGGCGTTCAGGATCCCCGTGCCGAGGTTGCCGTTGCCGACGTTGAAAAACGCCGCGTTCGGCGCTCCCGTGGTGACGTTGGCCAGCGTCGCCAGCGCGCCGTCGTCCTCGGTGTAGCGGGCCTGGGTCGCCCAGCCGGCCGGAACCTGCTGCAGCTCGCCGATGTCGTCGTTGACGCGGGCCTCCAGCGAGTAGCCGTACTGCTCACCGAACTTCCCGACGCTGATGAACCGCTCGTTCGCGGTCGTCGTGGCGATCGGGTAGTTGGTGTGCTCCGGAACGCGGCGCAGACCGTGGCGGTTGCGGGACAGCTCGACCAGCTGCTTGCGCTTGAAGTCCTTCACCGTGGTGCGGGCGGCGAACTTCGACCACTGGGTCTCGATGTCCTCGTACTGCGCGAGCAGCTCGCGGTCGAGGACCTCGCCGGCGGCGGACTTGAACAGGTCCGACGTGGTGATGGCCTCGTTGACGCGCAGCATGGCGACGCGGTTGCCCGCCCACGCCAGCTCGAGCAGCCGCTTGGCTTCGACGACCGCGGTGCGGCGCTTCGGGTCCTGGCGGACCGCCTGGCGGCGTGCCTCCGGGCCCTCGCCGACCATGGTGAGGTCGGCCGTGAGTCCGAAGGACTCTCCGATGGTGATGGTCACGATGGCCTCCTCAGACCGTCAGGGGCTTGACGAGCGCCGCTCCGACGCCCGACGACTTGGTGGCGTACGAGCCGTCGGCCGCGCAGACCGAGTGCCCGTACAGCTCGTTGTCGGTCGACGTGACGGTGAGGGCACCGTCGTCGTCGATGTAGATCGGCGTGCCGACGTCCGTGATGGCGCCGTCGACGTCGAACTCGTAGACGCGGCCGTCCAACAGGACGCTCGCGTGCGTGGCGATGTTGCCGCCCTCACCGCGGCTGGTGGCGGCGACGCCGCATAGTCCGCCGACCTTGACGGGATCGCCGGAGACGGTCCCGACCGGGACGGGCAGGGACAGCTCGGTGCCGGGGCGGATGATCTCGTTCTTCATCGCTCAGGCCTCCTTCTTGAACTCGGCGTCGAAGTCGGCCTCGGAGACCGCTCCCGACTGGCTGGTGTCGCCGCCGAAGCCGCGGACGCGTCCGGACTCGGCGAGCTTGGTGAGCTTGCTGTTGACGGCCTCGGTGAACGCCGACTCGTCGAGGACCTCGACGCCGTTGCTCTCCGTGACGGGGAGCCGGGCGATCAGGCCGTCGATCTCGATGTCGTTGAGCTGGAGCTCGGCGGCGGTGGCGGCCTCGTTGACCAGCTCGCGGGCACGGGTCTCGCGGTTCTGGACCGCGGCCGCCTCCCGCAGCTCGTCGCGCTCGGCTCGCGCCTCGTCACGCTCCCGGAGGGCGGTGTCGCGCTCGCTCTCGAGCGCGGTCACCCGGCCGGCAGCCTCGCGGAGCTCGGACAGCGCCGACTCCTCGATCTGGGTGGTTCCCATGTCATCTCCTCGATGGGATTCGGTGGATCGCCCGGCCGGGTTGACCGGGACGTACTGGGTGACCTGGCGGACCTCGGTCCGCTCACCGGTCATGGCGTCGGCGAGACCGTTCTCGCCTGTGGTGTAGGCCTGGGAGTAGGTGGTCTCGGTGCCACCGGTGGAGACCTCGAACCAGGCCGTCTCTTCGTCGAAGTCGCGCAACCACACGTAGGTGTCTTCGCCCCCGTGGGCGGCCTTGAGCACGTCGTCGAGCGCCTCGCGCTGGTCATTCACGGTGGCCTCGCTGATCCCGTCGTGACGCAGCGCCCGCTCGATCACCAGGGAGGGTCGCGCGGACTCCAGGACCCGGAACGAACCACCGCGGCCGGCGCGGGTGACGAAGTCGCAGGTGTTGGCCGGGCTCGCGATCAGCCGCTCGACGGTGCGGGTGCCGCGGGCCTCGGAGACCTCGGCGGCGGCGCGCACGGACGCGCCGATGTGCTCCTGCATCTCGGTCAGCAGTTCGCGGTGCTGGCTGAACGTGTCTGCCTCGGCAACCAGTGCCTGCAGGCTGTCGTCCCACCGTGCGTCCTCGGCCAGAACGGCTCCGAGGTCCTTGATCGACCGCTCGGGGCGCTCGACCTGCTCGGATTCGGTGGGATGGTCGAGGAACATCTGGGTGCCGGCCGGGAATACCTTGTCCGCGCCGGCGGCCTCAAGGACCTGAGGGGAGTAGAACCCCGACGAGCCTTGACCGGGTGTGATCAGCGTGACCAGCAGCCGCCCGGGCTTCCCTTCGACGGGGGTCGCCTGGAGAGCGGCGGTCTCGGTGATCGTCTGCTGCTTCGCCATGGCGGCGACCTCCTGGACGTGGGTACGGTGTTGGGATGCCGAACATGCAGATCGCTGCGCCGGGCGACGAGGGCGCCGGTGAACGGGCTGCAATCAAGCGCGACTTCGTTGAACGCGGCGAGGGCTGGGACTGCAACCGCTGCGCGGCCTACATCAACGGCCGGTCGATCGACGGCCCGCTGAAGCACCTGCGTTGGCACGAGGAACTCGGCGGCTGACGTGGGCTTCGACGACGCCGACGAAGGCGGTCTGGAAGACGCGTGCCTCGAGCACGCCTGGCTACCGGCAGAGGCCCAGCTCGTCATGCGTGACGGGGTGCCGGGGATGTCGATGGTTCACCAGTGCCGGTTCTGCCCGGCGGCGATGTACGAGCCGTCGAACGTGGACCGGTTCCCGAAGACTCGCGGGGTGGATCCGCGACTCTGATCGCGGTATCCTGAAGGCGAGCGGGCCATCCCTCCACACCGTGGGGGCGCAATGGCCCGCTACTTCTTTCTCAGCGAGATCCTCGGCAGGATTTGCCCGCCCGACATGACCCACAGGTGTTGGATCGCGTACTTGGTTCGGTCGAGGTTGTAGCGGCTCAGTTCAGCGCGCAGATCCGGTGTCAGGGGCGCGTCTCCGAGGTCGATGATGAAGTTGGCCTTCTCAACGCCATGGTTTGTCCGGGCCCGCATCACAGCATCCGCGATCGCTCCGCGGATCGTGCTGTACTTCGCCTTCGGGGACTTGAGCTCCATTGCGATGTTGCCGTTGTTCACCCAGAAGAAGTCACTCGTCGAGGTGCGCCCCTTCTCATCCCTGGGGATCCACTCGAGTTGCTCGCCGTGATTGAGGAACCGCTCGACGAACCGGATTTCGTGGGGCTCAAGTCGGTCACCACCGAAGTCGACCGGCAGCGCATTACGCCGGGCGTTCCAGTACGCCTTGAACGCGGCCTTGTCTGACGGGTCGGGCTCAGGTCCGAAGCCTTCGCCGAACGTCGTGCGCGGTGGCCTTCGACCTCCGGATCCGCCGGCTACATCGAGATCGATGTCACCGCGTCGGGTGCGGCGGAAGTCCACCGGCGCCTTCCTCGCGACGTAGGAGTCGCGCCATCCGTCGGACGACTTCCTGCTCGCCCACGTCTGGATCGGGAACTTGCCGGCCTGCCAGGCCGCGAACCGGGCGGGTCCCAGGATCTCGAGCTGCTCGACCGCGCTCAGCCGCCCAAACCGTTCGGCAGCGTCAGGCAGGACCGACGGAGGCTCGTCGATGTCGAACCCGAGCTCACGCCACGACTTGGTCTTCGGCGTCCGCGAACACCGTCCGAGCGGGTGATCCAACGGGCCAGGCGCATCGAGCGGGAACTCGGTCCCATGCATGGCGAAGCACGACGGACAGGTCCGCGTGCCCAGGGCTGAGGTCCAGATCCAACCGGCCAGGACGTCAGCGTTCTGTCGTTCGCCGAGCGCCGCGGCCGCTCTGTGCGCATCGAGCATCTCGGTGCGTGCGATCCGGACCGCTCGAGTGAGGCCGCCGTCGAACGCGTCGCCGGCTCGGGCGACGATGCGGCGGCCCACAGTTCGGGGGTTGTCGCCGACCAGTATCCCGCGGACCAGCTCGCGCTTCATCACCGCGGTCGCGTCAGCGGCCAGCGGGAAATGCCGAGCGGTGATCTGCTGCGTGGTTCGCTGCACGATCGCGTCGACCTGCGCCGGGTCGACACGGTTCCAGCCATCGACGTTGACACCGGGCGGAAGCATCGAGGAGACCAGCTGGTCGACGCCGTAGCCTGCCTGGTCGACGACGGTCCGCAGCTGACGGAGGATCGAACGGGTCGACGCTGCGGACAGTTCGGTGAGCCGCTGCTCGACGAGCCGGAGGGTGGCCAGCAGCCGGCGGCTGCGCCGCAGCTGCGTCCGAGTGGGGCGGACGTCGCCGGCCATCAGGTCGTCGACGAGCTCGAACAGCTCGGGCGCCAAGTCGTCGAAGGCCCGCACCCACGCTGCGGTCATCTCCCGGGCGTGCTCGTCGCCGATGAACTGCAGCGACTGGCGGAGCCTGTTGACGATGGCGTCGCTCGCGTCGGAGTACGCCACGGCCTAGAAGTCCTCTGCGGCGTCCTCGCCGTCGCGGAACCTCCGAGTCGCCTGCGCCCCGACCGTGCCCGACACGTCGAGCAGGTTGCCGTCCTCGTCGGTCGCGGCCTCGATGATCTCGTCGGCGTCTTCGACGCTGAGAGCCTGCAGCAACAGCTTCAAGATCACCGCATCGGGGATCGTCTTGGTGTCGGCGGCCTCAGCGATCGCCGCGACCATCTCGGCCAGCGGGATCTCAGACAGGTCCGGCCAATCGATCTCGATGGTTCGGTCGGTGTCGCCCGCGAGCTCGACGCTCCAGTGGTTGGAGGCGCGATCACGGACCAGGCGCCCCTTCAGCGGACCACCAGGTGCACGGACTGCCATGTCGATCACGTAATCGAAGATCCGGCGCAGGAAGTCGGCCCACTCGCCGCGGCGCAGGTTCGCCATCTGCTCGGTCGGAAAGTCGAGGGTCTCGGCCGTGGCGCGTGCGCCCGTGACACCGGGGTCACCGAGCAGCATGGTGACCGGGACGTCGAGGCCAGCCGCGACCATCGCTGCGACCGGGCGGCCGGAGTCGGCGTCGATCGTGGCACCGCTCTTGTTGATCGCCTCGAACGTCTGCCCGGCACCCATGTGAACGGTGGCACCCGCCTGAGGGTTCGCGCCATTGGCGGACGCGGCGGTCGCGACCTCCCGGTGAGCGCGCTCGGCGTTGCGAGCGGTGCGGGTGTTCGGGGACGAAGACCGGAACGCGAACCGCGACAGCGCCTTCATCAGCCGGGCCCAGTCGGTCAGGTAGTCGGCGTAAGCCCGGGCCCACGGCAGCACGGGGAACGCATCACCGATGCCGAAGTCCCACGTGTCGAGGCCGTTGACATTCATCTCGGCCACCGGCGCGTCCCACTCGATCGGGATGCCGCCGTAGCTAGCGGGCCGGACAGCAGGCCGGTAGTCGATCGACGGGTACAGGACGCGGCGGGTTTCGGTCCGTAGCCGCACGGTGCCGGGGATCGTGCCGGGCTCGGAAACCTGGGTCGTGAACTGGCGCAGGAAGAACCACCGCTCGGTGGAGTCCTCGGGGTTGCTGATGACCTGGATGACCTGGTCGAACGGGATCAGCCGCGGCCGCACGGTGCCGTAGGCCCGGTTGGTCCACAGCGCGACGTGCAGGTTGCCGTCGGTGCCGAGGGTCCGTTCGTTGCGGATCCGCGCGGTCGCGCCGAACAGCACCCGCTGGGACTCACGGTCGTCGATGAACGCCTGGATGACGGCGTTGACGTCCTGCTCGTTCGGGTTGTCGGTGGACTTGCCGTTGGCGCGTGCCGCGATCTGCACACCAGGACCCCAGATGTAGGCCGTCCGCAGGCTCAGGCCCCGCTTGAGCAGCGGGTTGGCGATCGCCAACACCCGGCACAGCTGCGCGGACTGCCGCAGCCCTTCGCGGGTGAACTGCAGCTCGGACTCTACGAGGATGCTGCGCCAGCCGGCGTCTTCGCGTGCCAGCTCGACGCTGGCCAGGGACTCCTCGAGCAGCTCGATGGTGTTGGACGCAGCGGACAGCTGGTCGGCCAGGAAGGAGGCGCGCTGCTCCGCAACAGTCTCGGCTTCGGAGATCGGGGTGTCGTCGAGGGTGGGCACCGCGTACCTCCGTTCAGCCGGCCAGGGGATCGATCGTGAAATCTGCGAGCTCGTCGTCGAGGTCGCCCTCGTCGAACTCCTGGTTGTCGTCGAGCAGTGGCTGCAGCACGAGCCGGTTCAGGCCCTGGCTCAGCGCATCGACGACGTCGTCGTGGGTCGCGTTCGGGAACGCAGCGCACTCTTCGACGAACTGGTCGACCCATGGAGCGAACGACACATTAGGAAGCCACACGTTCCCGGCCTCGATCAGCGGAGCGACCGCGCTGGCCCGCGCCACCTTGGAACCTTGCGGCTCCTCGGGAACGATCCCGGGAACCTTGCGACGCAGCGAAGCGATCACTGCGGGCCCGTTGGCCTTGTCCTCGATGATCTTCAACGCGGCCTGTGGCCACCGTCGTGCAAGCCGGCCGACCTCAGCGAGCGTGCGGGGGAAGTCCATCCGATCGCGGACCTGGTCGAGCAGGTAGGCGTCAGCGCCGCGGCGCATCCACACCTGGCCGACTACGTAGTCGGAGGCCTTCGTGTCCTTGAACGTCAGGTCCCACGAGATCAGCAGGTCGTCGAACCCGTTGACGACGCATGTGCCGTCCTCGCGGACGAGGTGCAGCGGCTGGGTGTAGTACTGCCACCACTCGCGTTTGAGGATGTCGCCGGCGGCCGCGGACGGGCGGCCTTGGTACAGCGACGCCCAGGTGCGGGACCCGACGCGGACCTTGGTGGCTTCCCACTGGCGGGTGGTGCGGCGGCGGGCCGAGACCATGAACTCGCCGGGCTCGCGGCCGAGCGCGTCGGTCTCGCCGGCGGCGGGGTCGTGGTCGGCTTCGGCGGGGATGTTCAGGACGCGCCACAGGTGGCCGTCGGGTGCGGCGAGGAGCCGACCGGCGAGGTCGTCCTCGTGCCACCTGGTGAGGATGACGACGACCGGAGCCCCGGGGGCGAGGCGGGTGGACGCGGCGTCGGTCCACCAGTCCCAGCGGGAGTCGCGGAAGACTTCGGAGTCGGCTTCCTTACGGTCCTTGATCGGGTCGTCGATGACAAGCATGTCGGCGGGTCGGCCGGTGACGCCGGCGCCGATGCCGACGGACAGGACGCCGCCATCGTGGCCGGCGAGCTGCCACTCGGAAACTGACCCGTTGTCGGGTGCGATCCGTAGGCCGAGCTCGGGGTGGGTACTGATGGTGTTGCGGATGGCGCGGCCGTTGCGGTTCGCCAGGGACTGGGAGTACGAGGCGGTGACGATCCGAAGGTCGGGGTTCTGGGTGAGGGCCCAGATGGGGAAGTCCTTGGCGGCGCGGGTGCTCTTGCCCTCCTGTGGGGGCATGGTGATGATGAGCCGGCCGTCGGGGGTGTCGAGGAGTTCAACGAGCGCCTGGTCGATGAGGTCGAGCGCGGGGGTGTCTACCGTCCGGGGGGTCAGCTGTCGTGCGAGCTGGCCGGGTGTGGCCCAGCGGCGTTCTGGGGGCTCGAAGTGGCGGGCGGCGGCTTCCCAGGGGTTCATCGGCTCACCTGCCTGTGGATTTCGAGCCGCGCTGTCCGGGCGGTCACCTACGGTCGAAGTCCGATCAACCACACGAGAAAGGCACGAACATGGCGGACTCCAACTTCGACCGCGAGGCGCTGGAGCGGATGTTGGCTCCGACGATCCAGGCTGTCGAGAAGGACATCACCCGCATCAGCCAGTCGCACGCGGGACGGCCGGTCGACGAGGTCGAGGCGGAGCTGGCCGCGTCGATGCGGCAGCGCGGCATCGAGCCGGGACCGGACCTGCGGGAGATCGCTCAGAAGATCAGCGACGAGGATCCGTCGGAATGACGAAACCCCGGGCCGCCTGGCTCCGGGGTCTGGGTGGGGAGACACTTCTCCCGACGTCGTCAGTGTGCGACACGATCCCGACATCTGCAAGCCGTCGTCTCGCGACGGCGTGTCGGGCTACTCGAAGTTGATCCCACGCAAGGCTTGCTTGACGCCATCGACCGCAGCATTGTGCGCGTCGTCGAACTCGCGAGACTTTCGCTCGAGCTCGGCCAAGCGGTTGTTGAGCATGTGAACTCGCTGCGTCGCGCCCTCAGCTCTGATGGAGACCTCGAGCAGTCTTCCTTCTTGAATCTCGGCCATGCTCAGGAGTTGCGGATAGATATCCTTCTCAGTTGCGGTGAGTTCACGCGACAGGACGAACCTGACGCGGACGGTGGACGCCTCTCGCTGACTGCGCCCGACGTTCTGACTGTCCCACCCGATGATGCGTAGCACGCCGTCTCGTTCTGGCGGCAGATCGGCACCGGACGGGAACACGACGGTCATGCGATCCAGCGTAGACCTGCGGTCAGACAGCCGCGGACTCTTCGCCGTTCTCGTCACGGATGTGGTTCCCCAACAGCTGGATCGTGACCGCGTCCCAGCCCTCACCGCACTCCACGCACACCGCGGTCAGGGCGTCGATCCGCACCCGCAGACTCCCACGTCGCTCGCACAACGGGCACGTGTTGTGCGGCCGGTACGCCGGCGCATCCCACCCGGTCACCGTGCGCGCCAAGATCCACCACGCGCGTACGTCCTGGCGGATGTCGTCGCCGGCCGCCGCGGCCGCGCGCCGCACCAGGGCGCCGAGGTCGTCGGTGTCGGTGCGACGCAGCTGCAGCCGGCGCAGCCACACGTCGGTCTCGTGGTCGATGCGCTGCAGCGCGTCGAGCGCGTCGATCCGCGCGGGGGTCTTCGACGCGAACACGCGGGCGCCGTCGCCGTCAGCGCGCAGCGGTTCGATGGCGCGGTCGAGCTGCTCGAGCAGCGACGGGCTCGAGGTGCGGTGTCGGACGGTCACGAACGTGTGCGACCCGTCGGGGTTGGTCTGCTGGATGGTGCGGGGCTCGTCGTGGAACGTCGCGGCGGTGAGCAGGACGACGTAGTCGTGGGCGGTGACTGGGTGGTCGGGGGCGTGGATGGCGTTGGGGATCTCGATGGCGGTGGTCTCGGCGGACTGGATGACGACGGGGTGGGCGACGCGCAGGCGTGGGCGTTCGGGGATCCGGAAGCCGTCGGTGTTGGTGTTGACGCAGTGGGCGCACTGGTCGGTGGGGAGGTCGGACCAGGTGCAGCGGGGGTCGGTGTCGGTCATGCTTGGTGCTCCTCGGATGCGGTGGTTCTGCTGCGGGCAAGTCGGGTGGGAGACAGGATGTGGTGCATGCGGGCTTCAGAACGTGTCGTCGAGACGCTGCGCCGGGCTGCGGACTGGCTCGAGGGATCGGGCGGGTCGTGGGTCCCGATCGCTTCGCGGATCCAACTTGATGAGGGTGCGTCGCCGCTTGGCCTCCGGTTGATGCGACCGCGTCGGTTCGCAGACAGGGATGCGCTCGACCAGTGGATCCGCAAGATGCGCGACCTCGGCGGCGATCAAGGCAACTGGCAGGTCCATGTCATGCCGACCGTCTCGTGGCCGAACCCGACTGCAGTCCCGACCTCGTCGACTCGCTACGACCAGCTGCACTACCTGCAAGACGCCGCTCGTGCCACGCGCGTCGAACTCATCACGGTGCACTTCAGAGCCGGGTCGAAGGACATCTACGTCCAGATGGACGAGACGGGGGTCCGCCTGACCGCGCACGGGTACCAGCAGGATCTGTACACGATCGCGAAGGCAATCGATGCGCAGACCGTCCCGCTGACGCGAGCTGAGCAGCGACGGGGGGTGTCCCTGTTGTCGCCTCTGGACGCGCTCGACGCGAGCCAGCAGGAGCATGAGGCCGAGGTTGCTCGGCGAGCGGCAAGGATTGGCGGCGTGTGGGGTCTGCTCAGCGGCCTTGCAGGTGGAGCAGCGGCGACGTTGGCGACGTACCTTCTCACGAGGTAGGAACCCCAGCGGGGCGACAACGTTCGGTGTCACGTCCTTATGCCCTTCAGTGCCTCGGCCACCGAGTCGCCGTGCGCGACCGCGGCGTACAGCCAGTCCGGCTTGCCGCGGATGAACCGGAGTGCGTCGATCTCGGTGCCGAACACGAGCACGTCGTCGAACACCGGGTTCGCCTTCGTGCCGAACTCGGCGTCGATGTGCGCGACGACATGCTGCTGTAGTCTCGCCGGCGGCTTCTTCGGGGTGTCACTCATCAGGGGTTCCTCCTGTCGATTCGGCCGCACCGCGGTCGAGGTTGTGGGATCGTCCGGAGCATGTGGTGTCTCCTCGGCGCGGTCAGCAACGGCTGGACCTGTCCCGTCGTCGTCCGCGAGGACCAGTCCTGGCTCAACACGTGGGGTCCTGGGGTGCTGGGGACGCTGCTGAGCGGGCTGATCCTGTACGGGCTGTTCGTTCTCACCGAGCGTCGAGCTGACAGGCGCGCGGAGCTCGAGCGGGATCGACGAGCCCAAGCTGATCGAGAGGACCGAGAGCGACAAGCTGCATCCGACCGGCACGACCGACAGCGCGAGGCAGTCGTGCAATTCATCGAGGGCATCCAAGTCGCCGAAGTGGCGTTCACGTCGGGCCGACGAGCCCGGGGGCCGGGAGCGGTTATCGAGACGTACCAGGCGGAGGTCGCCAGGCTCACAGCTGGTCTCTCGGCACGTCTCTGGGCTGATAGCCCAGACGTCGCCGCATGGCTCAGCGGTGTATCAGGTGAGGCAGCGGAGGCGACTGTGCATGGCCGAACCGGCAAGTTCGAGCGCCATACAGCGGATCTGACCGTCAACATCCTCGACTGGCTGACGGCAGGCATGCCTGACGAGTGGCCGTCCACCTCGATCTTCGTCGAGTAGCGGGCTCCGGCGCTGGGCCACCGCTGGTCGACCGTCCAGGTGTTCACGATGCACTCGCTTCCAGCTCAGCCGTCGCCCTGAGCTCGGCCGGCACCACCGTCGCCACCAGCTCACGCTGTGCCGCCGTCAGCTCGAGCTGATCGAGGATGCGGGTGATAGTCCCGGCCAGCAGGGCCGCCGTCGCCTCGCTGATCCGCACGCGACGCTCCTCGAACCCAGAGCGCACCAGCACCTCGAGGAACCTGCCCGTCCGATCCATCGCCCGCTCGTACAGCGCGACCTCCGACCGCAACTGCTCGGTGCCCTGATCCGACGAGAACCGGATCCGCTCCTGCAGCGCGTTCACCCGAGCACCGATCGCATCCTGGAACGCGCGAGCCTCGGACGCGAGAAGCGCGAGCTCGTGCAGCGGGTCGTCGACACCGGTGACGCCGATGGTCGCGAGCACCGCGGCCGCGTCGGCCTCGACCTGCTGAGTCAGCACACGCCGAGCTGCAGCGGCCTGGACCTGAGGTGCTGAGCCGCCGTGCATCGCGCACACCGTGCCGCCCTCGATCGGACGCCGCTTGCAGCGGTTCCCCGATCGCTTCGACGTCGCAACGCATCGAGCAGTCTCGTCCAAGAGGTCGGTGGTCATGGCCGGCTGTCCGAGGGGTCAACGCTGAGCGCCGCGGTGATCGCTTGGCGGTTGCGGAGTGTGATGAGGCCGCGGCGGGAGTGGATCCAGCCGCGGCGGCTTGCTGAGCGGAGGTGGTTCTGGATGGTGCGGGGGGCGAGGCCTGCTGATCTCATGGTTGCGGCGACGTCGTGGTGGGGGTGTGCTCGGTTGTCGTCGAGGAGTGCCAGGACGGCGGTCCAGGCGGGTCGGGTGCGTTCGGTGATGAGCCAGGTGGTTCCGGGGGTGTTTCGGGTCATCGGCTGGTCTCCTCGATTTGGGGTCTGGGGCGAGTGTCGGGGCGGACCGATCGGGTGGTCCGCCCCCGGAGGGAGGGGGCGAACCGGCGGACCACCCTCAGGAGGTCGGTGGGGGCGGACTCGGGGCGGACTGGGGGCGGACCTGTTCATTCATCCCCCTGCTGCTCATCGAAGGGTCGGATGTGGTGGTGGATGACCGCCCGGTTGGGCCCGGCTTCGGCCTTGACGTACTGCTCGGCTACGAGGAGTTCGAGGGCGAGGCGGACGTACTCACGCTTGCCCTTGACGGCGGTCTCGATCGACGTCTTGGACTGGCCGGGGTTGAACTGGACGAACCGTGAGACCCGCTCCATGAGGGTGGTTGGTCGGACTGCGCCGGCGGCTTCATCGGAGAGGCCGAGGTGCTCGATGCGGTGGGTCAGCGGACCGGTGTCCCGGTGCAGGAGGGTGGGCTCATCGAGGAGGGGGTCACGGAATCGGGCGTGGGTGCAGCGCATGGTGAGGGTGTCGCGGCCGCGCTTGATGAGCTCGAAGGCGAGGTCGATGTTGTCGGTCTTGGCCGAGCCGCCGCGGGCGCCTCGTTCGAGGTCCTTGCCGGTGTGGTCGAGGACGAGGACGGCGATGCCTTCGCGCTTGAGGGGGATGAGGGTGGATCGGTAGAAGGCTTGCTGGGTGTCGTTGGAGTTCTCTTCGCCAGCGATGACCTTGGAGGCGGTGTCGATGATGACGGCGGTCGCGCGGGTGGCTGTGGCGGCGTCGTGGACAGCCTTGCCGCCAGCGGGGGTGTCCATTGGTGGCCACGCGTGGAGCTGCGCGAGGTGGAGGTGCTGGCTGAGGAGATGTTCGTCGGCGGGTCCGTAGCTCATGTCGCGGAGTCGGTCGGCCCAGTCCTCCTCGGTCATCTCCTGGTCGATGTAGAGGACGTGCTGGGGTTGTCCGGGGGCGTCGGACGCGAGGCAGGGTCGGCCGGTGGCCAGTGCTGCGGCTGCCTCCATGGCGATGAGGGACTTGCCGGTCTTGCCGGGCGAGTAGAGCAGGGTGATGCGGCCGGCGGCGAGGATGGGTGCGGTGAGCCAGGGGGTGGGGGTCTTGGGGCGGGAGAACAGGCCGGTGAAGGTGACGTAGTCGGGTCCGGTGCGGGGGCTGGTCTGGTCGGACCAGAGGGTGCGGATGTTGTCTTCGAGGGCGTTCATGCCGTTGCCGAGGGCGACGTCGACGTCTTCGGGGCTGGTGGCGGCTTCGGCCTGTTGGAGGGCTTGGCGCAGTCCGGTGACGGCGCGGCGTTGGATGGCGGTGTGGCGGATCTGTTGGGCGTACCAGCTGGCGTTGGTGGGGGTGGCTCCGGTGGTGGTGGGTGTGTAGTTCGGGAGTCGGTTCAGCAGCTGTGGGCGGTGCTTGACGAGCTGGGCGTGGAGGGCTGAGGTGTCTGGGGTCAGTCCTTGGGCGGTGATGTCGGCGAAGGTGTCCCAGAGGTGCTCGTGGTGGGGTTCGTAGAAGTCGTCGGGGTTCACCAGGGGGAGCAGGGTGTGGACGAGTTCGGGTTCTGCGATGACGAGGCTGATGAGGGCGGCTTCAGCGTGGGTGTTGGCGTGGGGGTGGAGTGGGGTGACGTTGGCGTAGGGGTCCTCGGGTGGGAGGTCGTCGTACGTCGTCACGGTGGTCATGCCTGCCTGTCCTTGGGGTGGGTGGTGGCCGGGCCCTGGTCGTCGTTGCCGGGGCCCGGGGTGGCTGCTAGGCGTTCGCGTGGAGGTTGTTGAGGAACGCGTCGACGTCGTCGGGTTTGATGAGGACTTCGCGGGCCTTGGAGCCTTCCCTGGGTCCGACGACGCCGAGGGTTTCGAGGCGGTCGAGCAGGTGGCCGGCCTTGGCGAAGCCGACGCGGAGCTTGCGCTGGAGCATCGAGCCGGATCCGAACTGGGTGGAGGCCACGAGTCGGATGGCGTCGACGAGGAGGTCGTCGTGGTCGGTGGTGTCGCCGGCGTCGTCGCGGATGAGGCAGGGGACGTTGTCGAGGGGGATGGTGCGGGCGGCTGCGGCGCGGCGGTGACCGGCGAGGATGAGGTAGTGGCCGTCGCGGCGGTGTGGGGTGACGACGATGGGCTGTAGGAGTCCTTGGGCGCGGATGGAGGCTGCGAGCTCGTCGAGGTCGCCGACGTCGGCGCGGACGTTGTCGGCGTGGTCGAGGAGGATCCGCAGGGGCAGCATGCGGGGGGTCTGGCGGCGGCTGGTCATGCGATGTCTCCGAGGTCGGTGTCGTAGGTGAAGTCGTCTCCGTCGGCGAACCAGGTGTCGTCGGGGATGTCGTCGGTGGGGATCTGGTCGAGCAGCTGGCGACGTGCTCGTTCGCTGACGCCGCCCCAGATGCCGTAGCCCTCGTGGTGGGTGAGGGCGTAGTCGAGGCAGTCGTCTTGGACGGGGCAGCGTCGGCAGATGGTCTTGGCTTCGCGGGTGGAGCCGCCCTTGTCGGGGAACCAGAGTTCGGGGTCGACCTGGGCGCAGAGGGCCTGCTCGGTCCATGCCGGCGGGAGGAAGAGGTTCGTGCCGGGTGCGTCCTGGGTGACAGTGGACCGGATGGTGGTGCCCTGGTTGCGTAGCGTTCGGGTCATGCGGTCACCGCCAGGGCGTCGAGCTCGATGACGGCGCCGGGGATGTCGCCGTAGATCTTGTCCGCGGTGACGCGGGCGGCCTGGTTGTCGTCGCGCCACAGGCCGGCGGCCGACAGGGCGTCGAAGGTGGAGCGGAGCAGTTTGTCGAGGTCGGGCTTGGTGGCCACGTTGATCGGTGCTGACGGCTTGAGGCGGTCGGCGTTGCGGCCGGTGCCGTAGTGGCCCTTGGGTCTGGGGAAGATGAAGGTGATGCGGGCGCGGACGGGTCCGGTGAAGGGTGTGAAGTCGGCGGTCTGGGTGGCGGCTTCGAGGGCTGCGGCGGTGACGTCTTGGCGCCAGGGCTTGACCTTCTTGGAGGACTCGACCATGACGCCGTTGCCGACGTGGCGTTTGGAGCCTTGGGGTGCGGGGAGGCCGTAGACGCGGAAGGCGATGGTGTTCATCGGATCCGCTCCGTCCGGATGATCCGCGGCTTGCACACGTAGGGCTGGCGGCACTCTTCGCAGCGGACCTCGGCGCCGCCGAGGATCTGGTCGAAGTGCTCCTGGCAGAGGATGACGTTCTTCGTCATGTCCGGGGTGCAGTGGACGGCGGCGACGAGGAACCAGATGCCGGGTGAGCCGCAGCTGATGTCGACGACGGTGATCTCGCAGCAGGGGTCGAAGTCGAGGTGGTCGACGGTGGTGGGTTCGGCGACCGGTGTGGGGGTCGTGGCGCTCATCGGCGTGCCTTGGTGGGGTGGCAGGTGTAGCAGGTTTCGCCGCGGCGTTGGTGGCGTCGGCGGGCGGCGTCGGTGCCGCAGCGGGTGAGGCCGGCGGCTTCGTTTCCGACGGGTGTGGGTGGTGGGAGTTCGTTGGGGGGTGGTTCGTTGTGGCGGAGGGCGTGGTTGCGCCAGATGAGGCCGTGTCTGGTCCAGCCGTTGTCGATGAGCTGCTGGTACTCGGGTGCTGGGGTGGTCATGGGCGTGCGTCCTGGTCGTGGTTGGGGTCGTGTCGTGTGCAGCCGGGGTAGTAGCGGCCGTCGTCGGTGGTCTGGCAGTGGCAGGGGGCGTCTGCGATGAAGGCTGGGAGCTTGGGGCGGTGTCGGCGCGCGTTCCGGCGTCGGGCGCGGTAGCGGAGGGTCATGGCCGATCACCCGAATCGGTCGATTCGTAGGGCGAGCGATGATGCGGCATGGTCACTGAGAACGGGCACCCGGTGCAGGAGAGCACTGTCCCGGCGTCCGACTCCTCGCGCGGGAGGATCAGACTCGCGCAATAGGTGCAGATCATGCGTGACCCTCCGAATCGGTCGGTTCAGTGCCGCCTTCGATTTGGTCGGCGCGGGCCAAACCGTCGCGCTTCACGTCAGCGAGGAACGTGCCGTCGCCCTCCGTCGTGGGCCACTCGTTGACCCACGACCGCAGCGCCTTCGCCGCCGCTGCCCGCTCCACCGCCCGCAGGTGGTCGTCGGGGGCGTCGAGGCGAGCGAGTGCGGCGCGCCATTCGTCGGGCGGCCATTGCTCTCGGACCCCCAGGTCGCCTACCGCCGCGATCTGCCGCTCGTACTCCGCGACCTGTGCCCGCAGGGAGTCACGCTCACTGGCCGTCTCCGCCGCTTCGTCTTGCCAGGACTCGACGACGCGTTGCAGTTGCTTGACTTCGGCTTCCAGGGAGTCACGCTCGGCGGTCAGGTCATTGACGAGCCCGTTGAGTATCGCCTTCGCCTCGTTGGTCTTGGTGCGAGCAGAGTCGACCATCTTCTTCGCCGCATCGAACGTCTTGGCCTCATGCCGCAGCCGCTCGACCTCGGCCTCGTGCTCCGCCTGGATCAGCGGGACCACGGCGGCGAGGGCAGCGCGGTAGCCGATCTCGAACGTCTCCCGCACGTAGCCACCGCGAGGGCGTGGCAGATCACCAGCCTCCTGTGCAGACCAGAACGCCTCGTCGATCTGAGCTGCCTCGACCCACTCGGGCTTGATGTCACTCACGAGCGCCCCCTCGCGTTGAACCGCTCGACCATCCGGTCGTCGACATCCCGCACATCGGCCGCCACATCCGCGTTCTCCGGCCGGAACCCATCACCAGCCGTCAGATGCCGCCACCACCAGATGACCGTCGGCCAGATGAAGGCGGCGGCCAGCGCGGACAGCACCAGCTCGACGACGATCGGCTCCGTCGCCGCCGTCATGCCGACACCGCCTGCTCGGCCAGCGACGAATGGAACGGCCACCCCGTGTCGATGTCGCCGTACTCGGCCTCCTTGCCCGACGACACCACCCACTCGGCGAACCGACGCTGATCCTCACGACGCCACGTCTGCTGCGCCTGGAACAACGCACCCGGACCCATCCGGTCGATGTACGGATCCGACGCGTAGATCGCCGCAGCGACCAGGCCAGCGCCGACGGCGTCCGCGGTCGCGTCGTGCGACTCGGTGAACGGCACCCGGTACCGCTCGCACAGGTCCGGCAGCTTGTACCGACGACCCTTCCGAAACGCGCGGTTCACCGTGTCAAGGCCCCGGGCGAGGACGAACGGGTCGATCAGCCACCACCAGTGATCCGGCGACACCCGCGCCTGCAGGGGCTGCAGGTCGTGGCGGCGCAGGTCGTACTCGAGGATCGACAGGTCGTAGGCCGCGTTCATGACGGCCAGCGGGTAGCCAGCGCGCAGAGTTCGGGCCAGCATGTCGGCGATCGCCTCGAGGCCATCGGCCGGGTCGGTGCCTTCGGCACGGGCACGCTCGGTGGTGATGCCGTGGACCGCGGTCGCGCCTTCGGGGATCTCGATGCCGGGGTTGATCAGCCAGGAGCGTTCGTCGACGTGGCGACCAGCCTCGAACTTCACGACGGTGGCGGTGACGACGCGGTCGTGCCGGACGTCGACACCGGTGGTCTCGGAGTCGTAGGCGAAGAACGTGCCGCTGGTCCAGCTCATGCCGCTGCCTCCGCTCGCAGACCGTCCAGGAACGCGAGCAGCTGCTCCGCGGTCGCGTCGCTGACCGCGACGTCGTAGTCCGACCGCAGACGCTTCTCGAGGTCCCACAGCCCGATGTCGAGACCGCCGGCGACCTTCAAGCACTCGGCCCACAGGTCCTCGACCGACTGGTCGTCGTCGACGACCTCGGCCTCGACGACCTCATCGGTCGCCGGATCCGCGGCCGCGTCCTGCATCTGCCCGACCCGGGCGTTGAAGACCGCCTTGAGGTCGTCGGTCAGGTGGCCGGCGTCGCGCGCCTGGTTCCAGATCCCGCGGACCTCGTCGACGGTCGTCGCGTCGGCCGCGAGGCCCGCGTAGTCGGGTCGGCCGGACTCGATCGCGGTCGCCTGGACGGGGCCCTCGACGGACGGGGGAGCGATGCGGCCGCCGCCGGCGAGGAGCTCGGCGGGGGTGACGTCGATCTCGATCGTGGGGACCAGGAACCGGCGGGTTTGGCCGTCGGCCTTCGAGACCCGCTCCTCGAGCGCGACCCAGCCGTTGACGTAGCCGCCGGCCTGGGCGAGGAACTCGGCGGCGTTCGGCAGTTCGACCGCGGCGTTCCAGCCGTGGGACTCCAGCCGCCAGACCCCGACGCCTTCGACATCGCGCAGGACGACGTTGAGGCGGGTCGTGGGCTTGGCCTGCTGGTGGTTGCGGTCCTCGGGGTCGCAGGGCTCGCCGGTGAGGGCGTTGGTGACGCCGTCGCAGCGGTGGACGCAGCCGCCGCCGGTCCAGGTCTCGAGCCATTGGGAGACGGGCTGGGGTGGGACGAGGATGGGGATGCGGTTGACGTCGGTGTAGACCTCGTACTGGTCGGTGCCTGCACCGGTCCAGGGCTGCACGGTGCCGCCGTAGAGCTCGGCGACCTTCTCCAGCAGGGTCTTCGATGCGCTGGTGAGTCGGAACTTGGTGAGCTTCTGGGGTTGGCCCTTGCCGCCCTTGTCGCCGGTGCGGATGCGGCCGAGTTCGCGGGCGCGCTTCTGGATGTCGATGATGGGCATGTCAGGAGTCCTTCTGCTCGTCGGCATGAGCCGGGAAGTTGTGGAGGGAGGCTGCGCTGCAGTGCAGCCAGGCGCCGTCGGGGTGGGCGCGGCAGATGTGGGCCTCAGCGCCGCAGGCCGGGCAAGCAGGCATTCACGCCACCGCCTTCGCGGCGACCGGCCCGACAGCGATCGGCTTCACCCCGTACTGCGAGTGCAACCAAGCCGCGTCCGCCAACGCACCCGTGAACGCGTCGAACGCCTCACCCAACGTCCCGGCCATCGGCATCGGGATCAGCGCGTAGTCATCGGCACGCAGCGACAGCACGAACACGTCCTTGATGCCCTTCGGCGCCGGAACCTCAGTCCCGTCATCGAGCAGCAGCACCTCACCGTGAGCGAGCGCCGACAGCTGCATCGCGTTCTCCGCGTACGCCGACAGCACCGGCCGCGTCGACGACGACTTGTAGTCGATCAGCACCAGGCGCTTGCGCGGCCAGCCATCGACCCGCAACCGGACCCACAGGTCACCGGTGCCGGCGTAGCCGACTGTCCGGTTCACCACTGTCGCCTCGGTCGCCTCGATGTCCTTGTCCAGGTCGACGCCGTAGTCGGCGAAGAACGTCGTCAGCTGTCGGCCGAACGGCTCGACCTCCGGGTCGTCGGGGAACGGCTTGCCGAGGACGAGCGCCTCGGCCCAGTCGTGGATCCGCGAACCGAGGTCGGCGGCGGTGTCCTTCACGAACCCGGGCTCGCGCTTGAGGATCTTGATGAGGCAGTCCAGGCAGGTGCCGCACTCGTCGGCGACCCGCTTCGGCTTGCACCGCGGCTTCATCGTCGAGGCCACGAGCTGTGGCAGCATCGCGACGGCCTTGTTCGCGACGGCCTTGGCCGCCCAGGGCACGAGCGCGGGCTTGGAGACGGCGGTGTCGATGACGTTCGTGATCGACGGCCACGTCTCACCGGTGACCGGGTGGACGTACCAGCGGCCCTTGCCGGGGATGTTCTGCGCGTGGGTGGGGTTCGTCATGCGAGGCTCCTCTCGAACGAGAGGGCCGCGGCCGCGCGATCGTCAGCACGCGAGTCCGCGATCGACGACGTGTACTGGTCGCGTGCGTCGTCGACGCACTCGGCGCAGCCCATGACGCAGTCGGCGTGATGGAACGAGCGACCGTCCGCGCACACGACGAGGTCCTCGTCGTGCGTGTGCTCCTCACACAGGAACCGGTCACAGACCGGGTCGAGGGTGAAGCGGTCGCAGCTGGTGCCGTCGGTGTTGTCGGGGCACTCGACGTCGGCGAACGTGTCGGGCTCGAACCCCGCGAGACGGGTGCTCATCGCGTCACCTCGATCGCCTGATCGACGTGGTCGGCGAACCGGCGCGCACGACGCGCGGCGGCACGCTCGCCGGCCGCGAGCCCAGCGGGGTAGACCATCAGCACGGCCAGGCTCAGCAGGATCCACAGCTCGACGACGCTCATGCCCGGTTCACCTCGCCCAGGAGACGCTCGAGCTTCTGCGCACCGACGTGGTCGACGTACACGAACACCTGACCGGCGATCGCGATCGCGTACTTGCAGTCGTCGTGCTTGATCAGCTCGATCCGGTCGGCCGACGCCATCACCTCGATGTGCGTGATGTCGGTGAACGAGATCGCCGGAACCGGGGTCCGGTTCTGCGGCAGTGATGCGACGTTGCTGGGGTTCATCGCGGTACCCTTCCTGTAGGACTTGGGCTCCGACCTCGTTGCTTGCTGGGCGTGGGGTCGGGGCCCGGTTTCTGTTACGACGCGCGCGGTGCGTGCCGGTTGAGTCGTGCCTGTCGTGCTCGGCGCTTGGCCGAGGCGGTGATGTAGCGCGGCTGCTCCGGGACGGGAGCGTTCGTCGGCTCGAGCGCCGCTGCGAGCGCGGCCTCGCTGATCCGCCACTGGCGGGCGACCTTGGTCGCGGGGATCTCGCCGGACGCGCACTTGCGCATCACGGTCAGCGGTGAGACCCGCAGCACCTCGGCGGCCTCGACGGTCGTGTAGTGGCGCTGGATGCTCATGCCGGCACCTCCGCGGCAAGCTGGCGAGCTTCCTCGGCTTCGGCGCGCAGGAACTCGAGGCGACGGCGTTCGGCGCGAGCCTCGATCTCTGCACGGATCCGTGCCTTGCGCGCCTCCCACTCCCTGACGGCCGCCTCGGGCGGCGGCGGGAGGTGGGGGGTGACGTCAGCGACGATGATCGGGCCGACCGTGGGGAATCGTCGGATGAGCTCGTCGCTCAGGCGCTTGATGCGACGGCTGGCAGCGTGGATGTCGTTGGCTTGGGCCGAGTTGTCGCGGCGAGCGTGGGTGGCGATCATGACCTCGACGTAGTCGCTGGGCTGCCAGGTCTCGCGGCCTCCGCGACCGTGGATGTTCCACCGGGGACGCAGGCGCTTGATCTCGTCGAACTCGTGCTCGCGAGCGGCTTCGGTACTGGCGTGGTCGGTCACGTCAACTCGGTCGACGTCGACAGCCCAGACCGTTGTGAGGGTGTGGGTGACCATCCGAGCATCGACGTCTGTGGTCGACCCGATGTAGAGGCAGGAGCCGCCCTCATCGAAGCAGCGGTAGACCTGGGCGCTCATGCCGAGACCTCGCGCTTGGCTTCCAGCACGACGACGGGGCAGTTCAGGATGACCGCGAGGCGGTGCAGGTTCGGAGCGGTCACGTTCCGGGTGCCCTTGAGCCATTCGGAGACCTGGGACGCCGACACGTGCGCCTGTTGCGCGACTTCGGTCTGCGTGAGACCGGCCTTGGCGATCGCGTAGCGCAGCGCCTCCGGGTCGTGGTTCAGCGGGCTCTTCCGGGCTCCGCGTGGCTTCTTGTGCATGCGAACACCGTACTGCGAACAAGTGCGAACTGCAAGCGGTTCGCGCGAACAAGTTGCGAACTGTGCCCTGACCAGGCTCGATGTGAACTCACACGGCTGTGATTGCGAACAGTCGCGCAGTTGCCGCGCAGTTGTGTTCGCAAAGGTTCGCGGTGCATGGTTTGGTCCATGGACAAGCCGGCCCAACGTCCTGAGGGAAAGCTCCTGAGGACCTACATCGACCGCCGCAACATCTCGGTGCGGGCACTAGCACGTCGCACGGACATGAGCGAAGCGCGCATCAGGCAGATCGTGAACGGCTACGCGTCGGCTGGCCGCGGCCAGTACATCGACGTCGTCGCTCCGGCATCAACCCTTGCGGACCTCGCGTACCACCTCGACATCCCGCTCGAGGAACTTCAGTCCGTCGGTCGCGCTGACGCGGGTCGCGAGCTGGTGGAAAGGGCGTTCGAGTGGCAGAAGTCCCGCGCCGAAGGCGAGCCGGGTGACTCCGACGCCGAGGTAGCTTCCGACGCTTCCATCGACACCCCCGTGACGGCCGAGAACCTGGACCCGCGGCTCAACAACATCGAGAGGCAGATCGACGCGCTCTGGCGACGCATCGACGAGCTGGGCGGCTCGTCCGCCTCCGTCGAGGTCGGAGCGACTGGGGCAGGCGTCGCCCAGATGCGGCCGCGCACGGGTCCGCCTGAGCCTCCGGAGGAGGCCCCCGCGCCACCGCTCGACGCCGCGGCGAACGACCCCGGCGTGCCGTCCGTGGGCGAACAGAAGCGCGACCGGCAGGACCGAGCAGCTGAGGAGACCGACTGATGACCCGACGACATGCGCTGGCCGGCATGGTGCTGGCGCTCTCACTCGCGGGCTGCGGGAGCAGCTCGGACGACGAGACCGACACCTGCGCGACCCCGCCGGCCGACGAGACCGTCGCCGAGTTCCTCGAGCGATGCGACCCAGGGGCCGCGATCCCCGAACCCGACGAGGCCCAGGCTGATGCGCTCGTCGACGAGCTCGCAGCGATCCTGCCGGCACTGGCCGACGAGCCGGGCGAGACCGTCGAGAAGGCACGCAACACGTGCGCTTCGATCCTCGACGATGGGGCGAACCTCGAGGAGGCCGCGAAGGTTCGGTTCACGGGGGACGGCGTCGATGAGGTGAGCGACGACCAGGCGGCCGAGTTGGTGGAGGTCGTCCGAGCTCAGGAATGGTGCTCTCCATGAGTTGCACCGCGACGATCTGAGTACCGCGTGAGTGGAAGGCACAAG
This sequence comes from Acidimicrobiales bacterium, assembly GCA_041984725.1. GTDB lineage: Bacteria > Actinomycetota > Acidimicrobiia > Acidimicrobiales > Salinilacustritrichaceae > Salinilacustrithrix. The sequence continues at coordinate 2,719 of JBHIXO010000006.1, read as the reverse complement.
AGGCGGCCGCAGTCTGGGCGCCCCAAGGCCCAGCAGCGGCACAAGGACGTGGCCGGTGCTCCGCTGCAGGGCCCCGGCGAGACCTATCGTCCGCCCCCGCCATCGGCCTGCAAGCCGACGACCTTCTTCGTGCCATTGGACGGCGGGGATAACCGCCTCGTCTGCCACGGGCGCATCTTCAAAACGCGCTTCGTCCACTTCAGCATCGAACACCAGACGTGGTGGGACGGAGGGTGGGAGAAGGTGGCTCGGATTGACTCCACCGATACGATCCACCTCCACTTGTGGGACCGGTACGGCAATGTCTTGATCGATCACGCGATACTGGAAGAAATCCCGCCCTCGCCAGATGGTCAAGCCGTCGTGCACACTTGGTTTGAACGCGCCTACGCCAAACTCGACGACGAATGGGCCGAGAACCTGAGGAAGTGGTCAGAGTGAGCGCCACCCTGGCGGAAGCTCGCCGCGCGTGGATTCACGCGATGGTCACGCAGCCAGATGCGCAGCAAGGTCTGACGCATCGAGGGCATCAGGAGGAGTACCTGGTGCCAGTGTTTGAGGACACCCCGCTGAAAGAACTCGCCCTCGAACTTCGAGACCGCAACCGCTACGTCATCGTCATTATGCGCAGGGATCTCAGTCGCATTCGGTACCAGTTCAACTACAGCATGGACGACGCCCGCCTGGCGCTCGACATCCCTGGAATTCCGCCTTCGATCTGGCAGTCGTTCCAAGATGCCCCTCCGGACAAGAAGATCCCTGAGTCGTGGGACTCCGATATGACGTTCGGTGAGTTTGCCGACATGATCGCCACTCGTATGCCGCATCCAGAGTCGGTGAATTTCGAACCGATGTGGAATGAGCACGAGCAGCAGCGGATGGACGCCGAGAATCGGGAGGCTCGTCGAAGTCGACGCGACCAGGAGTGACTGTCAGGCCCGACCCATAACGTCGAGCGAGTCATGACGATCGCGCATCCCTGGGCCGACGGCCCCCACGGCTGGCGGTTCTGGCGCGACCACCCCCACATGCGCCTGCACTGGGCGAACCTCCCCGGCACGCTCCGAGCCGCGACCGACGGCACCGACAACACCTGGTTCGACACCAAGACCCTGCAGGTCGAGCGACGCTGTGACTCCGTCCACGAGCACGAGCATGTCCTCGCCGGTCACACCAGCTGCGTCTCCGGCACCGCCGAAGCACGCATCCGGTGGCGCGCAGCACGCCGCCTCGCCCCGTCCAGCAGCCACCTCGCCGACGCGCTGATCATGTTCGACCGCGACCTCGAGCTCGTCGCCGACCACCTCTGGATCGACATGCCGACCATGGAGGCCCGCGTCGACCCGCGGTTCATGCTGCCGGCGGAACGCTTCTACCTTCACCGTCGACTGGTCGAAGAGCTGAACCCCTGACCGACTTCGCCAACGCCGCCTCCGCAGCGGCCGCGGCCTTCGCGCGCGCGTCCGGCATCAGGTGGCCGTACAGGTCCATCGTCGTGACGATCGACTCGTGGCCCAGGCGCTCCTGCAGCGTCTTCATGTCCACGCCCTCGGCGATCATCCACGACGCGTGCGTGTGCCGCAGATCGTGGATCCGCGGCCGCGGGTCGATCAGACCGGCACGCTTGCACGCCGGCGCCCAGCACGACTCCCAGAAGTTCCGGTGCACCAGGTGGCCACCCTGCGGCGCGAGGAACAGCCGCTCACCGCGGCCGCGGCCACCGGCGGCCTGCTCGAGCACGTCGAGCAGGTCGGGGCCGACGCTGATCGCACGGCGCGACCGCCTGGTCTTCGTCGGGCCGATCGCGCGCGACGAGCCGGAGCCGGTCCTCTTGGCCGCCTTCGACACCCGCAGCAGCCCCGCGGTGTGGTCGACGTCGCCGACCGTGAGCGCCTCGGCTTCGCCCCAGCGGATGCCGGTGCCGACGAGGACCTCGAGGAGCCGGCGGTGGTGCTCGGTCGTCGAGCTCCACAGACGGGCGAACTCTTCGTGGGTGAGGAACCGCTTCGGGGTCTCCTCGTGGTCGGTCGAGCGGGGGAGCCGGATCCGGGTGCAGGGCGACACGGGGATGAGTCCGTCGGCGACTGCGGTGGCCATCATGGCCGACAGGAGCCCGTGGTGGTTCGCGATCGACTTGTCGCTGTAGCCGTTGCCGCCGCGGCCGCCGCGGGTCTGCAGCTGGGTGATGGTGGCGGCGATGGTCTCGCGCGTGATGGTGTCCAGGTGCATGGCGCCGATGTGGTGGCCGAACGAGTGCTTGTAGGAAGAGCGGTACTCGGCCTTGGTCGCGGCCGAGGCGCTGGGCAGGGTCGCGATGTACCGCTCGGCCCACTCGTCGAGCGTCGGCGTGGTGGCGCGTGGCTCGAGCTCGGTGTCCCGGTCGCGCAGGAGGCCGACGGCACGCTCGGGGCCGAGGGCGCCGATCCAGGTGCAGAACTCCTGTGCCTCGGAGGCGGTGTAGAACGTCTCTGATCGTTGGTCTCGGCCGATGCGGTAGCGCACTCGCCAGCTGGTGGTGCCGTCGGATTTGCGGCGTGGCTGGGGGGTGGGCATGGGTCGCACGATAGGCGCGGATCCCGACATCGCAGGCCCGGAATGTGACCACGGTGTGACCACGGCCGGGTCGGTCATGGTGGCGGGTTGGTGTTCGTGCTGGTCAGGTGTGGTGTGGGCTGGGTGCCCCCGACAGGAATCGAACCTGTGACCTACCGCTTAGGAG